>NZ_JABWRV010000015.1:0-144083 GCF_014269105.1 Pseudomonas sp. SWRI77 | reverse complement strand
ATACTGCTTGGGTTTTTAAGAAACCCTAAACTTGGCTCAGCAATCTCAAATGACTATGTGATTTCTCGCATGGTCACTTGTGATGCTGATAATCTTTGTGACTATCAGTCCGTACTCACAAGCACCCACACGAATTGCTTGATTCAATTTGTTAAAGAGCGGTTGGTTAAGAGCTTTTCGTCTCAACCGAGGCGCGCATTCTACGCTTTCCTCATTTGCTGTCAAGCGTTTATTTTGAAGTTTTTTGCGAGAAACTCGTTTAGCTTCAAACACTTGACTCGCTGCGATCTCTCGTAGCGGGAGGCGAATCATACAGCGTTTAGAAGCGCTGTCAACCACCATCTTAACCGCTGACGATCTTTCGATCGAAGCACTTCAAACTTCGTCTTGACTATTTAACTCGTTGAAACTCAAGGAGTTTTTCGTTCCGACTACGCTGGAAGTGGGGCGCATTATAAGGGGATTCGAAACCGCGTCAACCCTTAATTCCAATAAACTTTGATATCGCTGAAAAACAAAGCGGGGAGGCCTTCCGGCCTCCCCGCTTCTATATAGCTACACCACCAGGCAATCACTCCGCCTTGAGGGTAACCCGGCCAAACGCCTTCTTGCCCGCCTGACACACATGGGTAGCACCCAGCGCAAACACGAAGTCGCGATCAACCACCGCACCATCAACCTTGACCGCGCCGCCATTAAGCAGATCGCGCGCCATTGCCGAGTTCTTCACCAGGCCGGCACGGTTCAGCACCGCAGCAATCGGCAAGTCTTCAGCCGCAGCAACCTCGATCTCAGGCAAGTCTTCCGGCAGCTCGCCCTCTTTCATACGGTTGCCCGCCGCACGGTGGGCGTTGGCAGCAGCCTCTTCGCCATGGAAACGCGCAACAATCTCTTCCGCCAGCTTGATCTTGATGTCGCGCGGGTTCGCGCCATTGGCAACATCAGCACGGAACTGGTCGATCTCCTCCATCGAGCGGAAGCTCAGCAGCTCGAAGTAACGCCACATCAGCGTGTCAGGGATAGACACCAGCTTGCTGTACATCACCCCAGGCGCTTCCTGGATACCCACATAGTTACCCAGCGACTTGGACATCTTCTTCACGCCGTCGAGCCCTTCGAGCAGCGGCATGGTCACGATGTTCTGCGCTTCCTGGCCGTAGGCGCGCTGCAGCTCGCGCCCCATGAGCAGGTTGAATTTCTGGTCGGTACCGCCCAGCTCTACGTCCGCTTTCAGCGCTACGGAGTCATAACCCTGCACCAGCGGGTAGAGGAACTCATGGATCGCGATCGGCTGATTGGTGGTGTAACGCTTGTCGAAATCATCGCGCTCGAGCATGCGCGCCACGGTGTACTGCGACGCCAGGCGGATGAAGTCGGCCGGGGTCAGCGTGTCCATCCAGGTGGAGTTGAACGCAACCTCGGTCTTGGCCGGGTCGAGAATCTTGAACACCTGCTGCTTATAGGTCTCGGCGTTGTCCAGCACCTGCTCGCGAGTCAGCGGCGGACGCGTGGCGCTCTTGCCGCTCGGGTCACCGATCATCCCGGTGAAGTCACCGATCAGGAAGATGACCTGGTGGCCCAGCTCCTGGAACTGGCGCAGCTTGTTGATGAGCACGGTGTGCCCCAGGTGCAGGTCAGGCGCGGTCGGATCGAAACCTGCCTTGATACGCAGAGGCTGGCCGCGCTTGAGCTTCTCCACCAGTTCCGACTCGACCAATACTTCTTCCGCACCGCGCTTGATAAGCGCCAGCTGCTCTTCAACCGACTTCATAGACAGACCCGCAAGGCTCAGATTCAAGGGGAGCCAACCATACAAGATCGGCCATCAAATACAAGTTTCGCAATAGAATGTGACCCGCAGGCAGCCTTGCGGCGTCTACGCGCCCTTGCGTGAAAATGGATTTGGTTATATTTTATACAGTTATTTCATCTTCATCATGTCATTCATCTTTTCCATATT
The DNA here is from genome assembly GCF_014269105.1 of Pseudomonas sp. SWRI77. Lineage (NCBI taxonomy): Bacteria > Pseudomonadati > Pseudomonadota > Gammaproteobacteria > Pseudomonadales > Pseudomonadaceae > Pseudomonas > Pseudomonas sp. SWRI77. Next base: position 142,123 of record NZ_JABWRV010000015.1, on the reverse strand, counting down.
CACTTTTCTTCAAAAAGTCACCTTACCTATGACCAACGAACCGCCTAAAGCGCCCCCGCTTTATCCGAAAAGCCATCTGTTGGCCGCCAGCGGCATCGCCGCCCTGCTCAGCCTGGCCCTGCTGGTATTTCCTTCCAGCGAAGTCGAAGCCAAGAAAACCACCCTCAACCTCGAACTGGAAAGCCCGGTCGAACAATTGAAGGAGGAGTCCAAGGCCGCCCCACTCGTACACGCTGAGGCAGAGCAAGGCTCGCCGTTCGCCCAGATCGATGAAGCCGACACGGCTACCCAGAAGGCGGAGCAACAAACGCCTGCGCCAGAACCTGTCGCCGAAGCCAAGCAGCCTGGCCACCGCGAAGTCACCGTAGCGCGGGGTGACACCTTGTCTACCCTGTTCGAAAAAGTCGGCCTGCCAGCCAGCGCAGTCCATGAAGTACTGGCCAGCAACAAGCAGGCGAAACAGTTCAGCCAGCTCAAGCACGGCCAGGTGTTGCAGTTCGAACTCGACAAAGACGGCCAACTGACCAACCTGCACAGCAAAGTCAGCAACCTCGAAACCATTCGCCTGACCAAAAGCGCCAAGGGCTACAGCTTCAACCGCGAAATCAGCAAGCCTGTGGTCCGCACGGCCTACGCCCACGGTGTGATCAAGAGCTCCCTGTCGGCCTCTGCACAGCGTGCCGGCCTGTCGCACAGCCTGACCATGGACATGGCACGGGTGCTGGGCTACGACATCGACTTCGCCCAGGACATCCGCCAGGGTGACGAATTCGACGTGGTGTACGAGCAGAAAGTCATGGATGGCAAGGTGATCGGCACCGGTAACATCCTGTCCGCTCGCTTTACCAACCGCGGCAAGACCTACACCGCCGTGCGCTACACCAACAAACAGGGCAATACCAGCTACTACACTGCCGACGGCAACAGCCTGCGCAAAGCGTTCATCCGCACTCCGGTGGATTTCGCCCGCATCAGCTCGCGCTTTTCCGCTGGCCGTAAACACCCGATTCTGAACAAGATCCGCGCCCACAAAGGCGTTGACTATGCCGCCCCGCGCGGCACACCGATCAAGGCTGCCGGTGACGGCCGCATCGAGCTGGCTGGGCGCCGGGGTGGCTACGGTAATACCGTGATCATCCAGCACGGCAACCGCTACAAGACCCTGTACGGTCACATGCAAGGCTTCGCCAAAGGCATCAAGACCGGCGGCTCGGTCAAGCAGGGCCAGATCATCGGCTACATCGGCACCACCGGCCTTTCCACCGGGCCGCACTTGCATTACGAGTTCCAGGTCAACGGCGTGCACGTCGACCCGCTAAGCCAGAAAGTGCCGATGGCCGACCCGATCGCCAAGGCCGAACGTTCACGCTTCATGCAGCAGAGCCAGCCACTGATCGCCCGCATGGATCAGGAAAAGGCCACCATGCTCGCTGCGAACAAGCGCTGAGTCATGGCGCTTTATCTGGGGGTGATGTCCGGTACCAGCCTCGATGGCCTGGACATCGCCCTGATCGAACAACGCGAGCAGCCAGCACTGCTCGCTACTCATTACATCCCCATGCCCGCCGACCTGCGCCAGGGCCTGCTGAGCCTTTGCGCCAGCGGCCCTGACGAGATTGCGCGCGCCGCCCTGGCCGAGAACCGCTGGGCCAGCCTGGCAGCCGAAGGCATTGGCCACTTGCTCGCAAGCCAGGGGCTTGCGCCAAGCGCCATCCGCGCCATCGGCAGCCATGGCCAGACCATCCGCCACGAGCCTGCTCGTGGCTTCACCGTGCAGATCGGCAACCCGGCACTGCTTGCCGAGCTTACCCAGATCAGCGTGATCGGCGACTTCAGACGCCGCGATGTGGCCGCTGGCGGGCAAGGGGCACCCTTGGTACCGGCATTTCACGAAACACTGTTCAGCCATCTGGGCCAACGGCTCGCCGTGCTCAATGTGGGGGGGTTCAGCAACCTCAGCCTGATTGCCAACGACACGCCGGTGCATGGTTTCGACTGCGGGCCAGGCAATGTGTTGCTGGACGCCTGGATCGAGTTCAAGCGCGGCCAGCACTACGACGCTGACGGTGCCTGGGCAGCCAGTGGCGAGGTGATCGAAGCGCTGCTTGCAGCCCTGTTGAGCGACCCGTTCTTTGCCGGCGCCGGCCCCAAGAGTACGGGGCGCGAGGTGTTCAACCTGGCGTGGCTGCAAGGGCACCTGAGCAAACTGCCGCCCTACCGTGACCAGGATGTGCAGGCGACCCTGCTGGAGCTGACCGCTCGCAGCATCATCGACTCACTGCGCAACGCTCAGCAGGGCACCGAGGCGCTGCTGGTGTGCGGTGGCGGGGCCCGCAACGGGGCATTGATGCGCCGGCTCGCCCAGCTGTTGCCGGGCGCCCAGGTGGCCAGCACTGCGGCCCATGGCGTCGACCCGGACTGGGTAGAGGCCATGGCCTTCGCCTGGCTGGCCCATTGCTGCCTGGAAGGTATCCCAGCCAACCGCCCGAGTGTGACGGCTGCCCGCGGCTTGCGCGTGCTCGGCGCCATCTACCCGGCGTAACGCCCGGGCACAATGCAAAACGCCGCGCAAATGCGCGGCGTTTTCGTACAGCCCGTGATCAGATCGAGAACGAAGAACCACAACCGCAGGTGGTGGCGGCGTTCGGGTTCTTGATGACGAAGCGCGAGCCTTCCAGACCTTCCTGGTAGTCCACCTCGGCACCCGCCAGATACTGGAAGCTCATCGGGTCGACCACCAGCGACACGCCTTCACGCTCGACGATGGTGTCATCCTCGGCCACATCTTCATCGAAGGTGAAACCGTACTGGAAGCCCGAGCAGCCACCGCCGGTCACGAATACCCGCAACTTCAGACGCTCATTGCCTTCCTCGTTGACCAGGGTCTTCACCTTGTGGGCTGCCCCTTGGGTGAATTCCAGACCGGTAGGGGTGAAGGTTTCGACGCTCATGCTGATTCTCCCGGCGCAGTTGCCGCCATAAAACTCGATGACGCGCATTATCCGCTTCTCCGAGAAAATTGGTCAAGAATTGTGCGGCTTTAGTCGCGCCCACAAAAAGGCCCGCACTCGGCGGGCCTTGTGCCAGCTTGTGCCCTTATGGGAGCAGGCCCGCGTGGGACAGGCCCATGCGCTCATCCAGGCCGAACAGGATGTTGAGGTTCTGCACCGCCTGGCCCGAGGCACCTTTGACCAGGTTGTCGATGACCGAAAGCACCACCACCAAGTCACCCCCTTGCGGGCGATGAACGGCAATACGGCAGACGTTGGCACCGCGCACACTGCGGGTTTCCGGGTGGCTACCGGCCGGCATCACATCCACGAACGGCTCATCGGCGTAACGCTTCTCGAACAGCGCCTGCAGATCGACCGAAGTATCAACCACGGTGGCGTACAGGGTGGCGTGGATGCCGCGGATCATGGGCGTCAGGTGTGGCACGAAGGTCAGGCCGATGTCCTTGCCCGCCGCCAGGCGCAAGCCCTGGCTGATTTCCGGCAGGTGGCGATGACCTTTGACCGCGTAAGCCTTCATGCTTTCGCCAGCCTCGCAGAACAGCGAACCCACCGCCGCACCCCGCCCGGCGCCGCTGACGCCCGACTTGCAGTCGGCAATCAGGCGCGATGGGTCGGCCAGGCCGGCCTCCAGCAATGGCAGGAAGCCCAGCTGGGTTGCCGTCGGGTAGCACCCCGGCACTGCAATCAGGCGAGCCTGGCGGATTTTCTCGCGATTCACTTCAGGCAGGCCGTAGACGGCGTCCTTGAGCAGCTCCGGCGCGCCATGAGGCTGGCCGTACCACTTGCCCCATTCGGTGGCATCCTGCAGGCGGAAGTCGGCCGACAGGTCGATCACCTTGGTTCCGGCCGCCAGCAGTTCGCCGGCCAGGGCGTGGGCAACGCCGTGGGGCGTTGCAAAAAACACCACATCACACGCCGCCAAGGCTTTGCTGTCCGGCACACTGAACGCCAGGCCGTCATAGTGGCCGCGCAGGTTCGGGTACATGTCAGCTACCGCCACGCCCGCTTCGGAGCGCGAAGTGATGACCGCCACTTCGGCCTGAGGATGCTGTGCCAGCAGACGCAACAGCTCGACGCCGGTGTAACCCGTGCCGCCGACGATACCGACCTTGATCATAACGCTTGCCCCTTATCAACGAGCCCACTGGAAAGCGCACGATAATAGGGGTGCAAGCCGCCTGTAACAACTCTTCGGGTGACCCTTCGGGCGCTTGACCACTACTATCTGACGACCGTGAAAACCTGAAGGAACTCCTCAATGCTTTACCTATGGATCAAAGCGCTACATATCGTCAGCGTGGTCTGCTGGTTCGCCGGCCTGTTCTACCTGCCCAGGCTGTTCGTCTACCACGCCCAGAGCCAGGACAGCATCAGCCAGGACCGCTTCGTGACCATGGAACGCAAGCTGTACCGCGGCATCATGAACCCGGCCATGATCGCCACCTATGTGTTCGGTGCCTGGATGCTCTACCTGACTCCGGGCTGGCTGAGCCAAGGCTGGTTGCATGCCAAGCTCACCCTGGTGATTCTGCTGACCGGCTACCATCACATGTGCGGTGCCCAACGTAAACGCTTCGCCAGCGGCGCCAATACCCGCAGCCACGTCTACTATCGCTGGTTCAACGAAGTCCCGGTGCTGTTCCTGCTGGGTATCGTAATTCTCGTGGTGGTCAAACCGTTCTGACGGTAACCCCCTACAGGAGCCTTGCCATGTCATTGCCCGCCTCGCTCGAACAACGCCTGCGCCTGCCCGTGGTCGCCGCACCGATGTTCCTGATCTCCAACCCCAGGCTGGTCCTGGCCTGCTGCGCCGCTGGCGTGGTCGGCAGCTTCCCGGCCCTGAACCAGCGCGACAGCGCAGGGTTCAAGGCCTGGCTCGAGGAGATCGAGGCCGGGCTTGCCCAACTGCAAGCACCGGCACCCTATGCCGTGAACCTGATCGTGCACCCGACCAACCCTCGCCTGCAGGCGGACCTTGCCCTGTGCGTGGCGCACAAGGTGCCGATCGTCATCACCAGCCTGGGCGCGGTGAAGGAGGTAGTCGATGCCGTGCACAGCTACGGCGGGCTGGTGTTCCACGATGTCACCACCCGCCGCCATGCCGAGAAGGCCGCCGAGGCCGGTGTGGATGGCCTGATCGCAGTGGCGGCGGGCGCTGGCGGCCATGCCGGTACCTGGAGCCCATTCGCCCTGGTGGCCGAGATCCGGCAGTTTTTCGACAAGACCCTGCTGCTGGCGGGCTGCATCAACCACGGCCATGAGGTCCTGGCGGCACAACTACTGGGTGCCGACCTTGCCTACATGGGCACCCGCTTCATCGCCACCACCGAAAGCCAGGCCCAGGCTGCCTACAAGCAGATGCTGCTCGATGCCCATGCCGTCGACATCATCCACACCCCGGCAGTGTCCGGCATCCCGGCCAGCTTCCTGCGGCCGAGCCTGGAACAGGCGGGCTATGACATGAACGCACTCACGCATGGCCATGAACCGGGCAAGCTCAAACCGATCGACGACGAAGCCAAGGCCTGGAAAACCGTATGGTCGGCAGGCCAGGGCGTGGGCGATATCCATGACCTGCCTAACGCCAGCGCACTGATCGAACGCCTGCAAAGCGAGTACCGGGAAGCCCTGGATCGCTGCCAGGGTATTCGCGCCCAGGCCTTGTAGCAAAAGGCAACACCTTGCCCGGCCAAGCTGTACACTAGGCGCCCTCTTCAGCCCCAGGAGCCTTTGCATGACCCGTTACGCCATGATCACTGGTGCTTCCAGCGGCCTGGGCCTGGCCCTGGCGGAAGCGCTGGCACGGCGCGGGCGCAACCTGATCCTGGTGGCACGCCAGCGCGAGACGCTGGAGCCGGTGGCCATCGAGCTGACCCAACGCTTCGGTGTCGAGGTACTGTTCCGAGCCTGCGACTTGAGCCAGCCCCTTCGCCTGTCGGGCTTCGTGCTCGAACTGGAGGAAGGCGAGCGGCGTATCGACCTGCTGGTCAATTGCGCAGGCCTGCGCACCTATGGGCCGTTTCTGGCCCATGAGTGGGCCGACGAGCAGGACCTGCTGGAGGTCAATATCCTGGCCATGAGCCGCCTCTGCCATGCCATCGGCAACCTGATGGCAGTCCAGGGCGGCGGGCAGATCCTCAATGTGGCGGGCCTGGCCGGTGTCGCGCCGGGCCCCTGGATGGCGGCCTACGCGGCCAGCAAAGCCTATGTGCTGAGTTTCTCCCAGGCGCTGCGCGAAGAGCTCAAGCGCACTGGCATCAAGGTCTCGGTGCTATGCCCAGGCCCCGTGCGCTCATCGCGCCGGCGCATTCCTCGGCTCGAAGGCAGCACCCGCTGCCTCAGCCCCGAAGAAGTGGCGCTGTACACGGTGCGCGCCCTGGACAAGAACCGCACACTCATCACCCCCGGCCGGCGCAATCGCTGGCTGGCATTTGCGCCGCGCCTGCTGCCCCGCTGGCTGGTGCGCAAGCTCGCTGGGGTGATCCATCGCCGCTACTGCCCGGTCGGAATGGAATAGCCACTGGGCGAGCGGCGCCCGGCTGAGTACACTCGGCCCGGACCCTCACCATGGAGCAAGTGCTGTGGACGATTTATTCACCAGGATCATCAACCGGGAAATCCCGGCGAAGATCATTTACGAGGACGACCAGGTTCTGGCGTTCCACGATATCGCCCCCCAGGCGCCCGTGCATTTTCTGGTCATCCCGAAAAAGCACATCCGCACCCTCAATGACCTGACCGAAGAGGACAAAGGCCTGGCCGGTCACATCCTGTTCACCGCCCAGCGTCTGGCCAAGGAACTTGGCTGCGAAGAGGGCTTCCGCGTGGTCATGAACTGCAACGAACTGGGTGGGCAGACCGTCTACCACATTCACATGCACGTGCTTGGCCAGCGCCAAATGCACTGGCCGCCGGGCTGATCCAGGGCAAGCGACCCTTGCGCTATTGCGGTAAACTGTCGGGCACACTCTTGCGGAGGTGCCCGATGGCTACCGAACGTCACTACTCGCCGCTCGACCGCTTGTTGCTGCAGGCCGATACCGCCATGCGCACCTTGCTGCCCTTCAGCGGCCAACCGTCCCGCCCATCCCCGGCCATCGTCCAGCCGGATGCCGACCTGGATGACGCCCAGAGCCGCCACATTGCCGGCCTCATGCGCATCAACCATACCGGCGAAGTCTGCGCCCAGGCGCTGTACCAAGGCCAGGCACTGACCGCCAAACTGCCCCAGGTACGCAAAGCCATGGAGCACGCCGCCGAAGAAGAAATCGACCACCTGGCCTGGTGCGAACAGCGCATACGCCAGTTGAATAGCCACCCAAGCGTGCTCAACCCGCTGTTCTACGGCATGTCGTTCGGCATTGGCGCGCTCGCCGGCCTGGTCAGCGACAAGGTCAGCCTGGGCTTCGTCGCCGCCACCGAGCATCAGGTGTGCAAACACCTGGACGAACACCTGGAGCAGATTCCGCACGAGGACGAAAAGTCTCGCGCCATTCTCGAACAAATGCGCATAGATGAAGAGCAGCACGCCGAGTCTGCCCTCGAGGCGGGCGGCTATCGTTTTCCAGCCCCAGTGCGTTTCGGCATGAGCCTGCTGGCCAAGGTCATGACCAAGAGCACCTACCGTATCTGAAGGTAAACCCATGACGGAACGATTCAGCGCCAAGGACCTGGCGCGCGCCGTGCACGCCGGCATCCTCCAGCCGGGCCAGGATCAAGCCCTGCTGCAGTTTCTACGCCAGCAACCGGCAACGCGCGGCAGCTTCCAGCTAGCGCACGTCGCGTTCTACTTCGGCGCCTTGCTCATCATGGGCGCCATGGGCTGGCTGCTCACCGAAGCCTGGATGCAGATCGGCGACTGGGCACTGCTGGCCATCGCCACGCTGTACATCCTCTTGTTGACGCTCTTCGCCCTCAACCTGCAACGGCGCGCACAATCGGTAGCCGCCGGCGTGCTGGCGGCGGTCGCGGTGAGCATCGTGCCGCTGGCGGTGTTTGCCATCGAGCGTCTGGTCGGCTGGTGGCCACTGGATGACAGGCAATCGGCCTATCACCAGTACTACACCTATGTGCAGGGCGGCTGGTTGTTGATGGAGGCCGCCACGGTGGTCGCCGGGCTGCTGATGCTGCGGCTGATCCCCTTCCCGTTCATCGTGATGCCGATCGCCGTGGCGCTGTGGTTCATGTCGATGGACCTCAGCGAGTGGTTCTTCGGTTCGCCGTTCAGCTGGGAGCAACGGCGCGAAGTATCGCTCTGGTTCGGCCTGGGGATGCTGCTGGTATTCCTGGTGGCGGACGGCCGCACCCGTGAGGACTATGCCCACTGGGGCTATCTGGCCGGGCTCGCGGCGTTCTGGGGTGGGCTGACCTTGGTGGACAACGGTAGCGAGCTGGGCAAGGCCCTCTACTGCCTGATCAATATCGGGCTGATGGCCATCGCCGTGCTGTTGCGCAGGCCGGTGTTCATGGTGTTTGGGGCGTTGGGGGTGGCGGCTTATCTGGGGTATCTGTCTTACGAGGTGTTTGCCGAGTCGCTGCTGTTCCCGGTGGTGGTGACGTTGATCGGGCTGGGGGTTATCTGGCTGGGGTTGGCTTATCAAAAGCGGCGGGAGCGGTTGAGCCAGGCATTCAGAAACGTAGTACCGCAGTGGTTGCAAGTTGCCCTTCCGGCACTGCGCAACTGAAGACAGCCGGGGCTGCAACGCAGCCCCGAACATTTCGGACTCAACCCAACTCTACGATCTCGTAGCCGTGGGTGATCTCGACGCCCGCGCGCTCCAGCATGATCGACGCAGAGCAGTATTTCTCGGCCGACAGCTCAACTGCCCGCTTGACCTGGGCCTCTTTCAAGCCACGGCCCTTCACCACGAAGTTCATGTGGATCTTGGTAAACACTTTCGGGTCTTCGCTGGCGCGCTCGGCTTCCAGGAATGCCTCGCAGCTCTCCACCGCCTGGCGCGACTTCTTCAAGATGCTGACCACATCGAAGCTGCTGCAGCCACCCAAGCCCAGCAACAGCATTTCCATCGGGCGCACGCCCAGGTTTCGGCCACCAGCCTCAGGCGGGCCGTCCATCACGACGACATGCCCGCTCCCCGACTCGCCGAGGAACATCGCGTCACCGGCCCACTGGATACGTGCCTTCATCTACCTGGACTCCTTATTTTCGGAAAAGGGTGTCAGCTTAGACCTTGTGTGGCTGTCGGAAAAGCTCGAGACGTGACGGTTTAGTACCGAAACATCCTGTAGTGTCTGATAAGCTGGCGCCAAATGACTGGCGCTTGCCGCCAGACACTTCCTACAAGAAGCCTATGTGTCGTATCGAACAGGATTTCGTGATGGTTGCCTCAGCCCTACCCGCCAAGATCAAGAATATCGACAAACTGCTGGTGCACTGCCAGCGCCGCCGCTACACCGCCAAGAGCAACATCATCTGCGCCGGCGATCGGGCCGAAACACTGTCGTTCATCATCAAGGGTTCGGTGACCATCCTCATCGAGGACGACGACGGTCACGAAATGATCATCGCCTACCTCAACAGCGGTGATTTCTTTGGCGAGCTGGGGCTTTTCGAACCCGTGGAAGGCGAGCAGCAGCGCAGCGCCTGGGTCCGCGCCAAGACCGAATGTGAAGTGGCAGAGATCAGTTACGACAAGTTTCGCGAGCTCTCACGCCAGGACCCAGACATCCTCTACGCCCTGGGTGGCCAGATGGCGCAGCGCCTGCGCAATACCACGCGCAAGGTCGGCGACCTGGCCTTCTTCGACGTGACCGGCCGTGTCGCCCGCTGCCTGCTCGAGCTGTGCAAGCAACCCGATGCAATGACCCACCCCGACGGCATGCAGATCAAGATCACCCGCCAGGAGATCGGCCGCATCGTCGGCTGCTCGCGTGAGATGGTCGGCCGCGTCCTCAAAGACCTTGAGGAGCGCAGCCTGGTGCAGGTAAAGGGCAAGACCATGGTGGTCTACGGTACCCGTTAGTCCTTGGGCAGGTCTGCAAGCACCTTGGCATAGGCCTGTGAGAGGCGCTCGAACCAGGGCGCTGAGGGCGCAACTTCGTGCAAGGCGATATGCGCATCGGCGCGGCAGCGCTGATCCAGTTCGCAGCACTCGTTGAAGCGGTTGACGGCCGCGACCATCGACTCACGCTCGTTATCCAGCAACAGTGCGCCATGCACCAACACCACCGGGCGTTTTCCGCCCAGCCCCTGGCGCCAGCGCTGGGCCGTGCCGACCAGTTTGCGGCCATTGAGGTTGACGTTGTAGCGACCATCGCAGAACGCCCCGTCGATCTCGCCCACCGAAGCCACCCCGCCCCACTCGCGTAGCACCTCGCACAGCGGCAGGCACAGGCGTTCGTAGGCATTCTCGATACGCCCATGGTCACCTTCGCTGCGCGGTGCCACGTACACCAGTGCCACATTCACCGTGGCATGCGATTGCGGCACCGGCTCACCGCCCGTCTCGCGCAACAGCACCGGCCAGCCGGCAATCGCAAGCTCGGCACAGGCGGCTTCGAAATTGTCCAGGCGGCTCATGCGGCGCGGCATGACCAAGGCATGATCAGTCGGGCGCCAGAACAGCACACCGAATTCGCGCTCGCCGCGGCAGACCGCGGCCAGCAGGTCCTGCTCGGCATGCAGGCCTTGTTCAACAGTCAGTGCCAGGGGTTGATCGGTCATTGATCCACCTTTGATGTGATTGTTCACGATGCAGCCATTGCCCACAAAAAAGCCGGCAAAAGCCGGCTCGTCTTGGTCAGTCCAATGGCTGAACAGTCTTCTTCACCTGTTCCGGGAAGAACAGCCGCTGCAGTTCAAGCCCCGGTTGCTCGGCGCGCATGAACGCCTCGCCCACCAGGAACGAGTAAACCTCGTTGATTGCCATCAGCTCGACATCAGCACGGTTGAGAATACCGCTTTCGGTAATGGCCAGGCGCTCGCGCGGAATACGCGGCAGCAGGTCGAGCGTGGTCTCCAGGCTGACCTCGAAGGTGTGCAGGTTGCGGTTGTTGACGCCGACCAGCGGGGTATCAAGGGTGTTCAGCGCGCGCTCCAGCTCATCGCCGTCATGCACTTCGACCAGCACATCCAGGCCGACATCCTTGGCCGTGGCGGCCAGCTCGGCCATCTTCACGTCATCCAGCGCCGAGACGATCAGCAGCACGCAGTCGGCGCCCAGCGCCCGTGCCTCGACAATCTGGTAGGGGTCGATCATGAAGTCCTTGCGGATCACCGGCAGCGAAACTGCGCTGCGGGCCTGCTGCAGGTACGCATCAGCGCCCTGGAAGTAATCCACATCGGTCAGCACCGACAGGCAGGTCGCCCCGCCCTTCTCGTAGCTGACGGCGATGTCCGCCGGCACGAAGTGCTCGCGGATCACGCCCTTGCTCGGCGATGCCTTCTTGATTTCGGCAATGACCGCAGGTTGCTTGCGCTTGGCCTGCTCGATCAGCGCATTGGCAAAGCCACGGGGGGCGTCGGCGGCCTTGGCCAGGCGCTCCAGCTCGGCCAGGCTGACCCGGGCACTGCGCTCGGCCACTTCCTCGACTTTGCGGGCGAGGATCTTTTCCAGCACGGTCGGTACGCTCATGCTTCGTTCTCCAGCTTGAATACGGCGGTGAAGGCACCCAGTTCCTGCAGTTTTTCCCAGGCAAGCCCTGTATGCAGCACGTCGTGGGCAAGTTCCACGCCCTGCGCCAGGGTCATGGCATGATCAGCGGCATACAGCGCAGCGCCAGCATTGAGCACAATCATTTCGGCCGCCTTCTGGCCGTTCTCGGTCTTGCGCCGGCCCAGTGCATCACGAATCAGCTCGTAAGAGGCCTGCGGGCCGTCGACGGCCAGGCCGTGCAGGCTCTGGCTCTTCATGCCGAGGTCTTCGGGCTCGACCCAATATTCAGTGATCTCGCCCTTCTTCAGCTCGGCAACGAAGGTCGGCGCCGCCAGGCTGAACTCGTCCAGGCCGTCCTTGGAGTGCACCACCAGTACATGCTTGCTGCCCATGCGCTGCAGCACTTCGGCCAGCGGGCGGCACAGTGCCTGGTTGAACACGCCGACCACCTGGTGCTTCACACCGGCCGGATTCGTAAGCGGGCCCAGCATGTTGAACAGGGTACGCAGGCCCAGGTCGCGACGCGGGCCAGCGGCGTACTTCATTGCCTTGTGATGGCTTTGCGCAAACATGAAACCGATGCCCAGGCTGTCGATGCAACGGGCGACCTGCACCGGGGTCAGGTTCAGGTAGATGCCGGCCGCTTCCAGCAGGTCGGCGCTGCCGCTCTTGCCCGAGACCGCGCGGTTACCATGCTTGGCCACCGGGCAACCGGCTGCGGCCAGGACAAACGCCGACGCCGTGGAAACGTTGAAGATGTTGGCGCCATCGCCGCCGGTGCCAACGATATCGACCACGCCATCGAGGCTCTTCAGCTCGACCTTGTCGGCCAGCTCACGCATCACCGAAACCGCACCGACGATCTCGTCGATGCTCTCGCTTTTCATGCGTATGCCCATCAGGAAGGCACCGATCTGCGCCTCGCTGCATTGGCCGGTCATGATCTGACGCATGACGTCGCTCATTTCTTCAGTGGACAGGTCCAGATGGCCGACGATGCGGCTCAGCGCGCTCTTGATATCCATGTTCGATCCTTAGCGGCGGCCGCCGGTCTGCTTGAGGAAGTTGGCGAACAGCTCGTGGCCCTGCTCGGTGAGGATGGATTCGGGGTGGAACTGCACCCCTTCGATGTTCAGCGTCTTGTGGCGCAGGCCCATGATCTCGTCGACCGCGCCGTCGGCATGAGCGGTCCAGGCAGTGACTTCCAGGCACTCGGGCAGGGTTTCACGCTTGACCACCAGGGAGTGGTAGCGGGTAACGGTGAGCGGGTTGTTGAGGCCGGCGAATACGCCCAGGTCGCGGTGCAGCACCGGGCTGGTCTTGCCGTGCATCACCTGACGGGCGCGCACTACGTCGCCGCCAAACGCCTGGCCGATGGACTGGTGGCCCAGGCACACGCCCAGAATCGGCAGCTTGCCGGCGAAATGCAGGATCGCCTCGATCGACACACCCGCCTCGCTCGGCGTGCACGGGCCGGGGGAGACAACGATGCGCTCCGGGTTGAGGGCTTCGATTTCAGCGAGGGTCATTTCGTCATTGCGAATGACCTTGACCTCGGCACCCAACTCGCCCAGGTATTGAACGACGTTGTAGGTGAATGAGTCGTAGTTGTCGATCATCAGTAACATCGGGCTAAACCTCTTGAATCTACTGACTTTAGAATACGAACCTTGCTACACCGCCCGCAGCATGGCATTGCCACGAAGAGCATTCGGAAACGGATAAGAAGGCAAACAGAAACGGGCCGGGCTGGCCGGCAGGAGATAAAGTCAGGCGCGCCAACGCCAACGGGCGTGGGCCTTGATTACGCGCATCAAGAGTTTGCTGACGATCAACACAGGATAGGTCTCGCTCATACGTCCCCGCACAGTAGCCTACCGGGACGACGGGCGCAATATGCCTGTAAACACTGGGAAACGAATGGACTTGGGAGACAAGCGCCACGATTTGCTAAGGTCGATCGGGTAGTGCTCATAAAAACAATGAAAAGGATGTTCCCAGATGCGAAAAGCTCCATTGTTGCGTTTTACCCTCGCCACATTGGCCCTGGCCTGCAGCCAGGCGTTCGCCGCACCCTCCCCTTACTCGACCCTGATCGTGTTTGGCGACAGCCTGAGTGATGCCGGGCAGTTTCCGGACCTGACCGGTGGCACCGCAGGCATGCGCTTTACCAACCGCGATGCCGATGGCAACTATGCACCGGTATCGCCGATGATGCTCGGCGGTCGGCTGGGTATCTCCCCTGACGAACTCAACCCTTCCACGTCAGTGGGCATCCAGCCTGATGGCAACAACTGGGCGGTGGGTGGCTACACGACGCAGCAGATTCTCGATTCGATCACTACAACGTCCGAGACGGTCATTCCGCCAGGCAACTTTGGTGCAGGCGCGGTACTGCGAGACCGCCCTGGTTATCTGGCCAACGGCCTACGTGCCGACCCGAATGCACTCTATTACCTTACCGGCGGCGGCAACGACTTCCTTCAGGGCCTGGTAAACAGCCCCGCCGACGCTGCAGCTGCTGGAGGACGCCTGGCCGCCAGCGCCGAGGCTCTGCAACGGGGTGGCGCACGCTACATCATGGTCTGGCTATTACCCGACCTGGGCCAGACGCCAAACTTCAGCGGCACCCCACAGCAAAACCCGCTGTCGCAGCTCTCCAGCGTGTTCAACCAGTCGCTGCTCAATCAGCTCGGGCAGATCGACGCCGAGATCATCCCACTGAACATCCCCGTTCTACTGGGTGAGGCCTTGGCCAGCCCCAGTCAGTTCGGCCTGGCCAGCGGCCAGAACCTGGTCGGCACCTGCTACAGCGGCAACAGCTGCGTCGAAAACCCGGTATACGGCGTCAACGGCACCACCCCCGACCCGACCAAGCTGCTGTTCAACGACTCGGTGCACCCGACCATTGCCGGCCAGCAGTTGATTGCCGACTACGCCTACTCGGTCATCTCCGCACCGTGGGAGCTGACCCTGCTGCCGGAAATGGCCCACGCCAGCCTGCGCGCCCACCAGGACGAACTGCGCAACCAGTGGCAAACACCCTGGCAAGCCGTGGGGCAGTGGCAGGCATTCGTTGCCACCGGTGCCCAGGACCTGGACTTTGACGGCCAGCACAGCGCGGCCAGCGGCGACGGCCGTGGCTACAACCTGACGCTGGGTGGCAGCTATCGCGTGAACGATGCCTGGCGCCTGGGCCTGGCGGGCGGCGTTTACCGGCAGAAACTGGAGGCAGGGGAACAGGACTCGGACTACAAGCTCGACAGCTACCTGGCCACCGCTTTCGCCCAATATCGCCAGGATCGCTGGTGGGCAGATGCCGCGCTGACTGCCGGCCACCTGGACTACAGCGACCTCAAGCGCACCTTCGCCCTCGGCGTGAATGACCGCAGCGAGAAAGGCGATACCGACGGCGAGGCTTGGGCGCTGACGGGTCGGCTGGGCTATAACCTGGCCGCCGAGAGCAGCCCCTGGCAACTGGCGCCGTTCATCAGCGCCGATTATGCCCGGGTCAAAGTCGATGGCTATGACGAAAAGAGCGGGCGCTCGACCGCGCTGGGCTTCGATGACCAGGAGCGCACCTCCCGCCGGTTGGGCATCGGGCTGCTAGGCAGTGTGCAAGTGGCTGCGAGTACCCGGGTGTTTGCCGAGGTCGCTCAGGAACACGAGTTCGAGGATGACCAGCAGGATGTGACCATGCACCTGACGACGTTACCGGCCAACGACTTCACCCTGACCGGGTATACGCCGCATAGCGACCTGACCCGGGCCAGCGTGGGGCTGAGCCATGAGCTGGTGGCGGGGGTGCATGTGCGGGGGAACTACAACTGGCGCAAGAGTGATGAGTTGAAGCAGCAGGGGGTGAGCTTGGCGGTGAGCGTGGACTTCTGAATTTTGGGGCCGCTTGGCGGCCCCAAAAACCCATCACCTACTTGGCAGATGTCTGCTCAGCCAAGGCCACCGCACGGAACATCGCCCGGCGCTTGTTGATGGTTTCTTCCCATTCCAGCGCCGGCACCGAGTCCGCCACGATGCCGCCACCCGCCTGCACATGCAGTTCGCCGTCCTTGATGACCGCGGTACGGATGGCAATCGCGGTATCCATGTTGCCGTTCCAGGCAAAATAGCCCACCGCGCCACCGTAAACGCCCCGCTTGACCGGCTCCAGCTCGTCGATGATCTCCATCGCACGGATCTTCGGTGCACCCGACAGGGTCCCGGCCGGCAAAATCGCGCGCAATGCGTCCATCGCGGTCAGGCCCTCGCGCAACTGCCCGGTGACGTTGGAAACGATGTGCATCACGTTGGAGTAACGCTCGATCACCATCTTCTCGGTCAGGCGCACACTGCCCGTCGCCGACACACGGCCCACGTCGTTGCGGCCCAGGTCGATCAGCATCAAGTGCTCGGCGATTTCTTTCTCGTCCGACAGCAGGTCGTCTTCCAGGGCACGGTCCGCTTCCTCGGTAGCACCGCGCGGGCGGGTGCCGGCAATCGGGCGCACGGTGACCAGGTTGTCCTCGACCCGCACCAGCACTTCGGGCGAACTGCCGACCACATGGAAGTCGCCGAAATTGAAGAAGTACATGTACGGCGTCGGGTTGAAGCAGCGCAAGGCACGGTACAGGTCGATGGGCGCCGACTTGAAGTCGATCGACATGCGCTGGGACGGCACCACCTGCATGCAGTCACCCGCCAGGATGTACTCCTTGATGCGGCCAACCGCGTTTTCGTAATCCTCGCGGGTATAGCTGGAGCGGAACTCCGGCTCGGCCGCCTGCGGGCCGCTCAGGTCCAGGCCCCGGCGCGGGGTGATAGGCTGGCGCAATGTCTCCAGCAACCCTGCCAGGCGTGCCTTGCCTTGTTCGAAAGCCTGTTCCTCGGCCGGGTCTACCAGCACGATGGCGTGCATCTTGCCGGCCAGGTTGTCGAACACCACCACGGCGTCGGACACCATCAGCAGGATATCCGGCACACCCAATGGGTCCGGGTTCGGGCTTGCACCCAGGCGCTTCTCCACATAGCGCACGCAGTCATAACCGAAGTAGCCGACCAAGCCGCCATTGAAACGTGGCAGGCCAGGGATATCGGCGACCTTGTAACGGTCCTTGAACGACTCGACGAAGGCCAGCGGGTCGTCGACGTCATGGCGCTCTACCTCGACGCCATCCTGCAGGATGCTCACCTGATAACCATGCACGCGCATCACGGTGCGCGACGGCAGGCCGATCATCGAGTAACGGCCCCATTTCTCCCCGCCCTGTACCGACTCGAGCAGATAGGAGTTGGGCTGATCAGCCAGTTTCAGGTAGATCGACAGCGGCGTGTCGAAGTCGGCCAGGGTTTCACAGGCCAGGGGGATGCGGTTGTAGCCGGCAGCGGCCAGGCGCAGGAATTCTTCGCGGGTCATGAGTAGCCTCGTGGCAAGCAGCAATAGGGTCAGGCAAACGGACGGGCCGGCAGGCGCCGGCGGGCAGAAGTCAGGCGCGCCAACGCCAACGGGCCAGGGCCTTGATGACTTTCATCCAGAATTTGCCAGTAACCGCCACGGTGGACTCTCTGTCTTGTGAGGCTTGAAGGTCCGCCAACGTTATCCCAGTGGCCGGGTCTGCGCAACCGGGCAGCAGCGCACGCAGATCGTCGATCACAAGGTTGGGCGACTCGTCGTTGATCGGCCGGCCATGGTTGTAGCCGTAGGTCAGGCCCACGCACTGCACACCCGCGGCCTTGGCGGCCAGGACATCGCTGCGCGAATCGCCGACGAACAGCGACTGTTGCGGCGTGACGCCGGCCATCTGCATGACGAACAGCAACGCTGCGGGGTCGGGTTTCTTTTGTGGCAGGGTGTCGCCGCCGATGATCCAGCGGAAGTAGCGGCCGATCTTCATCTGGTCCAGCAGCGGGGCAACAAAGCGCTCGGGCTTGTTGGTGATCAGCGCCATCTCCACGCCTTGCTTGCGCAACCAGCGCAAGGTGTCTTGCACGCCGGGGTAAACCACGGTCAGTTCGTGGCTTTCGGCATAGGCATCCATGAACAGCGCCAGGGCCTGGTCGGCAAGCGCATTGTCCACCGACGCGTGCTCGATACCCCCTGCCAGCGCACGGCGCACCAGCACCTGAGCACCGTTACCCACCCAGTGGCGCACCGCATCAAGGCCTGCCGGCGGGCGCCCGAGTTCGAGCAGCATGCGGTCCACGGCGGCGGCCAGGTCTGGCACGGAGTCGATCAGGGTACCGTCCAGATCGAACATCACCAGCCTGGGCAGCGTCCCCGGGAACAGCTGCTCGAAGCCGCTCATGGGCGGGCCTGAGCCAATTCGGCGCGCATCTTGGCGATGACTTCCTGGTAGTCCGGGGCATTGAAGATTGCCGAGCCGGCGACGAAGGTGTCGGCGCCAGCGGCGGCGATTTCGCGGATATTGTTGACGTTGACGCCACCGTCGATTTCCAGGCGGATATCACGGCCGCTGGCGTCGATCAGCGCACGCGCCTCACGCAGTTTGTCCAGGGTGCCGGGGATGAACTTCTGCCCGCCAAAGCCTGGGTTGACGCTCATCAGCAGGACCATGTCGACCTTGTCCATCACGTACTTCAGGGCATCCAGGCTGGTCGCCGGGTTGAACACCAGGCCGGCCTTGCAACCGCCGTCGCGGATCAACTGCAGCGAGCGGTCGATGTGCTGGCTGGCTTCCGGGTGGAAGGTGATGTAGGTGGCGCCGGCTTCGATGAAGTCACCGATGATACGGTCAACCGGGCTGACCATCAGGTGCACGTCGATCGGCGCGGTCAGGCCGTACTTGCGCAGGGCGGTGCAGACCATCGGGCCGATGGTCAGGTTGGGTACGTAGTGGTTGTCCATCACATCGAAGTGAACGATGTCGGCACCAGCGGCCAGCACCTTGTCGACGTCCTCGCCCAGGCGGGCGAAATCGGCGGAGAGAATGGAGGGGGCAATAGCGTAGGGCTGCATGGCGCACCTGTAGGGCAGAATCACGGTGGCGCGCATTGTAACTCAGGCAAACGGATAGAGGCTGATTGGTATCAATCCGTGTCGACGAGGTGCTCCAGCCTGTACCGGCCTCTGCGCGGGGCAAGCCCGCATCCACAAGGCCGGTACAAGCAATACAGGGATCAGCCCGGCTGCTGGGTCCTCAACTTCTCGCTACGCCCACGCAGCCACTCCAGGGTCAACAGCAGCACCACCGAAAACGCGATCAGCAAGGTCGCCGCCGCCGCAATCGTCGGGCTCAGGTTTTCGCGAATACCACTGAACATCTGCCGTGGCAGGGTTGCCTGCTCCGGCCCTGCAAGGAACAACGTCACCACCACCTCATCGAACGACGTCGCGAAGGCAAACAGCGCCCCCGAGATCACCCCCGGCGCGATCAACGGCAGGGTCACCCGGCGGAACGCCAGCAGCGGCGAGGCACCCAGGCTGGCAGCGGCGCGTACCAGGTTGTAGTTGAAGCCCTGCAATGTCGCCGACACGGTGATGATGACGAACGGCACACCCAGTACCGCATGCACCAGAATCAGCGAGGTAAAACTGTTGCCCAGCCCCAGCGGGGCGAAAAACAGGTAACTGGCCACACCAATGATCACCACCGGCACCACCATCGGCGAGATGACCAGCGCCATCACCAGCGACTTGCCCGGGAAATCGCCCCGGGTCAGGCCGATCGCCGCCAACGTACCAAACACCATGGCCAGCACCGTGGCCGCCGGGGCGACGATGATGCTGTTCTTCAACGCCCGCATCCACTCGGCAGAGCCGAAGAAGTCCTGGTACCACTGCAGCGAAAAGCCCTGCAGCGGGTAAACCAGGAAACTGCCACTGTTGAACGACAACGGCACGATCACCAACACCGGCAATATCAGGAACAGCAGAATCAGGCCGCAAAGAACGCGCAGGCTGTAGAACCAGACCCGCTCCACGGGTGACATGTATGGGCTCAGCATGACAAGGCTCCTCAGCTCAGGCGCAGGCGGCTGGCGCCGACCAGCCAGCTATAGATCAGGTACAGCAACACGGTCGCCAGCAGCAACAACCCACCCAGCGCGGTCGCCATGCCCCAGTTGATGCTGGTGTTGGTATAGAACGCCACGAAGTAGCTGACCATCTGGTCGTTCGGGCTGCCCAGCAATGCCGGGGTGATGTAGTAGCCAATGGCCAGGATGAACACCAGCAGGCAACCCGCGCCAACCCCGGCGTAGGTCTGCGGGAAGTACACCCGCCAGAAGCTGGCGAACGGATGGCAACCCAACGAGATGGCCGCGCGCATGTAGCTGGGCGAAATGCCCTTCATCACGCTGTACAGCGGCAAGATCATGAACGGCAGCAGGATATGCACCATGGAGATGTACACGCCGGTGCGGTTGAACACCAGTTCCAGCGGTTGATCGATAATGCCAATAGCCATCAGCGCACTGTTGATCAAGCCGCCCGACTGCAGCAGCACGATCCATGCGGCCACCCGCACCAGGATCGAGGTCCAGAACGGCAGCAGCACCAGAATCATCAGCAGGTTGCTCTGCCGGGCCGGCAGGTTGGCCAACAGGTAGGCCAGC
This sequence comes from Pseudomonas sp. SWRI77, assembly GCF_014269105.1. Classification (NCBI taxonomy): domain Bacteria; kingdom Pseudomonadati; phylum Pseudomonadota; class Gammaproteobacteria; order Pseudomonadales; family Pseudomonadaceae; genus Pseudomonas; species Pseudomonas sp. SWRI77. Next base: position 121,926 of record NZ_JABWRV010000015.1, on the reverse strand, counting down.
GGGTAGGCCAGCACCAGGCAGATGGCGGTAATCACCACACCCATCCACAGGGTGCGGGCAAAGATATCCAGGTAGATAGATTGGTCGGGCGTGGCCTTGGCCAGCTCGCCGAGGTCATCGATACGGTGGTCGAGCGATGCCAGCAGGTAGAACGAGGTGACCGTGCTGGTGTTGCGGCGGATCGCCTGCCAGTAGGCCGGGTCACCCCAGCGCTCATCGAGGGTCTGCAACGCTTCTTTATAGGAGGCCGGTTCAGCCTTGAACGGCAGCGCCCGGGCGGTCTTGGTCAACAGGCTACGGTAGCCGGCCAGCTCCATGTTCAACCGCTTGGAGAGGTCGCCCAGGGTCTGCTTCTTGCGCGACTCGGCCAGGTCCTGGCTCAGTGCCTTGTACACGTCTTCGCCGGGCAAACTCTTGCCGTCCCACAGGGACACCGCTTCGACGGTACGCGGCAGGCCGGCGACCACCTCTGGGTTGCCGACGCTCTTGTACAACAGCGCTGCGATCGGCACCAGAAACACCAGCAGAAGGAACAGCGCCAGCGGCGCGATCAACGCCTGCGCCTTCCAGCGGTTGACCCGCTCGGCGTGCTTGAGGCGCTGCTTGAGACTAGGACCTGCGCCTTCGTTGAGGGGCACTGCAATGGCCATGGCGAACTCCGCAAAACAGGTAAACGGGAAGCGCCAGTGCAAGCCCTGGCGCTCCGACGAGGCGCTTTACTTCTTCGCCGCCCAGGCGTTGAAGCGTTGCTCGAGCTGCTCGCTGTTGTCGGCCCAGAAGGCCACGTCGATCTGCACCTGGTTGGCGATGTTCTCAGGCGTGGTCGGCATGTCTTTCTTCACCTCGTCCGACAGCAGGCTGACGGCCTTGGCGTTGGCCGGGCCGTAGGCGATGTTCTCGGAGTAGATTTTCTGTTGCTCGGGCTTGACGCTGTAGGCGATGAATTTCTTCGCCTCTTCGGCGTTCTTGGCGCCTTTTGGAATGGCCCAGGCATCGAAGTCGTAGATGCCGCCGTTCCACACCACCTTGAGGTTGCTCTCTTTCTGCACGGCGGCAATCCGGCCGTTGTAGGCCGAGCTCATGACCACGTCACCCGAGGCCAGGAACTGAGGCGGCTGGGCACCGGCTTCCCACCACTGAATGCTTGGCTTGAGTTCGTCGAGCTTCTTGAAGGCACGGTCCTGGCCTTCTTTGGTAGCCAGCACCGTGTACACGTCCTTGGGCGCAACGCCGTCGGCCATCAAGGCGAATTCCAGAGTGTACTTGGCGCCCTTGCGCAGGCCACGCTTGCCCGGGAACTGCTTGGTATCCCAGAAGTCGGCCCAGCTGGTAGGCGCAGTCTTGAGCTTGTCGGCGTTGTAGGCCATTACCGTGGACCAAACGAAGAAGCCTACGCCGCAGGGCTGGATGGCGCCGGGGACGTAGTCGGCTTGATCACCGAACAACGCCGGGTCGAGCTCTTCGAACATGCCCTCGTCGCAACCGCGCGACAGTTCTGGCGACTCTACTTCCACCAGGTTCCAGGACACACTCTTGGTGTCGACCATGGCTTTGACCTTGGCCATTTCGCCGTTGTACTCGCCGGCGACGATCTTGCCGTTACCCGCCTTCTCCCACGGCTCGTAGAACGCTTTGGTCTGGGCGGCCTTGTTGGCGCCGCCGAAAGAGATCACGGTCAGGTCGGCCGCCATGGCCTGGCCAGCGGCGAACAGCCCCAGGGCCAGGGCGGTCAGTTTCAACTGCTTGCGCATTATTATTCTCTCCACAGTACAGGGTTGGTGAAGCAATCCATCAATGGGCTTCGGCAATCGGATCGAGCGCGCGGGCGTGCTCCACCTCCCAGCCCAGCGGTACCACATCGCCCACGGCCAAGGCCGGGTCGAGCTCGGCGATCGGCTGCTTCACGAAGAAGTCGGCCTTGCCACAGACTTCCAGGCGCACCCGTACGTGGTCGCCCAGGTAGATGAACTCGGCCACACGGCCAGAAAAGCGGTTGACGCAGCTTTCACTGTGGCCATTGAGGCGCACACGCTCCGGGCGGATCGACAAAGTCACCGGCTCGCCGGCCTGGCCGACATTCACCGCCAGCGCTTCGACCCGTTCGCCCCGCGCCAGCTGCACCTGGCAACGGTGGCCATCGCTGGCCAGCAAGGTGCCGTTGATGCGGTTGTTCTCGCCAATGAAGTTGGCCACGAAGGTGTTGCACGGCTGTTCATAGAGGGTGCGAGGGTCGGCGATCTGCTGAATTTCGCCCTGGTGGAACACCGCCACCCGGTCAGACATGGTCAGCGCCTCGCCCTGGTCGTGGGTCACGTAGACCACGGTTACACCCAGGCGCTGGTGGATATGCTTGATCTCCATCTGCATGTGTTCGCGCAGTTGCTTGTCGAGCGCGCCCAGCGGTTCGTCCATCAGCACCAGTTGCGGCTCGAACACCAGGGCACGGGCCAGGGCCACCCGCTGTTGCTGGCCCCCCGACAACTGGCCGGGGTAGCGCTTGGCGAAGGCGTCGAGCTGGACCATGCTCAGCACACGCTTCACCCGCTCGCTGATGTCGGTCTTGCTGAGGTTGCGCACGCTCAGCGGAAAGGCCAGGTTCTCGGCCACGGTCATGTGCGGGAACAGCGCGTAGTTCTGGAACACCATGCCGATGTCACGCTTGTGCGGCGGCACGTTGTTGATCGAGCGCCCGGCCAGCTGGATTTCGCCAGCGGTGGGGGTTTCGAAACCGGCCAGCATCATCAGGCTGGTGGTCTTGCCCGAGCCGGACGGGCCGAGCAAGGTAAGGAACTCGCCCTTGCGGATGTCCAGGTTGAGGTTTTTGACGATCAGCGACTCGCCGTCGTAGCTCTTCTGCACACCACGGAAGCTGACCAGCGTTTCGCTGGTTGCAGCGTTCGAATTCGCCTCGCTCATGCCTGCACCTTCTTGTTTGATGACTGCGTAGGCAAAGACTAGACAAGACGCAAGTGCCCGAAAATCGGGGGTACTGAGAGAATGCCATCATCCAGATGGAAGATTCGTTGTAGGGATTGCCCTACAAGGATGGCGGGTTTGGAATAGACCCCAGGCACACCACTTCACCTTGTGGGAGCGGGCTTGCCCCGCGAATGCGCCACCCCGGGCAATGAGGTTGAGCTTGCCGGCCCTTTCGCGGGGCAAGCCCGCTCCCACAGTACTCGCTCATTGCCAACCGTCAGGCCATGTCGCAACCAGAACACTCAGACCAGCTTGTGCTCCATGGCGTACTTCACCAGTTCCGCCAGTGAGTTGACCTTGAGCTTCTGCATCAGCCGCGCCTTGTGGGTGCTGATGGTCTTGCTCGACAGCGCCAGTTGCTGAGCGATGTCATTGACGTTAGCGCCTTGGGCCAGGCGCTCGAATACCGAGAACTCACGCTCCGAGAGCAGGGTATGCAAGGGCCTGGACTCGGTCAGGCCGACCTCGAAGACCATGCGGTCGGCCAATGCCGGGTCGATGTAGCGCCCGCCCCCGGCAACCCGGCGAATGGCGGTCAACAGCAAGGCGGGGTCACTGTCCTTGGTGGCATAACCGGCGGCGCCAGCCTTCAGCGCCCGCGCCGCCATCTGCGCCTCGTCGTGCATCGACAGCATCAGGATCGCAGGGGCGTCGTTCAGGGCGCGGATGCGCGGGATGGCCTCCAGGCCGTTGACGCCCGGCATCGATATATCCAGCAACACCACTTCACAGGGGGTATGGCGCAAGGCTTCGAGCAACTGCTCGCCGTTGCCAGCCTCGCCCGCCACCTGCATGTCCTTGGCCAGGCCAATCAATTGCTTGATGCCTTCACGGACAATGGTGTGGTCTTCTGCCACCAGCACTCGAATCACGATCGGTCTCCTACTCCAACGGAATGGCCACGCTCAGGCTGGTGCCCTCGCCCGGTTCACTGTCCAGCGTCATGCTGCCCCCCAGCATCAGCACCCGTTCGCGCACGCCCACCAGGCCGAACGAGGTGGGCCGGGTCTGGTCGCGGCAAAAACCGCTGCCGTCGTCGCTGACGGTCATACGCAGTTGCCCATGCTCACGCACCAGTTCGATCTCCACGCTGTGCGCCTGCGCGTGGCGCATGACGTTGGTCAGCGCCTCCTGCAGAATACGAAACAGCCCGATGGCCTTGGCATCACTCAATGCTGGCAGATTATCCGGTACCTGCACCAGGCAGGGGATTTGTGTACGCGCCTCGAAACGCCGCGCCTGCCATTCTATGGCCGAGGCGATGCCGGCATCGAGAATCGGCGGGCGCAGTGCCGTGGCCACGTCGCGCACCAGCTGGAACAGCTGGGCGATCAGGCGCTTCATGCTCGACAAGCGCTCGTTCAGCCCTGGGTCGAGTTCGGCAAAGGCCAGTTCACACATCGACACCTCAAGCTTGAGCACGGTCAGCATCTGCCCCAGCTCATCGTGCACCTCACGGGCGATACGGGCCTTTTCTTCCTCGCGCACGCTTTCCAGGTGCGCCGACAACTCGCGCAGCTGCTCCTGCGAGCGCGCCAGCGCCAGTTCTGCCCGCTTGCCCTGGGTGATGTCCCAGACGATACCGTCCCACACCACCCGGCCATCGGCCAGGCGCCGGGTACTGGCCTTGATGTCGGCCCAACGCTGTTCACCCTGGCGCGTCAGGATGCGCCCCTGCCATGACCAGTCCTGGTTGCTGGCCAGGGCCAGGTCCTGCACCCGGTGATAGTCGCTGCGGTCTTCGGGGTGCACCAGATTGCGCAGGCCCATCTGCGGGTGCTGGATTTCGGCGGGTGCATAACCAACCAACGCCTCGCTGCCTTCGCTGATGTAGGGGAACTCCAGGTCGCCCTCGGCCGGGTCACGCTCCAGCCGAAACACCAGCCCCGGCACGTTGCCAGCGATGCCCTTGAGCCGCGCTTCGCTTTCGCGCAGCGCGGCCAGCGCGCGGTGGCGCTCGGTGACATCGGCGATATACACCACCAGGTACTCGGCGTCGCGAAAGCGCAGAAAACTCAACGACAGCTCCACCGGCAGCAAGCTGCGGTCCGCGCGCAGGCAGCGGGTCTCGAACTGCCCCACACCGCCGCCGCCCGCGCGCGCCCCCCGCCATAGTTCCAGCCAGCGGTCCATGTTCAGGTTGGGCTCGAAGTCGATCAGCGGGCGCTCCAGCAACTCACTTTGCCCATAGCCCAGCATGCGCTCTGCGGCATGGTTGGCGTAACGCACATGGCTGTCCCAGTTGACCCACAGGATACCCACGGTGCTCTGGTCGATGGCGAACTGGCTCAGGCGCAGCGCCTCTTCACGTACCTGGCGTTCGGCCAGGTTCTCGCGCGTTGCCAGCAGGCTGCGTTCCAGCTGGCGCTGTTGCCGGCGCTGCCAGGTCAGCGTGGCCAGCGCGCACAGCAGCAACAGGCCGAACAGCAAGGCGAGGTTCTGCCAAAAGCCGGCCGACTCACTCAAACGCGGGTACTTGGGTTGCAGCCAGCGCTGGTGAAGTTGCTCCAGCGCCTTGGCCGGGATGGCCTGCAAGCCCCGTTCGAGCACGTCGGCCAACAGCGGCCAGTCACGCCGCGAGCCCACCCGCAGCAGTTGCGGCAAGCCGATATCGCCGACCACCGCCAGCTCGCCGAACTCGCTCTCGCGCGACAGCCGGCTGAGCTGGGCTTCATCGAGCACCGCGTAACTGGCCTGGCCACCCACGATCAACTGCAGCGCCTCGCGCTCGTTGGGCACGCCTTGCAGGTTGAGGTTGCCGTAGTTGCTACGCAGGTAATCCGCCAACGGGCTGGGCATGCGCACGGCGACGCGCTGGTCGGGTTCGAGCGTTTCCAGCTCCACCGCCATGGCGCCCGTGCGCGGGCCGACCACCAGTTGCGGCACGCGCATGTACGGGTCGCTGAACAGCCATAGCCGCAGGCTCGCCGGGGTCTGGGTAAGGCCGGGGGCGAAGTCGATTTCGCCGGCCTGCAAGGCGTGCTCGAGGCTGGCCTGATCGGCGAAGTTACGCCAGGTCAGGTCCAGCCTCAGCGCCTGGGCCAACGCGCTCACCAGCTCGACATTGGCCCCGTAAAGTTGCTGCAGACGGCGGTCGAACTGCGCATACGGCGCCTGCAACACCAGGCCGACCCGCAGGCTGCGATGGGCCTCCAGCCACTGCTGCTGCGCGGGTTCAAGGGCTACGCTCGGCACTGCCTCGGGCCTTGCCAGCGCGATCAAGGGTAGCCACAAGCAGCCGATAACCAACAGGCGACGCATTCGCTTCATCTACACGCTCGTCTTGGCAAGGGCGGCCATGCAGCATGGCCGTCACGGGCAAATACTATTAGGCTGCCGGTATCATTCTGGCCTTGGGTTGACGCATGTCCACACTTTATCGCACGACGCTGGCACTGTGCTGCCTAGCCTCGATCCTTCCGCTCGGCGCCATGGCCGCCGACGCTGAAAAACCTTCCACCACCACCGAAGCCGCGCCCGTCGAGGCCACCCGGCCACCCCTGCTGGAACGCAGCCAGGAAGACGCCCAGGCCCTGGAGCGCCTGGTGCCCAAGGCCGAGCAGCAAACCCTGCAGGCAGGCGCCGAGCGCTTTCTGGCACTGTGGAAACCGGCCAACAGCAACGACCCGCAAGGTGCGGTGATCATCGTGCCCGGTGCCGGTGAGACAGCCGACTGGCCGAACGCCGTCGGCCCGCTGCGGCGCAAGTTCCCCGACGTCGGCTGGCACAGCCTGAGCGTAAGTTTGCCCGACCTGCTCGCCGACAGCCCGCAGGCGCGGGTTGAAGCCAAGCCCACCGAGGCACCGGCCAACGACAACGGCGAAAGTGCGCCAGCCAAGGACACCCCGACCGATGCCAACGCCAACGTCGCCCAGGCGACAGCCGCCGATGCCGATGCCGCAGAAAGCACCGACGCCGAGCAGGCCAGCGAGCAGAACGACCCTGCCGATGCCGAACGCATCTTCGCCCGCCTCGACGCCGCGGTGGCCTACGCGCAACAGCATGACGCGCGCAGCATCGTGCTGATCGGCCATGGCAGTGGCGCGTACTGGGCGGCCCGCTACCTGAGCGAGAAGCAACCCGCACAGGTGCAGAAACTGGTGATGGTCGCCGCGCAGACGCCGGCACGGGTGGAACATGACCTGGAAAGCCTGGCCCCCACCCTCAAGGTGCCGACCGCCGACCTGTATTACGCCACCCGCACCGGTGATCGCCGTGCTGCAGCATTGCGCCTGCAGGCCAGCAAGCGGCAGAAGGACAGCCAGTACCGGCAGTTGTCGCTGATTGCCATGCCTGGCAACAAGGCCGCTGAACAGGAGCAATTGTTCCGCCGGGTGCGCGGGTGGCTGAACCCGCAAGACTGATTACAAGCTGCCGGGGCCGTAGTGCGGCCCTCGGCTGTTGACTACAACCCCCGCCGCTTGCGAATCAGCCCATACGCCTGATGCAACTCACGGGTCCGTTCGGTCGCCTCGCGTACCTGGGCTTCCGTAGCGCCGCTACCCGCCAGCTTATCCGGGTGATGCCGGCTGATCAGCCGGCGATAGGCCTGCTTGACCTTGTCGCCCTCGGTATCAGCCTCGACCGCCAACAGTCGCAAGGCCGCCGCATAGGTCATGGTGCCACCGTCCAGCCCTGCCTTGCGTGGCTCGTACTCCAGCGACATGGCTTGCACCTGGCGCCGGCTCAAACCCAGCTTCTGCCCCCAGTCCAACAGCATCTCGCGCTCTTTGCTGCCAACCTTGCCGTCGGCCCAGACCATGCGCCAACAAGCACGCAAGGTCCCTTCTGCAGCATGCGGCTGCTGGCGGATACGGCGCAGATGGCCGGCCAGCCGGTCCTTGCCGGCCTTGCCACGGTTGAACGCGGCAATGGCCCGCAGCCGGGCCGCCTCAGCCAGGTCCAGGCGTACCATTTCTTGGCGCGCCTGCTGGATATGCTGCTCGGCCACCCGCCCATCGCATTTGGCCAACCTGCCGAGCAGCACGAACAGCAACTCCTCGTCGCGCAGGGCCGGGCGCCCGCCCAGGCGCTCGCGCATGTCCTCCCAGCCACGCACCCGCAGGCGCCGGTCCATGGCCTGCCCGAGCAGAGCGCCGAGCAAGGCGCCGGGGATGCTGGCGACGGCAAAACCGGCGCCGGCACCAATCACCGTGCTTGGCCACCACATCTCAGGCGCGCTCGCCGATCAGGCGCTCGGCCTGGGCCAGGCGCTCCAGCGTGCCGACATCGACCCAATGGCCACGGTAGTGCTCGCCCGTGACCTTGCCATCCGCCATGGCCTGGCGCAGCAAAGGCGCCAGCTTGAAAGCCCCCGGCTGGCAACCCTCGAACAACGCGGGGTCAAGCACCGAGAGGCCACTGAAGGTCAAGGTACCCGGCGCTTCATCGCCATCCAGCACTTGCGTGCCAGCCAGGCGGAAGTCGCCACGGTCGTGATGCCCCGGGTTGTCTACCAGCACCAGGTGCGCCAGGCCCGCAAGCGGCGCCTGCAGGCGGGTGAAGTCGTAGTCGGTCCAGACGTCACCATTGACCAGCAGGAACGGCGCCTCGCCCAGCAACGGCAGTGCCTTGAAGATCCCGCCGCCGGTTTCCAGCGGTTCGCCCTCGGGCGAATAGCGGATGCTCAGGCCGAAACAGCTGCCATCACCCAGGTGGTCCTCGATCTGCTGGCCCAGCCAGGCATGGTTGATCACCACCTCGGTAACACCGGCTGCCGCCAGGGCGCGCAAGTGGTACTCGATCAGCGGCTGGCCTGCTACCGGCACCAGTGGCTTGGGCGTGTGCAGGGTCAAGGGGCGCATGCGCTCGCCCTTGCCCGCTGCCAGGATCATCGCTTTCATGCCTGTGCTCCGGCCTTGAGTTCGGCAATCAGCTCGCCCAGCTCCGCCAATTCGGGACGGCGACCGATCACTTCATCTATATAGGCGAAGAAACGTGGGACGTCCGCCAGGTAGCGCGGCTTGCCATCGCGGTGGCAGATGCGGGCGAAGATGCCGATCACCTTGAGGTGACGCTGCACCCCCATCAGGTCGCTGGCGCGCTGAAATGCCTCGAAATCGGCTTGCACGGGAATACCGGCAGCCTGCGCTTTTTGCCAGTAATTGCGCAGCCAGCCGTCTACCCGGGCCTGCGGCCAGCTGAGGAAGGCATCCTTGAACAGGCAGGTGATGTCGTAGGTGACCGGGCCGTAGACCGCGTCCTGGAAGTCCAGCACGCCTGGGTTTGGCGTGCTGTGCATCAAGTTGCGCGGCATGTAGTCGCGGTGCACCAGCACCTTGGGCTGGGCCAGGGCACTGTCGATCAGCGCCTGGCTGACACGTTGCCAGGCGGCCTTCTGAGCCTCGCTGAAGGCCAGGCCAAGCTCTCGCCCGACGTACCACTCGGGGAACAGTTCGACTTCCCGGCGCAGCAGGGCATCGTCGTAGCTCGGCAGTGGCGCGTCCATCGGCAGGCGCTGGAACGCCAGCAGCGCATCGATGGCATCACTGAACAGGCCATCGGCATTCTGGCCATCGATGATGTCCAGGTAGGTCTGGTGGCCCAGATCGCCCAGCAGCAGGAAACCGCGCTCCAGGTCCTGGGCATGGATCACCGGCACGTGCACGCCGGCACTGGCCAGCAGGTGATCGATGGCGACGAACGGTCGGCAGTTCTCCTGCGGCGGGGGGGCATCCATGATCACGAAACTATGGCCTGCGCCCTGCCAGCGGAAGTAGCGGCGGAAGCTCGCATCGCTGCTGGCGGCAGTCAGGCTGCCTGCTGGCACTTCGCCCCAGGCGTTGTTTTGGAAAATAGTGTTGAGCTGCTCATCGAGCCAGACAGTCAGTTGTTGCAAGCGTACATCGTGATCAGGCATTACAAGGGTCTCCGACGGCCCTAGCCGTCAAGCGGGTCATGCTTTATTATCCAGCATCTTTTTCAGACCATCGAGAGGCGTGCGGCCCCACACGCGGGCAGATGGCACGCAGGAAGCCCGGACTAATAAGATGGCATTGAAATCCCCCGCGTTTCGTAGAAAGTTTCCGTTGCTGGTCACCGGCGGTTTGCTGGCCCTGCAACCTCTGGCCACGTCGTACGTCGTGGCAGCCGAACAGTTCGACTGCCAAGTGTCCGCCTCCGGTGGTTGGGACTGCAAGCCCAAGGCGCCTGTCAACAACCTGCCGCCGCGTCCGGTGCACGAGGGTGCTGCCCTCAGTTCCGGTACCGAAGCCCAGGCGGGCGAAGCCGAAACCGCGGACAAGCCGATGCTGGTCACCGAGGCCAAGGGCCGTGGCCTGAAGTCGCGCAGCGAAGACTACAGCCACCTCGACTGGGTCCCGCGTGACAAGCTTACCGCCGCCCAGCTGGCCGAAACCGGCCCGTACTGCGGTGGCGCGTACATCGAGCCGACCCGCCCTGGCATGGCCGACACCACGCCCAAGGACGAGTCGCCGACCTACATCAATGCCAAGGTGTCCAAGTACCAGCAGGAGCAGCAGATCGCTACCCTCGCCGGTAACGTGGTGATGCGCCAGGGCAGCATGCAGGCCGAGGCCGACGAGGCCAACCTCTACCAGACCGAGAACCGTGGCGAGCTCAAGGGCAACGTCAAGATCCGTGACAACGGCTCGCTGGTGGTCGGTGACGAGGCGCAGATCCAGCTCGACACGGGCGAAGCCCAGGTCGACAACGCCGAATACGTGATGCACAAGTCGCATATCCGCGGCAACGCCCTGTACGCCAAACGTGGCGAAAACGCCATCATCCGTCTCAAGGACGGTACGTACACCACCTGCGAACCGGGCAGCAACGCCTGGCAGCTGAAGGGCAACAACATCACCCTGAACCCGGCCACCGGTTTCGGCACGGCGACCAACGTCACCTTGCGGGTCAAGGATTTCCCGGTGTTCTACACACCGTACATCTACTTCCCGATCGACGACCGTCGCCAGTCCGGCTTCCTGCCGCCCTCGTTCAGCAGCAGCAGCGACACCGGCTTCATGCTGGTCACCCCGTACTACTTCAACCTGGCGCCCAACTATGACGCCACGTTGTACCCGCGCTACATGACCAAGCGCGGCCTGCTGATGGAAGGTGAGTTCCGTTACCTGACCCCGTCCAGCGAAGGCCAGTTCGGCGGCGCGTACCTGAACGACAAGAACGACGACCGTAAAGACCAGACTGACTACAAAGAACAGCGCTGGATGGTCAACTGGCAGCACAAGGGTGGCCTGGACGAGCGCCTGATGGCCGAGGTGGACTACACCGACATCAGCGACCCGTTCTACTTCCAGGACCTCGAATCCGACCAGATCGGCGTAGAGACCCAGGACCTGCTCAACCAGCAGGGCGCCCTGACCTACCGTGGCGACAGCTACACCGCGCGGTTGAACGTGCATGCCTACGAGATGGCGACCATCTCGCAGATCACGCCGTATGACCGCCTGCCGCAGATCACCTTCAACGGTAAACTGCCGTTCGAGCCGGGTGGGCTGAACCTTGCTTATGAGACTGAAGCGGTTCGCTTTGATCGGGATCTGAAAGACGACCTGGTATTCAACAAGGACGGCGTGCCAGACAGAACTGCTGGCGTTGTAACGGACCCGATTACCGGAGAAGTGCTGGGCGGCCGACGGCTTGACCAGAACATTGCCGGTATTGCCCGTGCCAACGGCACACGTCTGAACTTCGCGCCATCGATCAGCCTGCCGATGGAAGCCAGCTACGGCTACCTGACGCCAAAACTGAAGTACGCCTACACCCATTACGACCTCGACCTGGACAGCAAAGGCAAGGCCGACGCTATCAGGCTGCAGGCAGCTGATCCGGTAGCTTATGGCAGCTACAGCGGCACGGTGAACCGTGACGTGCCAATCTTCAGCGTGGACAGCGGGTTGTATTTCGACCGCAACACCTCGATGTTCGGCACCAATTACAAGCAAACCCTTGAACCGCGCCTGTTCTACCTCTACGTCCCGTACAAGGACCAGAAGGACATCCCGCTGTTCGACTCGGGTGAAACGCTGTTCAGCTACGACTCGCTGTTCCGCGACAACCGCTTCAGCGGCACCGACCGCATCGGCGACGAGAACAAACTGTCGCTGGGCGTGACCACGCGCTGGATCGAGGACGACGGCTTCGAGCGGCAGAGCTTCAGCATCGGCCAGGCCTACTACTTCAAGGATCGCAAGGTCCAGTTGCCGGGTATCAACTACAAGACCCGCGCCGACTCGCAGGCCGACGTTTCGCCGTACGCCCTGGTGTACAACTATGCGTTCAACCGCGACTGGCGCTTCAATTCGGACTTCAACTGGGACCCGGACAGCCGCAGCACCCGCTCGGGCAGCGCGATGTTCCACTACCAGCCTGAAGACAACCCGAACAAGGTGGTCAACCTCGGTTATCGCTACCGCAACGACACCATCTCCTACGACTCCCAGACCGGTACCTGGAAAGTGGGCGGCGGCGACTACGGTGTGCCAGGCAGCGAGAACTACATCAAGGACTACTACAAGATCCAGCAGCATGACTTCTCGGTCATCTGGCCGATCGTTCCGCAGTGGAGCGTCATCGCTCGCTGGCAGCATGACTACAACCGCAACCGCACCCTGGAAGCCATGGGCGGTTTCGAGTATGACAACTGCTGCTGGAAGCTGCGCCTGATCAACCGTTACTGGATCGACTACGACGACTTCAGCCAAGCCCTTCCAGCGAACGAAAAAGGCGACCACGGTATCTTCCTGCAGATCGTGCTGAAAGGCCTCGGTGGTGTAGTGGGCAACAAGGTCGAATCTTTCCTCGACGAAGGCATTCAAGGTTACCGTACACGTGAAGACCAAGCTTATTGATCGTCTGCGCCCAGTGTTGCTGGGCGCCGCTTTGCTGAGTGGCGCGGTGCATGCCGCGGTACAACCCCTGGACCGCGTGGTGGCCATCGTCGACAACGACGTGGTCATGCAGAGCCAACTGGACCAGCGCGTCCATGAAGTTCAGCAAACCATCGCCAAACGTGGCGCCGGCGCGCCACCGACCAGCGCCCTGGAACAGCAGGTGCTCGAACGCCTGATCGTCGAAAACCTGCAACTGCAGATCGGCGAGCGTTCCGGCATCCGCATCACCGATGAGGAGCTGAACCAGGCCATCGGCACCATTGCCCAGCGCAACGGCATGTCGCTGGACCAGTTCCGCGCGGCCCTGGCCCATGATGGCCTGTCGTTCGACGACGCTCGCGAGCAGGTCAAGCGCGAGATGATCATCAGCCGCGTGCGCCAGCGCCGTGTGGCCGAGCGCATTCAGGTTTCCGAGCAGGAAGTGAAAAACTTCCTCAACTCGGACCTGGGCAAGATGCAGCTCTCGGAAGAGTACCGCCTGGCCAACATCCTTATCCCGACCCCGGAAAGCGCCAACTCCGACGCCATCCAGGCGGCCGCCCGGCAGGCCGGCGATGTCTACCAGCAGCTCAAGCAAGGCGCGGACTTCGGCCAGTTGGCCATCGCCCGTTCCGCCAGCGAGAACGCCCTGGAAGGCGGCGAGATGGGCTGGCGTAAAGCCGGCCAGCTGCCACCTGACTTCGCCAAGATGCTCAGCAACATGGCCACTGGCGATGTCACCCAGCCAATCCGTATCCCCAACGGCTTCATCATCCTCAAGCTCGAGGAGAAGCGTGGTGGCAGCGAGAACGTGCTGCGTGACGAAGTGCATGTACGCCACATCCTGATCAAGCCGAGCGAAATCCGCAGCGACGCAGCCACCGAGCAATTGGCCGAACGCCTGTACGACCGCATCAAGAACGGCGAAGACTTCGGCGAGCTGGCCAAGAGCTTCTCGGAAGACCCGGGCTCGGCGCTTAACGGCGGCGACCTCAACTGGGTCGACCCAAACAGCCTGGTGCCTGAGTTCCGTGAGCAGATGGCCAACGCAGCCCAAGGCGAAGTCACCAAACCGTTCAAGACCCAGTACGGCTGGCACGTCCTGGAAGTGCTGGGCCGCCGCGCCACCGACAGCACCGAACAGGCGCGTGAACAGCAGGCATTGAACGTGCTGCGCAACCGCAAGTACGACGAAGAGCTGCAGACCTGGCTGCGCCAGATCCGCGACGAAGCCTACGTTGAAATCAAGCTGCCTGGCGCCGACCAGGCTGCACAGTGAAGCCCCTGCGCTTCGCCGTCACCCCCGGTGAACCAGCCGGCATAGGTCCCGACCTGTGCCTGCTGCTCGCCGCAGACGCCCAGCCCCATCCCCTGATTGCCATCACCAGCCGTGACCTGCTCGCCGAGCGGGCCACGCAGCTGGGGCTGGCCGTCAACCTGCTGCCGGTAGCGCCGGACCACTGGCCCGACCAGCCAGCGCCTGCGGGCAGCTTGTATGTCTGGGATACACCCCTGGCCACCGCCGTGACGGCAGGCCAGCTGGACAAGGCCAATGCCGCCTTCGTCCTGCAAACCCTGACCCGCGCAGGCACTGGCTGCCTGGACGGGCATTTCGCCGGGATGATCACCGCCCCTGTGCACAAGGGCGTGATCAACGAGAGCGGCATTGCCTTTTCCGGGCATACCGAGTTCCTCGCCGAGCTGACCCACACCGCGCAAGTGGTGATGATGCTCGCGACCCGCGGCCTGCGCGTGGCCCTGGTGACCACTCACCTGCCGCTGCGCGAGATTGCCGACGCGATCACCGCTGAACGCGTCGAGCGTGTCACCCGCATCCTGCACGCCGATATGCGCGACAAGTTCGGCATTGCCAACCCTCGCATCCTGGTCTGCGGCCTCAACCCGCACGCCGGAGAAGGCGGCCATCTGGGCCGCGAAGAAATCGACATCATCGAACCGACACTGGCCCGCCTGCGCACCGAAGGCATGGACCTGCGCGGACCGCTGCCGGCCGATACCCTGTTTACCCCCAAATATCTGGAGCACTGCGACGCAGTGCTGGCGATGTACCACGACCAGGGCCTGCCCGTACTCAAGTACAAAGGCTTCGGCGCCGCCGTCAATGTCACGCTGGGCCTGCCGATCATCCGCACGTCGGTCGACCACGGCACCGCCCTGGACCTGGCCGGCACCGGCAAGGTTGATACCGGCAGCCTGCGGGTTGCCCTGGAAACCGCCTACCAGATGGCCGAGAACCGACCATGAACGAGCAATACCAACACCGGGCGCGCAAGCGCTTCGGTCAGAACTTCCTGCACGACGCCGGCATCATCGACCGCATCCTGCGCGCCATCCACGCCAAGGCGGGTGAACACCTGCTGGAAATCGGCCCAGGCCAGGGCGCCCTCACCGAGGGCCTGCTGGGCAGCGGTGCACAGCTGGACGTGGTGGAACTGGACAAGGACCTGGTGCCGATCCTTCAGCACAAATTCGCCGGCCGTGACAACTTCCGCCTGCACCAAGGCGACGCCCTGAAGTTCGACTTCAACCAGCTCGGCGTGCCACCGCGCAGCCTCAAGGTGGTCGGCAACCTGCCCTACAACATTTCCACACCGCTGATCTTCCACCTGCTCAGCCACGCCGGGCTGATCCGCGACATGCACTTCATGCTGCAGAAGGAAGTGGTCGAGCGCATGGCCGCAGGCCCGGGTGGCGGTGACTGGGGCCGCCTGTCGATCATGGTGCAGTACCACTGCCGGGTCGAACACCTGTTCAACGTCGGCCCTGGCGCGTTCAACCCGCCGCCAAAGGTGGACTCGGCCATCGTGCGCCTGGTGCCACACGAAGTGCTACCGTTCCCAGCCAAGGACCACCTGCTGCTGGAGCGGGTCGTTCGCGAAGCCTTCAACCAGCGTCGCAAGACACTGCGCAACACCCTCAAAGGCCTGCTCGACAGCCAGGCGATCGAAGCCGCTGGTGTTGATGGCAGCCTGAGGCCTGAACAGCTGGACCTGGCGGCCTTCGTGCGCCTGGCAGACCAGTTGGCTGACCAACAAGCCTGATAGCGCCTGCACCGGCCTCTTCGCGGTTCACCCGTGAAGAGGCCGGCACCACCCCCACCCCTGCTGACATGCCTGCCCGCGACCACACCGCTGGCCCTCCCCCCCGCCAATGGCCTAGACTGCATTATTGCGTCAGTTCGCCCAAGGCCTTTGCATGTCCGATCCCCGCTATCAGATCGACGTCAGCGTCGTGACCCGCTACCTCAAAGAACAATCCGACCCCGAAAACAGTCGTTTCGCTTTCGCCTACACCATTACCGTGCAGAACAACGGCTCGGTCACGGCCAAGTTGCTGTCCCGACACTGGCTGATCACCAACGGTGATGGCGAAGTCGAGGAAGTGCGCGGCGCCGGCGTGGTCGGCCAGCAACCGAACATCGACCCGGGCCAGAGCCATACCTACAGCAGTGGCGCGGTCATCAGCACCCGCGTCGGCACCATGCAGGGCAGCTACCAGATGTTCGCCGAAGACGGTAAACGCTTCGATGCCCAGATCGCGCCCTTCCGCCTAGCGGTACCCGGAGCCCTGCACTGATGGCGACCTACGCCGTCGGTGACCTGCAAGGCTGCCTGCAACCGCTCAAATGCCTGCTCGAACGCGTGCGCTTCAACCCCGCCGTCGACCGCCTCTGGTTGGTCGGTGACCTGGTCAACCGCGGCCCCGAGTCGCTGGAAACCCTGCGTTACCTTTACTCGATCCGTGACTCGCTGGTGTGCGTGCTGGGCAACCATGACCTGCACCTGCTGGCCGCCTGGCACAACGTCGAACGCCTGAAAAAGAGCGACACCCTGGGCGCAATCCTCGAAGCGCCAGACGCCG
Source organism: Pseudomonas sp. SWRI77 (assembly GCF_014269105.1). Taxonomy (NCBI): domain Bacteria; kingdom Pseudomonadati; phylum Pseudomonadota; class Gammaproteobacteria; order Pseudomonadales; family Pseudomonadaceae; genus Pseudomonas; species Pseudomonas sp. SWRI77. Next base: position 105,214 of record NZ_JABWRV010000015.1, on the reverse strand, counting down.
ACCTGCTGTTCGACTGGCTGCGCCGGCAAAAACTGCTGCATTACGACGAGCCCCGCGGTATCGCCATGGTACATGCCGGCATACCGCCACAGTGGACCCTGGGCCGAGCCCTTGAGCTTGCCGCCGAAGTCGAGGAAGTGCTGCGGGACGACGGGCGCCTCAAGCTCTACCTCGATGGCATGTACGGCAACGAGCCGAACAAGTGGAGCAAGAACCTCACAGGTATCGAGCGCCTGCGGGTGATCACCAACTACCTCACGCGCATGCGCTTCTGCACCCCCGAGGGCAAGCTCGACCTCAAGAGCAAGGAAGGCTTGGGCGCAGCCCCCAAAGGCTACAAGCCCTGGTTTGCGCACAAGGACCGCCGCTCGCGGCATGTGAAGATCATCTTCGGCCACTGGGCCGCCCTTGAAGGGCGCGTCGACGAGCCCGGCATCATCGCCCTGGACACCGGTTGCGTGTGGGGCGGTGCCATGACCCTCTATAACGTCGACAGCGGTGAATACCATCGCTGCGACTGCGCCGACGACGGCACCGTACGCACGCCGGCACAACCCACTAGACTCAACGATCAGCCCTGAAGGAAACCGTACCCATGAGCGAATTCAAGCGCATCCCTCCCGAGCAGGCCCTGGCCCTGCGCGCGCAAGGTGCGGTAGTGGTCGATATTCGCGACCCACAGGCTTTTGCCGCCGGCCACATCAGCGGCGCCACCCACCTGGATAACCATTCGGTCGCCGATTTCATCCGCAATGCCGACCTCGATGCACCGACCCTGGTGGTCTGCTACCACGGCAATTCCAGCCAGAGCGCCGCCGCCTACCTGGCCGGCCAGGGCTTCTCGGAGGTGTACAGCGTCGATGGCGGCTTTGAGCTGTGGCGCGCCACCTACCCGGGCGAGACTGCCCAAGGCGCTGCTGAATAATTTTTTCATTTTTACTGCAGCCCGCGCCCTATGCGGGCTTGCGGCTCACCTGACGAACGGTCGCGAGCAACTTCTCGGCCTCGCGCCCTTGACCTTGCGTATTACCAACTATCCTTAAGCCCAGGCCATCCAAAAAAGGGGAGAGCCGGTACACCGGCGTGCGGGTCATCGGTAGCGTTTCAAGGGTGTTCTGGGGGGTATACAGCAATCGGCGAACCCGGTTGCATGCCAGCATCAGCTGACTGATCCGGCGTCGTCTCCACGTATCGAGCGAGGTGACGTCATGAGCATTTTTAGCCACTTCCAACAACGTTTCGAGTCCACCCGCCAGGAAGAACTTTCGCTGCAGGAGTACCTCGAGCTGTGCAAGCAGGATCGCAGCGCCTACGCTTCGGCGGCAGAACGGCTGTTGCTGGCCATCGGCGAACCGGAGCTTGTCGACACCTCCAACAATTCCAGGCTTTCGCGGATCTTCTCGAACAAGGTCATTCGGCGCTATCCGGCCTTTGAAGACTTCCATGGCATGGAAGAATGCATCGACCAGATCGTTTCGTACTTCCGCCACGCGGCGCAGGGCCTGGAAGAGAAGAAGCAAATCCTCTACCTGCTGGGCCCGGTAGGCGGCGGCAAGTCGTCGCTGGCCGAGAAGCTCAAGCAGCTGATGGAGAAAGTGCCCTTCTACGCCATCAAGGGCTCGCCTGTATTCGAATCACCACTGGGTTTGTTCAACGCCACCGAAGATGGGGCCATTCTCGAGGAAGAGTTTGGGATCCCACGGCGCTACCTGAACACCATCATGTCGCCCTGGGCCACCAAGCGCCTGCAGGAGTTCGGCGGCGATATCTCCAAGTTCAAGGTGGTCAAACTCTACCCCTCGATCCTTAACCAGATCGCCATCGCCAAGACCGAACCCGGCGATGAGAACAACCAGGACATTTCTGCCCTGGTGGGCAAGGTGGACATCCGCAAACTCGAGGAATACCCACAGAACGACGCCGACGCCTACAGCTATTCGGGTGCGCTGTGCCGGGCCAACCAGGGCCTGATGGAATTCGTCGAGATGTTCAAGGCGCCGATCAAGGTCCTGCACCCCCTGCTGACGGCGACCCAGGAAGGTAACTACAACAGTACCGAGGGGCTGGGGGCGATCCCCTACACCGGCATCCTGCTGGCCCACTCCAACGAATCGGAGTGGCACACCTTCCGCAACAACAAAAACAACGAAGCGTTCATCGACCGGATCTACATCGTCAAGGTGCCCTACTGCCTGCGCGTCAGTGACGAAATCAAGATCTACGACAAACTGCTGGTCAACAGCTCGCTGGCCAAGGCCCATTGCGCGCCCGACACCCTCAAGATGCTGGCCCAGTTCACCGTGCTCTCGCGCCTCAAGGAGCCCGAAAACTCCAACATCTATTCGAAGATGCGTGTCTACGACGGTGAAAACCTCAAGGACACCGATCCTAAGGCCAAGTCGATCCAGGAATACCGGGACTCGGCAGGCGTCGACGAGGGCATGAACGGCCTGTCGACCCGCTTCGCCTTCAAGATCCTGTCCAAGGTCTTCAACTTCGACCCGCACGAGATCGCAGCCAACCCGGTTCACCTGCTGTATGTGCTCGAACAGCAGATCGAACAGGAACAGTTCCCGGCCGAAGTGCGCGAACGCTACCTGCGCTACCTGAAGGAATACCTGGCACCGCGCTACATCGAGTTCATCGGCAAGGAGATCCAGACCGCCTACCTCGAGTCTTACAGCGAGTACGGCCAGAACATCTTCGACCGCTATGTGCTGTACGCCGACTTCTGGATTCAGGACCAGGAATACCGCGACCCGGAAACCGGCGAGATCCTCAACCGTATTGCCCTCAACGAAGAACTGGAGAAGATCGAGAAGCCTGCCGGCATCAGCAACCCGAAAGACTTCCGCAACGAGATCGTCAACTTCGTACTGCGCGCACGCGCCAACAACAACGGCAAGAACCCGAGCTGGCTGAGCTATGAAAAACTGCGGGTGGTGATCGAGAAGAAAATGTTCTCCAACACCGAAGACCTGCTGCCGGTCATCAGCTTCAATGCCAAGGCCAGCAAGGAAGACCAGAAGAAACACAACGACTTCGTCACCCGGATGGTGGAGCGTGGTTACACCGACAAGCAGGTGCGCTTGCTGTCGGAATGGTACCTGCGGGTCAGGAAATCGCAATAAAGCGGCAAGCTTCTAGCCGCAAGCTGCAAGCTGCCCGGCGTCGGCGCTTCTGTCTACGCCACAGCTTGCAGCCGCGGTGGCTGCTCTTTCTTGCAGCTTGAAGCTCGTGGCTTGTAGCTGCATCCAGTCACCGGAGGGACCATGAGCTACGTAATCGACCGACGCCTGAACGGCAAGAACAAGAGCACGGTCAACCGCCAGCGTTTTCTGCGGCGCTACCGTGAGCACATCAAAAAGGCCGTCGAAGAGGCCGTGAGCCGCCGCTCCATCATGGACATGGAGCATGGCGAGCAGATCAGCATTCCGGGACGGGACATCGATGAACCGGTGTTGCACCACGGTCGTGGCGGCAAGCAGACCATCGTGCACCCTGGCAACAAGGAATTCACCGCCGGCGAACACATCCCCAGGCCCCAGGGTGGCGGCGGCGGCGGTGGCCGCGGCAAGGCCGGCAACTCTGGCGAGGGCATGGATGAGTTCGTCTTCCAGATCACCCAGGAAGAGTTTCTCGAATTCATGTTCGAAGACCTCGAACTGCCCAACCTGGTCAAACGCCACCTGACCGGTGCCGACACCTTCAAGACTGTACGTGCCGGTATTGCTAACGAAGGCAACCCATCACGCATCAACATCGTTCGCACCCTGCGTTCGGCCCATGCCCGGCGTATTGCCCTGACCGGCAGCAGCCGTGCCTTGTTGCGCGAAGCGCAGAAAGAACTCGACCGCCTGAAGGTCGAGGAACCTGACAACTTCACCGACATCCAGGAAGTCGAGCAAGAAATCGAACGGCTCAAGGCACGCATCAACCGCCTGCCCTTCCTCGACACCTTCGACCTCAAGTACAACCTGCTGGTCAAGCAGCCCAACCCCAGTTCGAAAGCGGTGATGTTCTGCCTGATGGACGTCTCCGGCTCCATGACCCAGGCCACCAAGGACATCGCCAAGCGCTTCTTCATCCTCCTGTACCTGTTCCTCAAGCGTAATTACGACCGCATCGAAGTGGTCTTCATCCGCCATCACACCAGTGCGCGGGAAGTGGACGAGGAAGAGTTCTTCTATTCGCGGGAGACCGGCGGCACCATCGTCTCCAGCGCGCTCAAGCTGATGCAGGAAATCATGGCCGAGCGCTACCCGGCCAGTGACTGGAACATCTATGCCGCCCAGGCCTCCGACGGCGACAACTGGAACGACGACTCGCCGATCTGCCGCGAGATCCTCTCCAAGCAGATCATGCCGCACGTGCAGTACTACACTTACGTCGAGATCACCCCCCGTGAGCATCAGGCGCTGTGGTACGAGTACGAGCGAATCGGCGAAGGCTTTCCCGACACGTTCGCCCAGCAGCAGTTGGTATCGGCCGGCGACATCTACCCGGTCTTCCGTGAACTCTTCCAGCGCAGGTTAGCCACATGACCGCCAGAGCTCAGAAACGCCAACCTATTTCCACCGGGTCCGAATGGACGTTCGACCTGATCCAGACCTACGACCGGGAAATCAGCCGCCTGGCCGAGCGTTACGCCCTGGACACCTATCCCAACCAGATCGAAGTGATTACCGCCGAACAGATGATGGATGCCTATGCCTCGGTAGGCATGCCGCTGGGCTACCACCACTGGTCCTATGGCAAGCAGTTCCTCAGTACCGAAAAGTCCTACAGTAGGGGCCAGATGGGCCTGGCGTACGAGATCGTGATCAACTCCGACCCGTGCATCGCCTACCTGATGGAAGAAAACACCATGTGCATGCAGGCACTGGTGATCGCCCATGCCTGCTATGGCCACAACAGCTTTTTCAAGGGCAACTACCTGTTCCGCACCTGGACCGATGCCAGTTCGATCATCGACTACCTGGTGTTTGCCAAGCAGTACATCGCCCAGTGTGAAGAGCGCCACGGCATCGATGCCGTCGAAGACCTCATCGACTCCTGCCACGCGCTGATGAATTACGGTGTCGACCGCTACAAGCGCCCCTACCCCATTTCTGCCGAGGAGGAGCGGCGCCGGCAGAAGGAGCGTGAAGAGCACCTGCAACGGCAGATCAACGACCTGTGGCGCACCATCCCCAAGGGCGCGGAGAAGGGTGGTGAGCGTGATGATGCGCGCTTCCCCGCCGAACCTCAGGAAAACATCCTGTACTTCATCGAAAAGCACGCCCCCCTGCTCGAACCCTGGCAGCGCGAAGTGGTGCGCATCGTGCGCAAGATAGCGCAGTACTTCTATCCGCAGCGCCAGACCCAGGTGATGAACGAAGGGTGGGCCACCTTCTGGCACTACACGCTGATGAACGACCTGTACGACGAGGGCCTGGTCACCGACGGTTTCATCATGGAGTTCCTGCAGTCGCACACCAGCGTGGTGTTCCAGCCAGGTTTCGACAGCCCGTACTACAACGGCATCAACCCCTATGCACTCGGCTTTGCGATGTACACCGACATCCGCCGCATCTGCGAAAACCCAACCGAAGAAGATCGCCACTGGTTCCCCGACATTGCCGGCAGCGACTGGCTCTCGACCATCAAGTTCGCCATGAGCAGCTTCAAGGACGAGAGCTTCATCCTGCAGTACCTGTCGCCCAAGGTGATCCGCGACCTCAAGCTGTTCAGCATTCTTGACGACGACCAGCGTGATGACCTGCTGGTACCCGCTATCCATGACGAGGCAGGGTACCGGTTCATCCGCGAACAACTGGCGGCCCAATACAACCTGGGCAACCGTGAACCCAACGTACAGATCTGGAGCATCGACCGCCGCGGCGACCGCTCGCTGACCCTGCGCCACCAACAACACAACCGCAAACCGCTGGGCGACTCGACCGAGGAAGTGCTCAAGCACCTGCACCGCCTGTGGGGCTTCGACATTCACCTGGAGACCGTACAAGGCGACCAGGTCATGAAGACCCATCACATGCCTCCGCGCGGTGAGCATGGCGAAAGCGCCGACTATGGCCGCATGGACCTGGCCGTCATCCACCACCTCTAGCAGCGACGCCCCCGCATAACTGCCAACAGGTTATCCTGTGGGCAGTTATGGAGGCTGTACATGCACATCTACAAAGTTGGCGGCGCCGTGCGCGACCGCTTGCTCGGGCGCCCCGTCAGCGACATCGACTGGCTGGTGGTTGGCGCCACCGTCGAACAGATGCAGGCCCTGGGCTACTGCCCGGTAGGCGCTGATTTCCCGGTGTTCATTCACCCCCGAAGCGGTGAGGAATACGCCCTGGCGCGCACCGAGCGCAAAAGTGGCCGTGGCTATGGCGGGTTTACCTTCCATGCCAGCCCCGACGTCACCCTCGAAGAAGACCTGATCCGCCGCGACCTGACCATCAATGCGATGGCGGAGGACGACGACGGCACGCTTTACGACCCCTATCACGGCAAAGAGGACCTCGAAAGGCGCCTTTTACGCCACGTATCCCCCGCGTTCGCCGAAGACCCCCTGCGGGTACTCAGGGTTGCCCGCTTTGCCGCACGCTACGCGCCACTGGGCTTCAAGGTGGCTGACGAAACCCTGGCGCTGATGCGTCAGATCAGTGCCTCTGGCGAACTGCAGGCGCTCACCGCCGAACGCAGCTGGAAAGAGATCGAGCGCGCGCTGATGGAGCCGCAACCCCAGGTGTTCTTCGAGGTCTTGCGCGCTTGCGATGCCTTGCAGGCACTGTTGCCAGAGCTTGAGGATAGCCCCCACGCCTTGGCGGGCCTGGAGCAGGCCGCGCAGCATGATCAACCACTGCATGTGCGCTGGGCTTGCCTGCTGCGCGAGCTGCAGCCAGCAACGATCAAGGCGGTCAGCCAGCGCTTCAAGGCGCCGCGAGACTGCCAGGAGCTGGCCATACTGGTGGGTGAGTGCCTGTCTCAATGCAACCAGGCCCTTGAGTTGCCGCCCACGGCATTGCTGGAGCTGTTGCAGAAGTTCGATGTGTATCGGCGGCCACAGCGTTTCGACGACTTCATCAGCGCCTGCGAGATGGATGCGCGCGCGCGCCAGGGCAATCTGGCTTATCCACAGGCTGACTACCTGCGAGGGGCAGCGGCGGCGGCAAGGGCTGTGGATGTGAAGCCGCTGGTGCAGGCTGGGCTGACCGGGCAGGCGTTGGGCGAGTCGCTTAAAGGTGAGCGGTTAAAGGCGCTGACGGCCTACAAAGGCGCTGCAGAAGGCTGATTTCGCGATTGCCGGGCACCGCGAAGAGGCCCGGCAAGGCACCGAAAGGGCAAGGCTCAGGCCGGCGTCAGCTGCAACCCTCGCCACTCGAAGGCGACCGGGGCCAGCACCTGATCAATCCGCGCCTCCTGCCACACCTGCGCCATGGGCTTGCCCACCCCAGGGTGCACCAGCTCGGGCGCCAAGAGCGACAATGGCCACAACACGAACGCGTTTTTCAGAATCTCGGCCCGCGGCAGCACCAACCCATCGAACGTGCCGTGCAGGTCGTCATACATCAACACGTCGATATCCAGCGGCAGCCCTTTGCGCTCGGGCGCGTAGCGGCCGTTGTCGGCTTCGATGAACTTGAGCCGGCGGTCCAGCTCCAACAGTGGCAGATCGGTCTTGCCGGTCACCACGAAGTTGATGAACGGGCCACTCTTGATACCCACCGCCTGGCTCTCGAACGCCGGCGAACAACGCATGTCGGTGAGGATGCCCGCCAAGGCATCGAGACCCGCGCACAGGTGCGCCTCGCGGTCGATGTTGCTGCCCAGGCCCAGATAAACCGTGTTCAGAGACATCCGCGCTCGATCTCCACGCCAACACCGCCACGGGCAGCGGGGACCGCGCCTGGCTTGGTCAGTTTCAGCCGCACCCACGGGATCTGGAATTCTTCCATCAGCACCGCGACCAGGCGCTCGGCGAAGGTTTCCACCAGTTCGAAGCGCGCCTGCTCGGAAAATGCCTGGATACGCGCCGAAACACTGGCGTAGTCCAGCGCCAGGCTGAGATCGTCGCCGGCCGCTGCCGGGCGGTTATCCCAGGCGAAACTCAGGTCCAGGCGCAAGCACTGGCGAATATCCCGCTCCCAGTCATAGGCACCGATGACGGTATCGACTTCCAGGCCTTCGATGAACACTCTGTCCAAGCACTTCTCTCCACAGCACGACAAGGGCGACTGGCGCCGTTAGAATCAGGGCGTCCTCGCCCGGAATAGTTAGCATGTTTTGGTTATTGGCGCTGCTCGCCTACCTGCTCGGCTCGCTGTCCTTCGCCATCGTCCTCAGCCGCCTGTTCGGTAGCCCGGACCCCCGTTCCAGCGGTTCGGGCAATGCCGGGGCCACCAACATGCTACGCCTGGCAGGCCGCAAGCTGGCGATCCTGACCCTGCTTGGCGACCTGTGCAAGGGCTTGTTGCCAGTATTGCTCGCCCGCCTTGCCGGGCTCGACCTGCACGCACAGGCCTGGGTTGGCGTATGCGCGGTGCTGGGCCACCTGTTCCCGCTGTACTTTCGCTTCCAGGGCGGCAAGGGCGTGGCGACTGCCGCCGGCCTGCTCATGGCCCTGTACTTCCCAGCCGCACTGCTGGCCATCGCCGCCTGGCTACTGACCTTCTACCTCACCCGCACCAGCTCGCTGGCGGCGCTGATCGCCACGCCGCTGACCCTGCCCCTGCTCGCCTGGCGCGAGCCAGAGGCCTTGCTACCGATCAGCGTACTCACGGTGATGATCGTCTGGCGTCATCGCAACAACCTGCGCGACCTGTTCGCCGGGCGCGAACGCCACTTCTGACACCTTTCAGACCGGCGGTAACTGCTCCATCGGCCAACGCGCCTGCACACTGATCGCCAGGTCCTGCTGCTGCCCCGCCAACAGGCGCTGGCAGCCGGCATAGGCGATCATGGCGCCGTTGTCGGTGCAGAACTGCGGGCGCGCGTAGTACACGTTGCCCTTCATGCTGCCCAGCATGTCCTCGAGGGACGCGCGCAAAGCCTTGTTGGCGCTGACGCCACCGGCGATCACCAGCCGCTTCAGGCCAGTCTGCTTCAGGGCCCGCTTGCACTTGATGGTCAAAGTCTCCACCACCGCCTGCTGGAATGCCAGGGACACGTCGCAACGGGTTTGCTCACCGTCGTCGCCAGCATCGCGGCATTGCTGCCAGGTGTTCAGGGCGAACGTCTTGAGGCCGCTGAAACTGAATTCCAGGCCTGGGCGATCGGTCATCGGCCGCGGGAAGACAAAGCGCCCCGGTACGCCCTGCTCGGCCAGCCGGGCGATTTCAGGGCCGCCTGGGTAGTTCAGGCCGATCAGCTTGGCGGTTTTGTCGAAGGCCTCACCGGCCGCGTCATCCAGGCTCTCGCCCAACAGTTGGTAATGGCCGATGCCATCGACCCGTACCAGCTGGGTATGGCCGCCCGACACCAACAAAGCGACGAACGGGAATTCGGGTGGGGTTTCTTCCAGCATGGGCGCCAGAAGATGGCCTTCCATGTGGTGCACACCAATGGCCGGAATGTCCCAGGCAAACGCCAGCGCCTGGGCGCAGGAAGCCCCGACCAGCAACGCGCCGACCAGCCCAGGACCCGCGGTGTAGGCGATGGCGTCGATCTCGGTGGCCACGCAGCCAGCCTCGTCCAGCACCTGGCGGATCAGCGGCAGCATGCGCTTGACGTGATCGCGTGAGGCAAGCTCGGGGACCACACCGCCGAACACGCGGTGCAGGTCGATCTGGCTGAACAGCGCGTCGGCCAACAAGCCGCGTTCGCTGTCATATAATGCGACGCCAGTTTCGTCGCAGGATGTTTCCAATCCCAGTACTAGCATGGGTTCGTCCCTTGTGGGGGCTGAATTCGAAGCCGCGCATGATAGTCGCCGTGTCGGGTGCCGACCAGCGGTTTTCGATCAGAGGCTTTGCATTCCGGCCAGCTAAGGGTTAACATCCGCAACCCTTGAAAACCGACGTTCTCCAGCACACCTTTGTTTTGCCAGGAGCACGTCTACCCCGGTAATGAATTAAGGTAGCCCTGGATGCCAGCCGTCAAAGTTAAAGAGAACGAACCCTTCGACGTAGCTCTGCGTCGTTTCAAGCGCTCCTGCGAAAAAGCCGGTGTACTGGCTGAAGTTCGTAGCCGCGAGTTTTACGAGAAGCCGACCGCAGAGCGTAAGCGTAAAGCAGCTGCCGCTGTTAAGCGTCACGCCAAGAAAGTTCAGCGCGAACAGCGCCGCGCCGTTCGTCTGTACTAATACAGACGTTCTACGCAAAGCTTCTGCCCTGCCCGGCTCACCGCCGGGCCGATGGCAGCGGTTGCTACACAATTGCTTCAAACTTGGGCAGCTAGCTCAAGGCCCCTACGCACTCGCGTCATGCGAACTGCAGCAGGGCAACCTGCCTGAAACGTCAGAGCTGGTCCTTGACCAGGCGTGCACGTCCTGTCTGACGAGCCTTCATTGGCTGGCGACGAGCACATACCTCCCTCGCACTTCCCCTTGCAGCATTCGCCCCAACCGGCGCGTGAGCGATTAGACTTGCCAGTTGCCAGATGACGAGACTGCCATGGCCGGGCTGATTCCCCAGAGTTTCATTGACGACCTTATCAACCGCCTCGACATTGTCGACGTGGTGAGTTCGCGCGTCCAGCTGAAAAAAACCGGCAAGAACTACTCCGCCTGCTGCCCGTTCCACAAGGAAAAAACCCCTTCCTTCACGGTCAGCCCCGACAAGCAGTTCTACTACTGCTTCGGCTGCGGCGCCGGCGGCAACGCCCTTGGCTTCGTCATGGACCACGACAACCTGGACTTCCCCCAGGCAGTCGAGGAGCTGGCCCGTGCCGCCGGCATGGAAGTGCCACGCGAGGAAGGCCGGCGCGCGCAGAAGCCACGCCAGCCGACAGATTCGCCGCTGTACCCGCTACTGGATGCTGCCACCGAATTCTATCGCCAGGCCCTGCGCAGCCACCCGACCCGCAAGGCGGCGGTGGATTACCTCAAGGGGCGCGGCCTGTCCGGTGAGATTGCCCGCGACTTCGGCCTGGGCTTTGCCCCGCCAGGCTGGGACAACCTGCTCAAGCACCTGGGCGCCGACAGCCTGCAGCAAAAGGTGATGATCGACGCCGGCCTGCTGATCGAGAACGCCGAGAGCGGCAAGCGCTATGACCGCTTCCGCGACCGTGTGATGTTCCCGATCCGCGACAGCCGTGGCCGGGTGATCGCCTTCGGTGGCCGCGTGCTGGGGGACGACAAGCCCAAGTACCTCAACTCCCCGGAAACCCCGGTTTTCCACAAGGGCCAAGAGCTCTACGGGCTTTACGAGGCACGCAAGCACAACCGCAACCTCGATGAAATCATTGTCGTCGAGGGCTACATGGACGTTATCGCACTGGCCCAGCAAGGCCTGCGCAATGCCGTCGCCACCCTCGGCACCGCCACCAGCGAAGAACACCTCAAGCGCCTGTTCCGTGTGGTGCCCAGCGTATTGTTCTGTTTTGACGGCGACCAAGCCGGGCGCAAAGCCGCCTGGCGCGCACTGGAGTCGACCCTGTCGGCGCTGCAGGACGGCCGCCGCGCACGCTTTTTGTTCCTGCCCGAAGGCGAAGACCCGGACAGCCTGGTGCGCGCCGAAGGCACCGACGCCTTCATGGCACGCATCAACCAGCACGCCCAGCCACTGGCGGATTACTTTTTCGAGCAATTGAGCATTGAGGCCGACCCGCGCTCGCTGGAAGGCAAAGCGCATCTGGCCACCCTGGCTGCACCGCTGGTCGAAAAAATCCCGGGCGCCAACCTGCGCCAGCTGATGCGTAACCGCCTGAAAGAAATTACCGGCCTCGACCCGCAGCAAGTAGAGCAACTGGCCCAACAGCCGGCTGCCAACAGCAGCGTACCGGACTACGACCCGGGCTATGACTACGACGCCATGGCCAGCTACACCCCGGACTTCGGCGACATGCCGCAGCACGACTACGCCCCGGCGCAGCAAGAGCAGCAATGGAAGCCGAACAAGGGTGGCGGCAAGAAACCGTGGAGCGACAAGCCCTGGGACAAAAACCGCAAAGGCGGCAAGCCCTGGCAGCAACGCGATGAGGCGCCACCGCGCACGCCAGCCCCCGTGGAGCCGCCTACGCTGGCCGCCCTGCGCACCCTGCTGCACCACCCGCTGCTGGCCGGAAAGGTGGAAGATGCCAGCCACTTCGCCGACGAAGAGCACCTCTACAGCCAGTTGCTGGTGGCATTGATCGAAGCCGCGCAGAAGAATCCTGGGCTAAGCTCAATGCAGCTGATTGCACGCTGGCACGGCACCGAACAGGGCCGTTTACTGCGGGCATTGGCTGAGAAGGAATGGCTGATCGTGGCCGACAACCTTGAACAACAGTTTTTCGACACTATAACTAGCTTGTCCGCCCGCCAACGCGAGCGCAGCCTGGAACATCTGCTCAGGAAAGCACGTCAAAGCGAGTTGAGCAGTGAGGAAAAATCTCAGCTTCTCGCCCTGCTTAGCAGGAATGTTCCCGCACAAACGCCGACCTCATCTGGCGCGTGAGGCCCATGCTCGGGTATAATCCTCGGCTTGTTTTTTGCCCGCCAAGACCTTCAGTGGATAGGGTGTTATGTCCGGAAAAGCGCAACAGCAGTCTCGTATCAAAGAGTTGATCACCCGCGGTCGTGAGCAGGGCTACCTGACTTACGCGGAGGTCAACGACCACCTGCCTGAGGATATTTCAGATCCTGAACAGGTGGAAGACATCATCCGCATGATCAACGACATGGGGATCAACGTATTCGAGAGTGCTCCGGATGCGGATGCCCTTCTGTTGGCGGAAGCCGACACCGACGAAGCCGCGGCCGAAGAAGCCGCTGCTGCGTTGGCGGCAGTTGAAACCGATATCGGCCGCACGACCGACCCGGTGCGCATGTACATGCGTGAAATGGGTACTGTCGAGCTGCTGACCCGCGAAGGCGAGATCGAAATCGCCAAGCGTATCGAGGAAGGCATCCGTGAAGTCATGGGCGCCATCGCTCACTTCCCGGGTACTGTCGACTACATTCTCAGCGAATACGATCGTGTCACCACCGAAGGTGGCCGTCTGTCCGATGTGCTCAGCGGTTACATCGACCCTGATGACAACATCGCTGCCCCGACCGAAGAAGTGCCTGTTCCAGGCGCCAAGGCCGCGGCTACCAAGGAAGAAACAGACGACGAAGAAGAAAGCGAAGAGAGCGATGACGAGGAAGAGGCCGAAAGTGGCCCGGACCCCGTCGTAGCAGCTCAGCGTTTCGGTGCCGTTGCCGATCAGCTTCAAGTCACCAACAAGGTGCTGAAGAAGAGCGGTCGCAGCGCCAAGGAAAGCATCGCGGCCCTTCAGGCCCTGGCTGACCTGTTCATGCCGATCAAGCTGGTACCCAAGCAGTTCGAGGTACTGGTCGAGCGCGTGCGTGATGCACTGAGCCGCCTGCGTCAGCAAGAACGCGCCATCATGCAACTGTGCGTCCGTGACGCCCGCATGCCGCGTGCCGACTTCCTGCGCATGTTCCCAAGCAACGAAACCGACCAGACCTGGAGCGGTGACCTGGCCAAGCGTAGCACCAAGTGGGCTGCCGCCCTGGGTGAAAAAGACGCTGCCATCGTCGCTTGCCAACAGAAGCTGATCGACCTTGAGACCGAGACTGGCCTGACCGTCGCCGAGATCAAGGAAATCAACCGTCGCATGTCGATCGGTGAAGCCAAGGCCCGCCGCGCCAAGAAAGAAATGGTCGAGGCGAACCTGCGTCTGGTGATCTCCATCGCCAAGAAGTACACCAACCGTGGCCTGCAGTTCCTCGATCTGATCCAGGAAGGCAACATCGGCTTGATGAAAGCGGTGGACAAGTTCGAATACCGTCGCGGCTACAAGTTCTCGACATATGCCACCTGGTGGATTCGCCAGGCGATCACCCGCTCGATCGCCGACCAGGCGCGCACCATCCGTATTCCGGTGCACATGATCGAGACGATCAACAAGCTCAACCGTATTTCCCGGCAGATGTTGCAGGAAATGGGTCGTGAACCGACCCCGGAAGAGCTGGGCGAGCGCATGGAAATGCCTGAGGACAAGATCCGCAAGGTACTGAAGATCGCCAAAGAGCCGATCTCCATGGAAACCCCGATCGGTGACGACGAAGACTCGCACCTGGGCGACTTCATCGAGGACTCGACCATGCAGTCCCCGATCGATGTAGCCACGGTCGAAAGCCTCAAGGAAGCCACCCGCGACGTGCTCTCGGGCCTGACCGCCCGCGAAGCCAAAGTGCTGCGTATGCGCTTCGGCATCGACATGAACACCGACCACACCCTCGAAGAGGTGGGCAAGCAGTTCGACGTGACCCGTGAACGGATCCGTCAGATCGAGGCGAAGGCGTTGCGCAAATTGCGCCACCCAACTCGCAGCGAGCATCTGCGCTCCTTCCTCGACGAGTGATGACAAACCCCGGCCCAGGCCGGGGTTTTTCTTTTACGGCCCCGGCTGCAACACAATGCCCGACTTCCGCCCCACATCCCCCTGAATGCCGGTCTACACTCGTCGTCAGACACTCTGATCGCGAGGCCGCTATGCCCCTGATGCCGGCCATCCTGTTGCTGCTCCTGATTCTGTGGACCACAACGGCCGGCGCCCTGACCCTGACAGACGAGGAAAAAGCCTGGCTGGCTGCCCACCCGCAGTTGAGCCTGGGCGTAGACGCCTCTTGGCCACCGTTCGAGTTTCGCGACCAGGAGGGCCGGTACCAGGGATTGGCCGCCGACTACATCGCCATGATCCAGGAACGCCTGGGTGTGACGCTAAAACCGGTCGAGCCAAAGAGCTGGACCGAGGTATTGGCGCAAGTGCGCGATGGCAAGCTCGACCTGCTCCCCGGCATCATGTCGACCCCAGAGCGTCAGGGTTATCTGGCCTTCACCCGCCCCTACCTCGACTTCCCCATTGTCATCCTTGCCCACAAAGGCGGTGCACAACCCCGTTCATTGAAAGACCTGTACGGCCTGAAAATCGCCGTGGTCGAGGATTACGCCCCACACGAACTACTGCGCACCCACCACCCGGACCTCAACCTGGTGGCCATGCCCAATGTCAGTTCAACGCTGCAAGCCCTGGCCACAGACGAGGTCGATGCCGTAGTCGGCGACCTCGCCTCGAGCATCTGGAGCTTGCGCCAGCTCAAGCTCGACGGCCTCTACGTCAGCGGCGAAACGCCCTACCGCTACCAGCTGGCCATGGCCGCACCGCGGGATAACAAAGTGCTGGTGGGCATTCTCGATAAGGTCATGGCCGACATGACCAGCGCCGAAGTCAGCCATATTCAGCAGCGCTGGGTCGGCAACGTGGTGGACCAGCGCATGTTCTGGTCCGACATGCTCATCTATGGCTTGCCTGCAGTGCTGCTACTGGTGGCGATTCTCGCAGTAGTCATTCGTATCAACCGTCGGCTCAGCTCGGAAATTTCCCGTCGCATCGCCCTGGAACAAGAACTGCGCAGCAGCGAGTATCACTACCGCGGCCTGGTCGAAAGCCTGTCGGCAATCGCTTGGGAGGCGGACGCCAACGACTTTACCTACAGCTATGTCTCGCCCCACGCCGAGGACCTGCTCGGCTACCCGCTGCATGATTGGCTCAAACAGGGCTTCTGGCGCAGCATCCTGCACCCCGAGGACGCGCTCTGGGCCCAGGCCTACTGCGACAGCGAGACCGCCGCCAGGCGTGATCACAGCCTCGACTACCGGGTGATCCGCGCCGATGGCCAACCGCTCTGGGTGCGCAACATCGTCAGCCTGATCGAGCATGGGCATCGGCCGGTGATGCGCGGGCTGATGATCGACATCAGCGAGACCAAACGCACCGAGGATGCCCTGCGCCTGTCGGAGCAGAAATTCGCCTCGGTGTTCCAGCAGTGCCCGGACATCCTGCTGATCGCCCGCCACAGCGACGGCTGCCTGCTGGAGGTCAACGAGGCCTTCGAGGAGCAGATCGGCCTGACCCCGGGCCAAGTCATCGGCCGCACCGCCACCGAGCTGGACCTGTGGGCCGTAGAAGGCAGCGGCCCACGTTTGCTCGAACGCCTGCACCAAGGCGGCATCCGCAACCTCGAAATGAGCTTCCGGCGCAGCAACGGCCAGCTGTTCACGGGCCTGACCTCGGCAGAAACCTTCGAACTCGATGGCACCCCGGCGCTGGTGGTGGCCGTGCGCGACATCAGCCAGCTCAAGGAAACCCAGGAGCAACTGCAAACCTCGGAAGAGAAGTTCGCCAAGGCGTTCCACGCCTCGCCCGATGGCCTGCTGCTGTCACGCCAGAGTGATGGGCTGCTGATTGAAGTGAACGAGGGCTTCTGCCGCCTCACCGGCTATGACCTGAACCCGAGCATCGACCAGACCTCCCTCGACCTCGGCATCTGGGTTGACCTGAACGAACGCAAGCGCCTGGTCGACCAACTCAAGCGTGATGGCTTCGTGCGAGATTTCAGCTGCCACATCCGCCGCAGCGATGGGCAGATCCGCCTGTGCGAGCTGTCTGCCCGGCCCCTGCCGATCGGCGGTGTCGACTGCATGCTGACCATCGCCCGCGATATCACCGAGCGCCACCTGATGCAGGAAAAACTGCAACTGGCCGCTACCGTGTTCGAGAACACCGCCGAGGGCGTGCTGATCACCGATATCGACCAGCGCATCAGCGCGGTCAACCGCGCCTTCAGCGAAATCACGGGCTACAGCGAGATCGAAGCGCTCGGCCAGACCCCACGCCTGCTTGCCTCTGGCCAGCACGACAGCGCCTTCTATGCCGCCATGTGGCACCAACTGACCGCCGAGGGCCATTGGCAGGGCGAGATCTACAACAGGCGCAAGAATGGCGAGTTCTACCCTGGCTGGCTGACCATCAGCGCGGTGCGCAACAGCGAGCATGAAATCACCCACTTCGTCGCCGTGTTCGCCGACATCTCCAGCCTCAAGCACGCCCAGGCCAAGCTCGACTACCAGGCCCACCACGACCCACTGACCGGCCTGCCCAACCGCGCGTTGTTCGAGAATCGCCTGCAGGCGGTGCTCACCTGCGCCCAGGTCTCCAACCGCCAGGGCGCGGTCCTGTTCCTCGACCTCGACCGCTTCAAGCACATCAACGACAGCCTTGGCCACCCGGTCGGCGACCTGTTGCTCAAGGGTATCGCCCAGCGCCTGAAAGAGCAGGTGCGTGACGTCGACACCGTGGCCCGCCTGGGCGGTGACGAGTTCATCATCCTTCTGCCCGGCCTGCACAGGCCCAGCGACGCCAACAGCATCGCCGGCAAGTTGCTGGCCTGCTTCAGCGCGCCGTTCCAGGCCGGCGAGCACGAGTTCTTCACCAGCGCCAGCATCGGCATCAGCCTGTACCCCCAGGACGGCAGCGACGTCTCGACGCTGATTCGCAATGCCGACGCTGCCATGTACCGCTCCAAGGCCAAAGGCCGCAACCGTGTAGAAGCCTACACCCGCGACCTCACCGCCCAGGCCAGCGAACGCATCGCCCTCGAACATGAGTTGCGCCGCGCCGTCGAGCGCAACGAGATGAGCCTGTGCTTCCAGCCCAAGCTCAGCCTCAAGACCCAGAGCCTGGTCGGTGCCGAAGCGCTGATCCGCTGGAGCCACCCGACCTTTGGCGAGGTGCCGCCAGAGCATTTCATTCACCTGGCAGAAGAGAACGGCACCATTCTTCAGTTGGGCGACTGGGTGCTGGAGCAGGCCTGCCGGCAGATGCACCTCTGGAAGATGCACTACGAAGACTTCGGCCCCCTGTCGATCAACCTGGCCGGCGCCCAACTGCGTCACCCGCACCTGGCGCGGCGCATCGAACAGTTGCTCAAGACCTATCAACTGAAGGCGGGTGACCTGCAGTTGGAGATCACCGAGAACTTCATCATGAGCCAGGCCGAGGAAGCCCTGGCCGTGCTGCACCAGTTGAAAAAACTGGGCGTGCAATTGGCCATCGACGATTTCGGCACCGGCTATTCGTCGCTCAGCTACCTCAAACGCCTGCCGCTGGACATCCTCAAGATCGACAAGTCGTTCATCCGCGGCCTGCCCGAGGACCCCCACGACGCCGCCATCGCCCGCGCAATCATTGCCCTGGGCCGCAGCATGCAGTTCACCATCATTGCCGAAGGCGTGGAGAACCAGGCCCAACAGCGCTTCCTGGCCGCCGAAGGCTGCGAGCAGATCCAGGGCTACATCGTAAGCCTGCCCCTGCCGGCGGAGGAATTCGCTGCGGCGTTTCTTCGTATAGCACTAACCGATCTTTCGGATGGCACCCTTTCAAAACCCTCGTTATAATCCGGCCACCTCTGAGGGCCTATAGCTCAGTTGGTTAGAGCAGAGGACTCATAATCCTTTGGTCCACGGTTCGAGTCCGTGTGGGCCCACCAAACTCAAAGCCGCGCACTGCGCGGCTTTCTGCTTTTCGGGTTTTTCGCACCCGTATCAGTCCTAGGTTGGGTCCGAAGGTTGACGATTAAAACGTCATCTTCACCTGCAACCCAGCCGCTAGCGCATTGCCTCTTTGCTTGCCAAAGAAAGCCCCAGGTTCGATGTAGTACTGCACGTCCGGGCGCAGCAGTAGCCACGGTGTTACTTGCGCACCGTAGTTGAGTTCCAGTACTTGCTCCCCGCTATCGAGCCCGGTAATGACGGCAGCGTCTTCTGGGTAGGCTGCAGCAGCTTCCTGCACACCCCGCGTGCGCGGGTTGATAACGGCGCGGCCATAGCCAAAGGAAATGGAGTCTTGCGGGCGGCTGGCAAACGGCTTTTGTTTAACCAGACCCAGCGAGTACCAGCGGCGCATTGGCGAAGTCGCGGCGTTGCTGGTGGCTGCTTGCCCGAACAACCTCAGCACACTGGCCGGGTCTTGCTCGTCGCGCCAGATCGCCTGATCCACCAGCAGGTAAGCGCCAGTACGGCTGCTGCTTTTGCCGGTGCCGCCAATCTTGGCGTAATCGGACGTGTCGTAGTACCAGCCAACTTTGTATTGGCCATTGAGAAATGCACGGTTATTGATGATCGCCTCCAGCGGCAAGATAGCGCCCGTCGTGCCGTTGCTGGGCATAGCGAACGCTTTGGAGACGCGCGCGTTGTACCCCGGGTTGACCTGGAACAGTGCCGTTTGCAGCGTCAGCGACGGGTTGACGTCATAGCGCAACTCGCCCCCCCAATGTGCGGTCGGGTAGTTGCCCCAGCCACTGCCGCTGGACATGGTCAGCGGATGCGCACAAAAGCCTGCACTGACAAAGTTGGCCAGGATCGGCATGCCGCCGAAATCGGTGCCCATGACCATGTAACCGAGCTTGGTGGACAGGTCGGGCGAGAACAGCGTGCGCTGGTAACTCAACTCGGTCAGCCGCGTATATTCGCCCCCGTAGACCTCTTGCGCGGACATGCGGTTGCCAATCAGGTCTTCGGTGGCGCTGTGGCCGCGACGATCGTTGAGCAGTACTTGCACGCGCCCGGCATCTGGGGTGTCGAGCAGTTTGCTCAAATCAAACTGAGCGCCCAAACGTATCTGTTGTGCATAGCGAGTACCGCGTTTGATACCGCCATGCAGGTTGGAAATGGTTTCCGAGGTGTAGTCGCCCGTCAGCTTGATACCCTGGTCTTCCAGCCTCTGACGCTGCCCGCCCCAGTTACCGGTGAGTGTAGGTTGGGTCATCAGGTGGGCAGTATCGGCCAATGCGCAGGGCAGTGGCAGAAGGCAAAGCGATAAACCGCTGCACAGGCTGCCGGCCAGCACGGCGCGGAGGGGTAATGACATTTTGCGCGGGTTCCTTGCTTGAGAAGTCGTTGAACAGTTCTGGCTTTTGCGTGATGGGCTGACTGGCGGGAAAAAAAATCCCCGCGAGCGGGGATTTTTCGTAGTGCACCAGAGCCGTTACGGCTTGCTGCCGTCAGGCAATGCGTAAGCGATGATGTAATCGCCCACATCTGGCGAGTGGCTCATGCCGCCAGCGGAAATCACCACATACTGCTTGCCGGTCGTGGGGGACTTGTAGATCAGCGGCGCTGCTACGGCACCTACTGGCAAGCGGGCCTTCCACACTTCTTTGCCGGTTGCCGAGTCGAGCCCACGCAGGTAGTAGTCCTGGGTGCCCGCGAAGAACACCAGGCCGGATGCCGTCGAAGTAGGGCCGCCGAGTGTCGGCATACCCAAAGGGATCTGCAGGTGCGTCTTGATGCCCAGTGGGCCGGTATCCTGAACCGTGCCCAGTGGCACCTGCCACACCAGTTTCTGGGTGTTGAGGTCAATCGCGCTCATGCTGCCAAACGGTGGCGTATTGCACGGTACGCCCAGCGGCGACTGGAGGATGTCGATCTTCACACCGCCATAGATGCCCGCGACCTGCGGCCGAATAGTGCCCATGAAGCCAGGCACCTCATCGGTCGACACTTTGTACTTGCGGGTGTTTTCCTGGGTTACCAACGACATGCGCAGTGGCATGCGCATGTCGTTGACGAACATCATGCCGGTGTTTTCATCAATAGAAATGCCACCCCAGTTCATGCCACCCAACAGCCCTGGCCATTCGATGTACGGCTTTTCAGAGGGCGGTGTGAACGGGCCGACATACACCGAGTCCTTGAACATGATCCGGCAGTAGAGCTGGTCGAAAGTGGACACACCCCACATCGATTGCTCGGTCAGCGGGTCCGCGCCAATGACGGGCATACCCGCCGAGTACGGCTGGGTCGGTGACAGGTGTTCGCCTTCTGCGGCCGGTGAAGTGGGAACAGGGCGCTCCTGAACTTCAGTGACCGGCTGGCCAGTGCGGCGATCCAGCACGAAGATATGGCCGGTCTTGGTGGTCTGGATCAGCACCGGGGTCTTGGTGCCTTGGGCGTTTTTCATCTCGTACAGCACGGGTTGCGAAGGCAGGTCGTAGTCCCAGACATCATGATGGACAGTCTGGAAAACCCACTTGGCCTTACCCGTCGATGCATCGACCGCGACAATGGCTGTGCCGAACTTTTCTTTCACCTGGTTACGGTCGCCACCCCAATAGTCAGGTGGGCCATTGCCGGTAGGCAGGTAGACCAGATTCAGTTCTTTGTCGTAGGTGGGAATGGTCCATACGTTAGGTGTTTCAAGCGCGAACTGATGGTCAGCCGCCGCAGTGTCGGTGCCCTCAGGCGCACCGACATCCCAGGCCCATACCAACGAACCGCTCAGCACATCGAATGCACGCACGGCACCAGAAGGCTCGCCGGCCACGATGTCACGTACCCAGCCACCCACCACCGTGAGGTGGCCCATGACCACAGGCAGAGACGTCGGGTGGTAGCGCTTGCTGTTTTCCGTTGGCCCCATGCCCTTCTTGAGGTCAACGTAACCGTCCTCGCCGAAGTTGGGGCAAAGGGTGCCGGTGTGTGCATCCAGGGCAAACAGCCGGGCATCGACCGACGATACCAGGATGCGCTGGCGGCATTGCTGCTCGCTGGCGTGAGAGGCTTTTACCTCGGCGCTGAGGCTGTCGTCCCGGTCGATGTCGTAATAGCCCACGCCACGGCAGGTCACGTGCTCTTCGCTTTTGGCGTGAGGGTCGAACTTCCAGAGAGGTTTGCCGGTATCGCCATCAAGCGCGGTGATCAGGTTTTCCGGCGTGCACGAGTACAGGACGTTGCCGATCTGCAATGGCGTGTTCTCGTCGACACCCGCACCTGGGCCGCTGGTTCTGCGGCCGGTCCGGTAGGTCCAGGCAACTTGCAGGTCCTTGACGTTTTCCGGGGTGATTTGCGTGTAGGGCGCGAAGCGCGTGCCCGAGGCGCTGCGCCCGAAGAACTCCCAGTTTTCCGGGGCTGTGGAGGCAGCGTCTGGGGTTGTCAGGCTACCTGCTGCGATGGGGTTCGAGATGCCGCCATGTGGGAAGAAGGCGGCGATGAACGTGGCGATCAATGCCAGCAACAGGGCAAACCCGGAGCGATTGGCGGTTCGGCGTGTGCGCGAAGAGGTAGTGGGCAGTGCAGCGCCCACCCACAGGCTCAGGGTCAGGATGATGGCCGGGACCACCAGACGCGGCAGCAGTGGCCAGTAACTAAGTTGCCCCACTTCGTAAAATGCCCAGGCGCAGGTGGCCAGGAATATCAGGATCGAAAGTACAATACTGATACGCTTGCGCAAGCACACGGCTACGGCCAGCACGGCGTAGGCAAGCCCCGCCAGCAGGTAGTAACTTGACCCGCCCAGTGCCAATAGTTTGCAACCGCCGTAAATCAAACCCAGCGCCACACACATTACAAGTAGCGCAAATAGCAATCGAGCGGCACTGCTTAACGAGCGCCTCCCCGCGTTGGAACACGTGTCATCCATCATGGTTGTGTAAGCTCTGTGGGTATATGCATGGTTGTTCCATCAGGGCGCAAGCACGCCGCCAGAGAAGTCAGGCTGCGCAGCCTGCCAGTAGCAAGAATCGCCAAGATCATCAGCGTTGGATGAGAGGTCAGTTATTCAGGCAGGCCGCTAGAAAGGCCCTGTTGGCACGAAACTTTGTAAAACGAACAATTATTCAACGTCAGCAACCTGAATACCGAGGTTTGACGTTGCTTAAAGGATAAGTCCGACTATCGCCAGGATAAACCAACGCGTCTGCAACAGCTTTTATACGAACCTGTAACAATGACAAAGCCGCGCCATCGCGCGGCTTTGTCATTTCAACTTGGTCAGGCTTTGCAGATCAAGATTGCATCTTCGATACGGCAGCTTTCCTGTTTACCGTCATACCCCCAATGAATGGAGGGGAGCGGGCCGCTTGCCACAGAACTGCCATCCTCGTTGAACACTTCAATAACCGCGTTCCACAAACTTGTGCGAGGTGTTTCGCTGCCGGGGTCCAGGCATAACAAGTGAGTGATCTGGAAATCACCCTCGTTTTCATAACCCTGATAACCGACCACCATCATCCAGTGGCCACTGCCACCAGGCCAGCGCACCCCGATAATCGGGGCAGACATGCAGTCGATTGAATCCTGGACCTGTTGAACAATGTCTTTTTTACTGCCGGTAACGTACTCAGCGCCCACCCCCACACCACTGAAGCACTCGACCAGCCTCAGCATGTCCTTGTGGTCGGTGCCTTCTGAAACCAGTGCGCCCAAACTACGTATTTCGGAACGAAAACGCCCTTCGCGGCTGTTGCCATGCCAGAGATACATGTTCCTGGCTTCGCCATAACCCATGACGCCCAGGGTAATCAGGGCCATCACCACACTGTATGGGCCACACGCACCGTCCAGTCCACCTTGGCGCAAATGCACCAACTGACCGCCACGAGCATAGGTCAGCGGCCCATCCGGTGAGACCATCAACCAGGGGCTGACTGTCATCTTGTTCATAGCGCGAATCCTTGCATGACGTGAGGTTAAATCGCAGTGAGCGGGGCGGCGGAAGATATCAATCGGCCACCATTCCGTCCACGCAGATCAACCGGCCGGCAGGTTTGCTGAAGATCAACGACCAAGGATTACAGGGTGGTTCCGCGCATTTCTGCTTGGCGGGGGTTGTAGAACGTGGTGTCAGCCGGAATATCGCGCATCACCAGCGACATGGCCCCAATCACCACGTTATCGCCAATGCTGATCCGGTCGGCAACAATGCAGCTGTTGGCGCCCAAGCTGACGTTATCGCCAATGCGCAGCGCATACGCCTGCAGCCCAAGGGTCTTGATGCCAATCGAGCAATTCTGCCGAATGAAGAAATTGCGCCCGATGCTCACGTGACGGGTAATCACCACGCCAGGCAGGTGGGCGATGCGCAGCCCGGGCGCGATCTGTGCGCCGATGTCGATGTCCACGGCATACTTCAGATTAAGCCGCTGCTGCATGCGCTTGGCGTGCCGCCGGGCCAGGCCGCCTCGTGCATCCAGATACTGGGCCAGGCGGAAGGCGAAGAGAAAGCGCAGCTTGTTGTCCTTGCGGGCGCGGCGCAGCACGTTGAACAGCAGGCTGATACGGCGCCCGGGCTTTTTCTTGTTGGAGACTTCCAGTCGCCAGCATTCGAGCAGGTTTGCGAGGTTCATGGCGTGGCTCCACTGCGTACGGCCTGCCATGATGCCGAAAGAAAGCCAACGACGCAGCCTTGCCCTGGCGGCCACTGGCTGGCTAGGCTAGCGGGCCCACTGTAGAGACTTGCCATGTCGGATGCCCGCCCCATCACGCTGGATGAAATCGATCGCCAGCTGATCGCCCTGCTGCAGATCAATGCCCGCGAAAGCGTTGCCACCCTCGCCCGCCTGCTCGGTATTGCGCGCACCACGGTCAACTCGCGCCTGGAGCGGCTGGAGAAGAACAAGGTGATCTCAGGCTACGGCGTGCGCCTTGGCCAGCACGTGATCGGGGGTGGTTTGCAGGCGTATGTCGGGATCAAGGTGCAGCCCCGCTCCGGCAAGGAAGTGGTGCGGCGCTTGAGTGCCATGGGGCAGGTGCAGCAATTGTGCGCGGTGAGTGGCGAATTCGATTATGTGGCCTGGCTGCGGACCGATTCGCCAGAACAACTGGACCAGATGCTCGACCAGATCGGCAGTGTCGACGGGGTGGAAAAAACCACTACGTCGATCATCTTGAGCAGCAAGGTCGACCGCGGGCAGCCGCTCTGAAGTGGCTGGCGATCAGGCTTACTGACTGGCGAGTAATGCCTCCTAAACCGTGGATTCTCCCGCCACGTTGACCTGACTCGTCACAATGACTTTAATTGGATACATTTCGACTAAAACCACTACATTCCTCCAACACTCTGCACCTTAATTACGAACACCCCGCTCCCTAAAATGACCCCCAGGCATCTCCTATACTCAGGCTCCGCCCTCCGCGCAGCCCCTCTGGCAAGGTCACTTCATGAACAACAAGAACCGCCACCCCGCCGACGGCAAAAAACCCATCACCATCTTCGGCCCGGACTTCCCCTTCGCCTTCGATGACTGGCTGGAACACCCGGCTGGCCTGGGCAGCATCCCTGCCCAGCGGCATGGCGAAGAAGTGGCGATCGTGGGTGCCGGTATCGCCGGCCTGGTGGCGGCCTACGAGCTGATGAAGCTGGGCCTCAAACCGGTGGTCTATGAGGCCTCGAAGCTCGGTGGCCGGTTGCGCTCGCAAGCCTTCAACGGCACCGACGGAATCATCGCCGAGCTCGGCGGCATGCGCTTTCCGGTTTCTTCAACGGCCTTCTACCACTATGTGGACAAGCTGGGCCTGGAGACCAAACCCTTCCCCAACCCGCTGACGCCGGCCTCCGGCAGCACGGTGATCGACCTGGAAGGCCAGACCTACTACGCCGAGAAAGTCGCCGACCTGCCTGAGCTGTTCCATGAAGTGGCCAACGCCTGGGCCGACGCGCTGGAGAGCGGCGCTCAATTTGCCGACATCCAGCAGGCGATCCGCGACCGTGACGTACCGCGCCTCAAAGAACTGTGGAACACGCTGGTGCCCCTGTGGGACGACCGCACCTTCTACGACTTTGTCGCCACTTCGCGCTCATTCGCCAAGCTGAGCTTCCAGCACCGGGAGGTGTTCGGCCAGGTGGGCTTCGGCACCGGTGGCTGGGACTCGGACTTCCCCAATTCGATGCTGGAAATCTTCCGCGTGGTGATGACCAACTGCGACGATCACCAGCACCTGGTGGTGGGCGGCGTGGAGCAGGTGCCGCAAGGTATCTGGCGGCATGCGCCAGAGCGCTGCGCCCACTGGCCTGAAGGCACCAGCCTCAGCTCGTTACACGGGGGTGCGCCACGCACCGGGGTCAAACGCATCGCCCGTGCCGCCGATGGCCGGCTTGCGGTCACCGACAACTGGGGTGATACCCGCCATTACGCCGCCGTGCTCGCCACCTGCCAGACCTGGCTGCTGACCACCCAGATCGACTGCGAAGAATCGCTGTTCTCGCAGAAGATGTGGATGGCCCTGGACCGCACCCGCTACATGCAATCGTCGAAAACCTTCGTCATGGTCGACCGCCCGTTCTGGAAGGACAAAGACCCGCAAACCGGCCGCGACCTGATGAGCATGACCCTCACCGACCGCCTCACCCGGGGGACCTATCTGTTCGATAACGGCGACGACAAACCCGGGGTGATCTGCCTGTCCTACGCGTGGATGAGCGATGCGCTGAAAATGCTCCCGCACCCGGTCGAAAAGCGCGTGCAACTGGCCCTCGACGCCTTGAAGAAAATCTACCCGAAGACCGATATCGCCGGGCACATCATCGGCGACCCGATCACCATTTCCTGGGAGGCCGACCCGCACTTCCTCGGCGCCTTCAAGGGCGCGCTGCCGGGCCATTACCGCTACAACCAGCGCATGTACGCGCACTTCATGCAGCAGGACATGCCCGCCGAACAACGCGGCATGTTCATCGCCGGTGACGACGTGTCGTGGACGCCGGCCTGGGTAGAAGGCGCGGTGCAGACTTCGCTCAATGCCGTGTGGGGTATCATGAACCACTTCGGTGGCCAGACCCACCCGGACAACCCAGGCCCAGGCGATGTGTTCGATGAAATCGGCCCTATCGCGCTGGCCGACTGAAACAAGGAGGCGCCATGCGCATCGCTCTGTTCCAAGGCGCACCCAACCCACTGGACGTGCCCGGCAACCTGCAACGGCTGCAGCACCAGGCCCAACTGGCGGCTGAGCGCGGCGCTCAACTGCTGGTGTGCCCGGAGATGTTCCTGACCGGCTACAACATCGGCCTGGCCCAGGTCGAACGCCTGGCCGAGGCCAGTGATGGCCTAGCGGCCATGGATGTGGTGGAAATCGCCCAGGCCCATCGCATCGCGATCGTCTACGGCTACCCGGAGCGGGGCGATGACGGCGCGATCTATAACAGCGTGCAACTGATCGATGCCCAGGGTCGCAGCCTGTGCAACTACCGCAAGACGCATCTGTTCGGGGAGCTTGACCGGTCGATGTTCAGCGCAGGCCCCGATCACTTCCCGGTTGTGGAACTGGATGGCTGGAAAGTCGGCATGCTGATCTGCTATGACATCGAGTTCCCGGAGAACGCCCGGCGCCTGGCGCTGGCGGGCGCGGAACTGATCCTGGTGCCGACGGCGAACATGACGCCCTACGATTTCATCTGCCAGGTGACGGTACGGGCACGCGCACAGGAGAACCAGTGCTACCTGGTGTATGCGAACTACTGCGGGGCCGAGGATGAAATCCAGTATTGCGGGCAGAGCAGCATCATCGGCCCGGATGGCAGCCTGCTGGCCATGGCCGGGCGGGATGAATGCCAGTTGCTGGCGGAGCTTGCGCATGAGCGCGTGATAGAGGGGCGCAAGGCATTTCCCTACCTGACCGATTTGCGTCAGGAGCTGCATCTGAGTAAAGGCTGACCGGACCCCCTCATGCCTGACGCTACGCGCCACCTCACCCTCGCCAACGGCCTGCAGCTGACCCTGCGCCATGCCCCGCGCCTCAAGCGCGCGGCGGCCGCGTTGCGGGTGCACGCGGGTAGCCACGATGCCCCGGCGCAATGGCCTGGGCTGGCCCACTTCCTTGAACACCTGTTCTTTCTCGGCACCCGTACATTCGCGCAGCAGCATGGGCTGATGCGCTACGTCCAGTCCCTCGGCGGCCAGGTCAACGCCAGCACCCGTGAGCGCACCACCGACTTCTTCTTCGAAGTCCCACCGGCGGCGCTGGCCGGAGGGCTGGAGCGCCTGTGCCAGATGCTGGTCGAGCCCGACCTTGGCATCAAGCGCCAGCGCCAAGAGCGTGAGGTGATTCACGCCGAGTTCATCGCCTGGTCACGTAACCCGCAGGCACAACAGCAGTTCGCCTTGCTGCAGTCGGTTTCGCCGCAGCATCCATTAAGCGGCTTTCATGCCGGCAACCGGTTTACCCTTGCCCTGCAGGACCCCGCATTCCAACGGGCTCTCGGGGTGTTTCACCAACGCTTCTACCAGGGCGGGCAGGTCACCCTGAGCCTGTGCGGCCCACAACCCTTGGATGCACTGGAGCGCCTGGGCCGGCAATTTGGCAGCCTGTTCCCGGCCGGTGGGCGTGTCGAGCAAGCAATGCCGCCGCCGCTGCTGGCGGCCGATCAGCCGTTCATCTTCGCCCATGAAGGCCTGCCCGAAGGTGGCGAACGCGCGCTTGGCTTACTGATCGACCTGCTAGGCGACAGCCGCCCGGGCGGATGGCTGAACGCGCTTCGCCAGCGCGGCTGGCTGCGGGGAGTCAAAGCCGAACCGCTGTATGCTTTCGCCGGGCAGATGCTCTGGCACATCGACTTGCAGCTCGGTACCGACGCCTCTGTCGACGAAGCTATCGCATTGCTGCACGGCTGGTTCGGCTTTATTCGCCAGAGCGACCTGCAGCACCTCAATGCCCAGTTCGGCCAACTGCAACGCAGCCGCGAGCGGGCCGCCAGCCCGCTTGAACTGGCACGACGGGACAGCGCAGACCAGCCTTTCTCAGCACTCGACAAGCAAGCTTTACGCGCACTGGAGGCGCTGCTTGCCAGCCTCCCTTACGCCAGCCTTGGTCAATGGCAGATACCCGCCGCCGACCCTCTGCTGACGGCCGAGCCGCTCGCCGCAAAGGCACCGTTACCCGTGGCATTGGCCATCAGCGACGCGCAGCCACCGACACGCGAGTACGCGGCGCTGTACCTGCGCTGGCACCTGCCTTCACCTCTTCGACGTGCGCTGTTTCCCATCCTGGGCCAGGCCTTGCGTCCCTTGCAGGAACGCGCCGAACAGGCGGCGTTGCAACTGCAGTTCAGCGAAGCTGGCGAGTATTGGCAGCTACGTTGCGCCGGCCAACCCTCAGCGGTGCTCCGCGCCGTCGATGAAGCCCTCGCCTTGCTGAACGCGCCCTCACACGATAGCTGGCAAGGGCAGCCGAACCCAGAACCCGCGCAGATCCCGATCAGAGCCCTGCTCAAGCAACTGCCTGACGCCATTCTTGGCAGCAATGCCGAGCCGTTGCCGCCTTGCACACTCGACCAGCCACTGCTTGACCAGGTATGGGCAACTGCCCGCTGGCACGGCCTGGCGCTGGGCGTTGATGAATTGGCCGCCCTTGGCGCCGTGCTGGGCGCCTGCCCAGGCCAGGGCGCCACAGCGACGCCACTGCCCATTTGGCAGGGCCGTCGCTGGGTTGACACTGCGCTCGCCGGCAGCGAAAACGCCCTGCTGCTGTTCTGCCCGGTGGCGGCCAACCAGCAAGCCAGCGGCCGCCTGCTCGCCCAGTTGTTGCAAGGGCCGGTGTACCAACGCCTACGGGTGGAGCTGCAATTGGGCTACGCCGTTTTCAGCGCCTTCCGTCAGATAGAAGGCTGCAATGGCCTGCTGTTCGGCGTGCAGTCGCCCCATGCCAGCCATGCCGAAATACTCGCCCACCTGCATGCGTTGCTAAGCCAGGGCGTGACACTGGACTGCACCGCCCGGCAAGCCTTGGCCGAGCAGTTCGTCGAGTCGGCCATGGCCAATGCCGAGGTGGCCGAATGGGCATGGCAGGCACACATGGCGATACAATCCGACAGGCTGAATGACCTGCACCGGTCTATCCTGATGACGCAACAGGCCGATCTGGACGTGCTGCTAGGCAGCCTTCTTGCCCACCGCGCCCCTTGGCTCTGCCTGGCCAATGCGGCCGCACCAGGCCCGGCTTGGTGAAGAGCAAAGGCGTATTGTTACGTGAACTGCAAGGGCGCTTTTCCAATAATTAACCTTTCAGTACAAATTTTTCTTGTAAGATAGCGCAATCTCAGTCAAGGGAACCTCCGGCGCCCGGCGGTACCCAACAAGTAGCTGACCAACCCAACCCGTTCGGAAGGAGTCATCCCATGTGGACCAAACCTGCATACACTGATCTGCGTATCGGCTTCGAAGTCACCATGTACTTCGCCAACCGCTAAGCTCTGCTTACGGTTCGACGCCTCGGCCCGCCGGGGCGTTTGTGTTTTTCGGATACGGTTTTCCGGTAGAGAGTGGCCATGTACATCCAGATTCTCGGTTCCGCCGCCGGCGGCGGCTTCCCCCAGTGGAACTGCAACTGCGTCAACTGCAAGGGCTATCGCGACGGCAGCCTGCGTGCCACGGCGCGCACCCAGTCGTCCATCGCACTGTCCGACGACGGCGAGCACTGGGTCCTGTGCAACGCCTCGCCCGATATCCGCGCCCAGCTTCAGGCCTTTGCGCCGATGCAACCGGCCCGCGCCCTGCGCGATACCGGCATCAATGCCATCGTCTTGCTCGACAGCCAGATCGACCACACCACCGGCCTGCTCAGCCTGCGCGAAGGCTGCCCGCATCAGGTCTGGTGCACCGACATGGTCCACCAGGACCTGACCACCGGCTTCCCACTGTTCAACATGCTCAGCCACTGGAACGGCGGCCTGCAGTGGAACCGCATCGAGCTGGAAGGCAGCTTCGTCATCGACGCCTGCCCCAACCTCCGGTTCACCCCCTTCCCCCTGCGCAGCGCCGCGCCGCCCTATTCACCGCACCGCTTCGACCCTCACCCGGGCGACAACCTGGGCCTGCTGGTCGAAGACACCCGCACCGGCGGCAAGCTGTTCTACGCCCCAGGCCTTGGCCAGGTCGACGACAAGCTGCTGGCGATGATGCACGGTGCCGACTGCCTGCTGGTCGACGGCACCTTGTGGGAAGACGATGAAATGCAGCGCCGTGGCGTCGGCACCCGCACCGGCCGCGAGATGGGCCACCTGGCGCAGAACGGGCCAGGCGGCATGCTCGAAGTGCTCGATGGCTTCCCGCGCCAGCGCAAGGTACTTATCCACATCAACAACACCAACCCGATTCTCGATGAAGACTCGCCTGAACGGGCCGAGGTCCAGCGTCGGGGCGTAGAAGTCGCCTTCGATGGCATGAGCATCACGTTGTAAGGAGGCCTGATGAGCGACCCATTGCCGATGTCCCCTGCCGAGTTCGAGCAGGCCCTGCGCGCCAAAGGCGCCTACTACCACATTCATCACCCCTATCACGTGGCGATGTACCAGGGCCGCGCCACCCGTGAGCAAATACAGGGCTGGGTAGCCAACCGCTTCTACTACCAGGTCAACATCCCGATGAAGGATGCCGCGATCCTGGCCAACTGCCCGGACCGCGAAGTGCGCCGCGAGTGGATCCAGCGCCTGCTCGACCACGATGGCGCCCCTGGCGAAGACGGGGGTATCGAAGCCTGGCTGCGCCTTGGCCAGGCCGTTGGCCTGGACCCTGAGCAACTGCGCTCCCAGGAGCTTGTGCTGCCCGGCGTGCGCTTTGCCGTAGACGCCTACGTCAACTTTGCCCGCCGCGCCAGCTGGCAAGAGGCGGCCAGCAGCTCGCTGACCGAGCTGTTCGCCCCGCAGATCCACCAGTCGCGCCTGGACAGCTGGCCACAGCACTACCCCTGGATCGACCCGGCCGGCTACGAATACTTCCGCACCCGCCTGGGCCAGGCCCGGCGTGATGTCGAGCACGGGCTGGCGATTACCTTGCAGCACTACACCACCCGCGCGGGCCAGGAGCGTATGCTGGAGATCCTGCAGTTCAAGCTGGATATCCTCTGGAGCATGCTCGATGCCATGAGCATGGCCTACGAGCTGAACCGCCCGCCTTATCATTCGGTCACCCAGGAACGGGTCTGGCACAAGGGGGTCGCCCTATGAGTTTCGATCGCAAGCAGGTGCCGAACTGGCGCCCCGGCTACCGCTTCCAGTACGAGCCGGCCCAGAAAGGCCATGTGCTGCTGTACCCCGAGGGCATGATCAAGCTCAACGACAGCGCCGCGCTGATCGGCGGCCTGATCGACGGCCAACGCGACGTCGCGGCGATCATTGCCGTACTGGCCCAGCAGTTCCCGGATGTCCCGGAAGTGGCCGACGACATCGAGCAGTTCATGGAGGTGGCCCGTGGCGAACACTGGATCGTCCTCGCCTGACCTGCCGGCCACGCCCGAGGTCGGCCTGCCGCTGTGGTTGCTGGCCGAGCTGACCTACCGCTGCCCGCTGCAATGCCCGTACTGCTCCAACCCGCTGGACTTCGCAGCCCAGGGCCAGGAGCTGAGCACCGCGCAGTGGTTCAAGGTGATGGCCGAGGCGCGCGAAATGGGCGCCGCGCAGATCGGTTTTTCCGGTGGCGAACCGCTGGTGCGCCAGGACCTCGCCGCGCTGATCGGCGAGGCGCGCCGGCTGGGCTACTACACCAACCTGATCACCTCGGGCATTGGCCTCACCGAAGCGCGCATCGCCGCGTTCAAGACCGCCGGCCTGGACCACATCCAGATCAGCTTCCAGGCCAGCGACGAGCAGGTCAACAACCTGCTGGCCGGCTCGAAGAAGGCCTTCGCGCAGAAGCTGGAGATGGCCCGTGCCGTAAAAGCCCACGGCTACCCGATGGTGCTCAACTTCGTTACCCATCGGCACAACATCGACAAGATCGACCGCATCATCGAGCTGTGCATCGCGCTCGAGGCCGACTTCGTCGAGCTTGCCACTTGCCAGTTCTATGGCTGGGCGCACCTCAACCGCCTGGGCCTGCTGCCGACTCGCGCACAGCTGCAGCGGGCCGAACGCATCACCAATGAATACCGTGACAAGCTCAAGGCCGAAGGCAACCCGTGCAAGCTGATCTTCGTCACCCCTGACTACTACGAAGAACGCCCCAAGGCCTGCATGAATGGCTGGGGCAACCTGTTCCTCACCATCACCCCGGACGGCACCGCCCTGCCCTGCCACGGCGCCCGCCAACTGCCGGTGCAGTTCCCCAACGTGCGTGACCACGACCTGCACCACATCTGGTACGACTCGTTCGGTTTCAACCGCTTTCGCGGTTACCAATGGATGCCTGAGCCCTGCCGCTCCTGCGACGAGAAGGAAAAGGACTTCGGCGGCTGCCGTTGCCAGGCCTTCATGCTCACCGGCGATGCCAGCAACGCCGACCCGGTGTGCGCAAAATCGGCGGATCACGGCATCATCCTCAAGGCCCGCGAGGAGGCAGAAACCGCCCAACTCGCCATTGAAGAGATGACCTTCCGCAATGATCGAAACTCCCGTGTCATCGCCCGCGGCTGAATTCAGCGCAGCCCAGGCCGTCGCCGCTGGTACCGACTTCGCCGAGCTCAAGGTCGGCCCCACCGGGTTGTTCTGGAACGAGTTTCGCCCGGCCGACGGTGCCTGCCGAATCTGGCACTGGCATCAACACCAGGCCCAGTGCCTGACGCCGGATGGTTTCAGCGTGCGCAGCCGGGTTTACGAATATGGCGGGGGCAGCTTTTGCCTCGGCGGTGAAGGGCTGGTCTTCGTCAACGAGAACGATCAGCAGCTCTATACCCAGACGCTGGACGGCGCCGTACCCAAGCGGCTTACCGACGACCAGCAGTGCCGCTACGGCGATGTGCACTGGCACGACGGCCAAGTGCTGGCGGTCGAAGAGCGCCATGGGCAAACCGTGGAGCATCGCCTGGTTGCCCTGCGCGAAGGCTCGCGCGAGGTGCTGGCTGAAGGCGCCGACTTCTACGCATCACCCACCGTGAGCAGTGATGGGCAGCGCCTGGCCTGGGTCGAATGGGACCGCCCGGCACAACCCTGGACACACACGCGCCTGCTACTTCGCCAACGCGACAGCAGCGGCGCATGGGGGCCTGCGTGTTGCGTGGCAGGCCAGGACGAGTCTCTGCAACAACCGCGTTTCGACGCGCAGGGCCGCTTGTATTGCCTGTCTGATCACGACGGTTTCTGGCAGCCCTGGGGGGAAGTCAACGGGCACTGGCAGGCCCTGCCCGCCGAACCCGCCGACCATGCCTCGGCGCCCTGGCAACTTGGCGCCAGCAGTTGGCTGGCCCTGGGGCCGCAAAGCTATGTGGCCAGTTGGTTCGAGGGCGGTTTTGGGCAGTTGGGGCTGCGCACCACCGAGCAACCGGTAGAACGTTTCGCCAGTGCCTACACGCGCTTTCGCAGCCTGGCCATGGATGACGGGCACCTCTATGCCATCGCCGCATCCCCCGTCAGCCCGGCGGCAGTCATTGCCATCGACCGCAGCAATCACGAGGTACGCGTGCTGGCAGGGGGGGCCGAGGTACTGCCCGCCGAAGCCATCAGCATGCCGCAGTCCATTCGCTACACCAGTGGCAACGGCCTCGCCCATGGCTTCTTCTACCCGGCCATGCACGCCAAGGCGCCCGCGCCCCTGGTGGTGTTTATCCATGGCGGGCCGACGTCGGCCTGCTACCCGGCGCTCGACCCCCGCATCCAGTACTGGACCCAGCGCGGCTTCGCCGTCGCCGACCTGAATTACCGGGGCAGTACCGGCTATGGCCGGGACTATCGCCAGGCCCTGCACCTGCACTGGGGCGAGCGGGATGTCGAGGATGCTTGCGCAGCGGTCACGCACCTGGCCGGGCTGGGGCTGATCGACCCGCACAAGGCCTTCATCCGCGGTGGCAGCGCGGGCGGTTACACCACGCTGTGCGCCCTGGCGTTCCACGACGTGTTCCGAGCGGGGGCCAGCCTCTACGGGGTCAGTGACCCTATTGCCCTGAGCCGCGCCACGCACAAGTTCGAAGGGGATTACCTGGACTGGTTGATCGGCGACCCACTGCAAGATGCCGAGCGCTATCACGCACGCACGCCACTGCTGCATGCCGCGCAGATCAAGGTGCCGGTGATTTTCTTCCAGGGTGAACTGGATGCTGTGGTGGTGCCGGAGCAGACGCGCCTGATGCTCGATGCACTGAAGGCAAATGGCATAGAAGCCGAAGGGCACTTTTATGCGGGGGAGCGACACGGGTTCCGCCAGGCAGAGAACCTGGCGCATGCGCTGGAAGAGGAGTGGAAGTTCTATTGCCGGGTGTTAGGCCAGGTCCCTCACTGAATCTGGCCTTTCGTCGCGAAAAGGGCCGCAACGCGGCCCCAATGCGCTCATCGCTTGGCGATGATATACACCGCATGCACGATCCCCGGAATGTACCCCAGCAGGGTCAGCAGAATATTCAGCCAGAATGCCCCGCCGAAGCCCACCTGCAGAAACACCCCAAGTGGCGGCAGCAGGATGGCGATGATGATACGAATGAAGTCCATGCGAGTCTCTCCTGAAGGGTCTCAACAAAGACTAGCCGCGCTTCGCAGAGGTTCCACACCCCTGCAATACCGGGCAAAAAAAAACGCCCCTGGCCAAATGAAACAGGCCAAGGGCGATGCGCAGAAACGCCAGACGGTTCGTTGAATTCGGTTATGCCGGCATTTCCCGGCGGGCCTGCTGCTGTGCATGCAGACGAGCAAAGGCGCGGGCCAGGCGCAGGAGCATTTCGTCGATGTTGCCCTTGCTCACGGTCAGCGCGGGCGAGAAGCGCACCACATCGGCCTGCGGGGCATTGAGCAGCAGGCCTTCATGCAGAGCAGCCTTGACCAAGTCCTGAGCGACGCGCTCCTGCAGTTGCAAGGCCCACAGCAGGCCTTGGCCGCGCGCCTCGCCCTGGCCATATCGCCCCGCCAAGCGGCAAAGGCCATCGCGCAGGTGGCGACCGCTGTCCTGTACATGCTCGAAAAAGCCAGGCTCCAGCACGGTATCGAGCACTGCCAGGCCCGCAGCGCTCATCAGCGCGTTGCCATGGTGGCTGCCTTCCAGCTCACCCGGCTCGGCGCAGCAAGCGCTACCGCGCGCCAGCAAGGCCGCCAGCGGCACACCACCACCCAGGCCCTTGCCCAGGGTGATGATGTCGGCCCGCACGCCGTAGCTCTGCTCGGCGAGCAGGGCGCCACAACGGCCGATGCCGGTCTGCACCTCATCGAGGATCAACAGGATGCCCAGCTCGCGGCACAGTGTTTCGACGCCCTTCAGGTACGCCTGCGTGGCCGGAATAACACCTGCCTCGCCCTGGATCGGTTCGAGCATGATCGCGACGGTGCGCGAATCCACTGCTGCATGCAGCGCCGCCAGGTCATTGAACGGCACCTTGCTGAAACCCGGCAGGCCCGGTTCGCAACGATTGCACGGCAGTGGGTCGGAGGCCGACAACGCGCCCAGGCTGCGGCCATGGCAAGCCTGGCTGGCAGTGATGATGTGATAGGCGCCGTTACGGTGTAGCTGGCCCCATTTGCGCGCCAGCTTGATCGCCCCTTCGCAGGCTTCGGCGCCGCTGTTGAGCAGGTAGGCCTGGTCGCTGCCGGTGCTCTGGCACAGGCGTTCGACCAGTGCCAGCAGCGCGCGGCTGTGATAACCGGAACCTGGGTTGATCAGTGCCTGGGCCTGGTTACCCAGTGCCTTGACCAGCACGCTGGGGCTGTGGCCAAGGCTGTTTACCGCACCACCCTGGGTGAAATCCAGGTAGGCATGCCCTTCGCTGTCCCACAACCACGAACCCTGACCACGCACGAACATCTGCGGCGCGCGTTCGGTGCTCGGCATCAGGCGCTCGCGGGACAACTGCGGCGCATCCGCCACGGTCACCGGCGCACGCTTGGGCTCGGCGACAGCGGCGGCTGCCGACCGGCGCAGGTTGAACAGGTTCATCAGGGCTCCAACCAATCACGGTAAAGGGCGGCTATGTGCGGTCTGAATGCCGGCACTTGATATTTAGCCTTGCCTATCAAAAGTGTTTTTCATCTGGGGTAACAATCAGCTCAATGACCGCTGTAACCCTCTGGAATACGGCGATAGACTAGGCTTCGCAACGGTTTTCGACCATTTCGTTTTTCCAGCATTTTCGATAAGTGTTACTTATGGATTTCCGCCAACTGCGTTATTTCGTCGCGGTGTACGAAGAAGGCCACGTAGGCCGCGCCGCCGAGCGTCTGTCACTGTCCCAGCCAGCGCTTTCCCAACAGATACGCCAACTGGAACACAGCCTCGACCTGAACCTGTTCGAGCGCAGCAACAAGCGCCTGCTGCCGACCTTGGCCGCACACACGCTGTACAACCATGCCCTGCCGTTGCTCGATGGCTTGCAACGGGCCCATGAGGCCATGCGCAACTTCAAGGGCCAGTCCCTGCGCACCTTGGCCATCGGCGTGCTGCAGACCGTGCGGCCAAGCCTGGTGCCGCAGCTGCTCGAACGCTTGCGCAAGGCACAGCCGCACCTTGTGGTGCAGATCTACGAGCTGTCGGGGCTGGAAATCGAACGGCGTTTGCTCAATGGCAGCCTGGACATCGGCATCAGCTACCTGCCGCCGCGCCAACCTGGGCTGCATGGCCTGCTGCTGTACGAAGATGAACTGCAACTTGTCATCCCCGATACCCACCCATTGAAGGATTTCAAGAAGGTGTCGATCCGTCAGGCAGCCGAGCTACCCATGCTGATGCTGGGCGAGGAGTTTCAGATTCGCCAGATCTGGCAGGCGCAGTTGGCCAGCCAGGGGCGTCGGCCGCAGGTGCAGGCAGAAATGAACAACATGGCCGGGATTCTCGACAGCCTGGCGCACACGGCGCTGGCCACCATCCTGCCTGGCCGGGCCAAGGACGCGGCCGAGGATGACCAGGGCCTGCTGTGGAAGCCATTGAGCGAGCCGCGGGTGCCGCTCAAGGTTGGGCTGGTGTTCCGCGATGCACAGCGCCAGCAGGCGTCGGTCGAGCTGCTGCGTACATTGCTGGAAGAAGAGACAGACGCGCGCCACCTGGGAGGCTCGCCACTGGATGTGCTCGGCTGAAAGGATGTGCTCGGCTGCAAAACACGCGCACAAAGAAAACCCCGCCGAAGCGGGGTTTCCCAGACTGTTTCCCTGTGACATCCGTATCGCCCCGCCATCCTGGCAGGAAGTCCTTCGTCGTCTTCCTTGATCTGTCCTTTGCGCTTCCTGCGCAACGTCCATGTGGTAAAGATTACCTGTGGATCCAATCTGAGAACAGTGGTGAAAAGTCACCACGTTGTGTAGGAAAAAGCTTACAAAGAGGATTCATTGCTAGTCATACCGGAGATTGGGGGCGCTTCGCCCCCCAGCATCAACCGATCAGAACTGCTCAGCCTCCAGCAGATACAGCGCCTCGCTCCCCGCCTTGACCGAGGCCACCAATGACTGCACCCGCGGCAACAGACGCGCAAAGTAGAACCGCGCCGTCCCCAGTTTGCCGGAGTAGAAGGCTTCATCCCCCTCGCCAGCCTTGGCCGCCCGCGCCATCAACGCCCACATGTAGCCATAGGCGACGTAACCAAACGCCTGCAGGTACTCGACCGAAGCGGCGCCAATTTCATTGGGGTTACCCTTGGCCTGCTCCAGTACCCACTCGGTCAGCCCGTCCAGCTGGTCAAGGTAAGCACCCAAGGGTTTGGCAAACTCATCCAGTTCACTGTCGGCACCGGCGACAAACCGGCGTATCTCGTCGGAGAACAGCTTGTAGTACGCACCCCCACTGGCCACCACCTTGCGCCCCATCAGGTCGAGGGCCTGGATGCCGTTGGTGCCTTCGTAGATCTGCGTAATCCGCACATCACGTACCAATTGCTCCTGCCCCCACTCCCTGATGTAGCCATGCCCGCCGAACACCTGCTGGCCATGCACGGTGCACTCAAGGCCAAGGTCGGTGAGGAAGGCCTTGGCAACCGGGGTCAACAGCGCCACCAGTTCTTCACTGCGCTTGCGGGTGGTCGGGTCTTCGCTGTACTTGGCACTGTCGAGCTGCATCGCCACGTAGCTGGAGAAGGCGCGTCCGCCTTCGATCAAGGCCTTCATGGTCAACAGCATGCGCCGTACGTCCGGGTGGACGATGATCGGGTCTGCGGCCTTGTCCTTGGCTTGCGGGCCGGTCGGGGCGCGGCTCTGCAGGCGGTCACGGGCATACTCCACGGCGTTCTGGTAGGAACGTTCGGCCGATGCCAGGCCTTGGATGCCTACGCCCAGGCGCTCATAGTTCATCATGGTGAACATGGCCGCCAAACCCTTGTTCGGCTCACCGACAATGTAACCGACCGCTTCGTCGAAGTTCATCACGCAGGTGGCTGATGCCTGGATACCCATCTTGTGTTCGATCGAGCCACAGGTGGCGGGGTTGCGTGCGCCCAGGCTGCCGTCCGGGTTGACCAGGAACTTGGGCACCAGGAACAACGAAATACCTTTGGGCCCGGCCGGGGCATCCGGCAACTTGGCCAGCACCAGGTGGATGATGTTCTCGGTCAGGTCATGCTCGCCACCGGTGATGAAGATCTTGGTGCCACTGACCTTGTAGCTGCCATCGGCCTGGGGCTCCGCCTTGGTGCGGATGATGCCGAGGTCGGTACCGGCATGGGGCTCGGTCAGGCACATGGAGCCCGCCCAGACGCCAGCGTACATGTTGGGCAGGTAGGCTGCCTTGAGTGCTTCACTGGCGTGGGCATTGATCGACAGGCAGGCGCCGGCAGTCAGCATCGGGTACAGGCCGAAGGCCAGGCTCGACGCGTTGA
This sequence comes from Pseudomonas sp. SWRI77, assembly GCF_014269105.1. Lineage (NCBI taxonomy): Bacteria > Pseudomonadati > Pseudomonadota > Gammaproteobacteria > Pseudomonadales > Pseudomonadaceae > Pseudomonas > Pseudomonas sp. SWRI77. Next base: position 65,816 of record NZ_JABWRV010000015.1, on the reverse strand, counting down.
CCATTTCCTCGACCTGGGCCGAGATGACCTTGGGCATACCCATGCCGCCGAACAGCGGGTCACCGCCCACACCCACCCAGCCGCCTTCGGCATAAGTGTTGTAAGCGTCGATGAAGCCAGCGGGCGTGCTCACCGCACCGTTGTCCCAGCGGCAGCCCTCTTCATCGGCGGCGCGGCTGAGCGGGGCGATGGTCCGCGCGGTGACCTTGCCGGCCTCCTCCAGCACAGCCAGGGCGGTTTCGGCATCGACCACGTCGGCCAGCGCGGGCAACTGTGCCCATTGCTCGGCCACGTTGAAGACTTCATTCAGAACGAAGCGCATGTCGCGCAGGGGCGCTTTATAGTCGGCCATGACAACCTCTCGCTAGTAGGGTCGGGGCGGTCTCGGAGAACCGCGACACTGGGTTGCTGGCAGTGTAACCGAACAACTTTTACGAGACATAGGGTCATCAGTTGACCGTATGGTCTAATCTGGTCATGCCATTCGCACCGCTCCACGTTGCGATTGTTGCCCATGCACCATGACACAATTGCGCCCCGCCTCTTTGGCGCTATACAGCGCCTGATCGGCAGACTTGAGCACGGCCTCCGGGTTGCGGTGATCGGCCTGGCGCTCGGCAACGCCGATGCTGATGGTTACCGAAACCGTACCGGCGCCGCTGCCACCGCGGCGCTGTCGCCCTGCCGAATCGTCCTGCGGGCGGCTGTTCGGGTCACGCAGTTGCATGGCGTAGTTGGCAATCATCTCGCGCACGGCTTGCACGTGCGGCACACATTCTTCTGCCGTCTTGCCCGCGAAGACCAGTGCAAATTCCTCGCCGCCATAGCGATAGGCCCGACCGCCGCCGGTGATCTTGGACAACCGGCTGGCCACCAGCCGTAGCACCTGGTCGCCGACATCGTGGCCGTGGGTATCGTTGAATCTCTTGAAGTGGTCGACGTCGGTCATGGCGATCACATAGTTGCGCCCCAGCCGTTGCATGCGCTCGTTCAAGGCGCGGCGCCCCGGCAGGCCGGTAAGCTCATCGCGAAAAGCCATCTGATAAGCCTCGTGCGCGACGGCAGCGGCGATCATCAACATCACCTGGCTGCACATGATGTTCAGGGTGAAGGGCAGGATGAACGTTTGCGGCAGCATCCAGAAGACGCCGATCAGGCCAATCACCTGCGCCGCGTGCAAGGGCCTGGGCTCGCGCAGGTACTGCACCACCAGCAGGATGAACACCGCGAGGAACAACGGGTAGGCCATCTGGATCAGGCTCATCCACTGGCCATGCAAGGACGGCCAGCGGATCTCCGCCAGCCACGTCAGCAGCGTATCGGGGTAGCTTTGCTCGAGGGCCACAGCAACGCTGGCAACGGCAAACAGCACCGCAAAGCGCGCGACCAGGTCCTGCAGCAGGTGGGTGCGCTCCTGCCAGGCGCCATACAGCGCGAACAGGGCTGGTAGCAGCAGGCACACCAGATGGAAGATCACCGCGGCATCCGCGCGCACGTGGCCGTTGTCGCGGTAGAAGTCGGTCTGGGTGTCGAGCAGATAGTAGGCGATGTACACCGTGACCATCAGAAACAGCTCGCGCTGGCGGCGATAAACGGCGCAGTAGGCACCGCCCAATAGCAGGACCAAGGTGGGCAGCACATTGAACAGCGACGTGAAAAAGACACTGAGGTCTCTTACGTAAGCCGCCGCAAGGCCTGCCAGCAACAGAAACAGCGAAGGCAGGAAGTGGCTTACGCGTACAGCATCAAGACGAAACAAGGGTAATCTCCAACCCGGCAGATCAATAGTGGCATTGTGCCCTTATTTCATCGGCAGCGCGCGTGAACAGTTGAATACCCGCTGGCAATGCCCTGGCCCCGAAACGAAAAAACCCGCCTGCCGGTGAGGGCAGGCGGGTTTTTTCTACAGCTTATGGGTCAGTAAGACAGACCGAAGTGCTCTTCTTCCATCGCCATCAGGTTACCTGCACCCGACAGCATCGCCGCCACATGGGTACGGGTACGCGGCAGGATGCGCTGGAAGTAGAAGCGCGCGGTCTGCAGCTTGGCGGTGTAGAACGCCACTTCTTCAGTACCGGCAGCCAGCTTTTCGGCAGCCAGGCGGGCGATGTCAGCCCAGAAGTAGGCCAGGCAGGCATAACCGGAATACATCAGGTAATCGACCGAAGCGGCACCCACTTCTTCGCGATCTTTCATGGCGGCCATACCGACCTTCATGGTCAGCTCGCCCCATTCCTTGTTGATGGCCGCCAGCGGCTCGACGAACTCTTTGACCGCCTCGACGCCTTCTTGCGCCTGGCAGAACTTGTGCACGATCTTGGTAAAGCCCTTCAGCGCTTCACCTTGGGTCATCAGCACCTTGCGGCCGAGCAGGTCGAGGGCCTGGATGCCGGTAGTGCCTTCGTACAGCATGGAGATACGGCTGTCGCGCACGTTCTGTTCCATGCCCCACTCGGCGATGAAACCATGGCCGCCGTAGATCTGCACGCCGTGGTTGGCGGCCTCGAAACCGACTTCGGTCATGAAGGCCTTGGCGATCGGGGTCATGAAAGCCAGCAGCGCGTCAGCTTTCTTGCGCTCTTCTTCGTCCTGGCTGTACTTGACGATGTCGACCTGCTTGGCGGTGAAGTAGACCATGGCGCGGTTGCCTTCAGCGAAGGCTTTCATGGTCAGCAGCATGCGGCGCACGTCTGGGTGGACGATGATCGGGTCGGCCGCCTTTTCAGGGGCTTTAGGGCCGGTCAGCGAGCGCATCTGCAGGCGCTCACGGGCATACTTCAGGCCGCCCTGGAAGGCCACTTCGGCATGGGCCAGGCCTTGCAGTGCGGTGCCCAGGCGAGCGGTGTTCATGAAGGTGAACATGCAGTTCAGGCCTTTGTTGGCCGGGCCGATCAGATAGCCGGTTGCGCCGTCGAAGTTCATCACGCAGGTGGCGTTACCGTGGATGCCCATCTTGTGTTCGATCGAGCCACAGCTCACGGCGTTACGCTCGCCGGCAGCGCCTTCGGCGTTGGGCATGAACTTCGGCACGATGAACAGCGAGATGCCTTTGGTACCAGCCGGGGCATCGGGCAGGCGGGCCAGCACGATATGGACGATGTTGTCGGCCATGTCGTGCTCGCCAGCGGAAATGAAGATCTTGGTGCCCGACACTTTGTACGAACCGTCAGCCTGAGGCTCGGCCTTGGTACGCAGCATGCCCAGGTCAGTGCCGCAGTGCGGCTCGGTCAGGCACATGGTGCCGGTCCACTCGCCGGAAACCAGCTTGGTCAGGTAGACCTCTTGCTGCTCAGGCGTGCCGTGCTCGGAAATGGTGTTCATGGCGCCATGGGACAGGCCTGGGTACATGCCCCACGACCAGTTCGACTCACCAACCATCTCGCTCAGGGCCAGGCCCAGCGATTCCGGCAGGCCTTGGCCGCCGTGGGCAACGTCATGCGCCAGGCTCGGCCAGCCACCCTCGACAAACTGCTCGTAAGCCGCTTTGAAGCCGGTCGGCGTCTTCACGCCCGACTCGCTCCAGGTGCAGCCTTCCTGGTCGCCAACGCGGTTCAGCGGGGCGAGTACCTGCTCACAGAATTTCGCGCCTTCTTCAAGGATCGCGTCGACCATGTCGGGCGTGGCGTCCTCGCAACCCGGCAGGCTCTGATAATGCGCTTCGTAGCCGAGCAGCTCGTCGCGAACGAAACGGATATCACGCAAGGGGGCTTTGTAGTCAGGCATTGCGGTGAACCTCTGTGATGAGTTCGGGGGTGATCGGTACTACCGACAAGCTCTTGGCGGCTTTCGATCAAACAGTTGTTTGAAACTTACGTTTAGCACGCGCGGATGTCAAGAAGGGACGATGGTGCCATTTACGTCACGAAAAATGACGTTTCGGCCACTGCACGACGATCAGTGCCTGAAATGCACAGGCTGCGGGAGCGGGTTTACCCGCGAACAGGGCCTCCCAGACGATAAAGGTGTCTGATCGGACGCATTCGCGGGTAAACCCGCTCCCACAGTGTTGAAAGGAGGTGTTTTACAGGGGAAGCCAGAAATCAGGCGTAGGTGTCGATGATCCGACCGAGCATTTCGTCGGAAGCCTTGACGACTTTTGCGCCAAGCTCGACTTCATGCTTGCCCAGTGCCAGTTGCACGGTACTGGTCGCCATGTCCATTTGCTGGCTGCGATCAACCGCGCGCAGGCGTTCTGCCTGAAAGTCGCTGGACTGGCTGGTGGCAGTGCGCTCGGCACTGTTGTTGGCAATCTGGCTGGTGTTGGCAATCTGGCTGGCGGCTTGATCAACGCGGTTCTGGCCGGTCTGGATTGCGCTCAGGCCCGCGTAGTAGGCGGAGCTACCGGTGATTTCCATGTCAGGACTCCATTGACGCTGGATGACGAACAGGCCTAATTAAAGCAGGCGACGGCAGAAAAGGCCCGTTTAAATCGTTAATGGCCCAGTGCCAGTCGATAGACAGCGGCGGTTAATCGAGCAAATCAAGCTGTAAATGCTCCGCCACCATGTCGGCACTCGCCTGCTTCAACTTGGGCACCCGCCCCAGGCAAGGCGCGGGCAACCGCTCGGCGAGGCTGGCCAGGTTCTCTTCCAGGCGCGACGTGCGCGGTTCGATGATGTTCGCCACCCAGCCCGCCAATTGCAGCCCGTCGCGGGCGATCGCTTCGGCGCTGAGCAAGGCATGGCTGATACAGCCCAGGCGTACCCCCACCACCAGAATCACCGGCAGTTTCAGGGCGATGGCCAGGTCAGACAGGTTGGCCTGGCCCGACAACGGCACGCGCCAGCCACCGGCGCCTTCAATCAAGGTGAAGTCGGCGTTTTGCTGCAGCACGTTGCGCATCGCCGCCAGCAGCTCGGGCACGCCCAGCGTGACGCCAGCCTCACGGGCCGCGACATGGGGTGCGATCGCAGGCTCGAAGGCAAACGGGTTGACCTGTTCGTACGGCAACTTGATCGAGCTTTCATCGATCAGCGCCTGCGCATCGCTGTTGCGCAAGCCCTTTGGGGTTACCGTGCAACCGGACGCCACCGGCTTGGCCCCCAAGGTGCTCATGCCTTGCAACCGCGCCGCATGCAGCAGGCCGGCGGCAATGGTGGTCTTGCCGACGTCGGTATCGGTACCGGCAATGAAATAGGCCTGGCTCATCTGACTCCCCTTACCCCTGTGGCTTGCGCAACACACCATAGACCACTTGATAAGTGGCTGGCAGCCCCTGGGGCTGGCGAAATGCCTCATATGCCTGCAACAAGCTTTGCATGCGCGCGCGGCCGGTCAGGCCCGAGGGGCGGCCCGGGTTGATGTTGTGGGCGCCAAGGGCCTTCAGTTCGTGGGTCAGGCTGCGTACATCCGGGTAGTGCAGCACATGCGCACGCTGCTGCAGCGTCACGTGCTGCAAGCCACTGCCGGCGCACAGGCGCTGGTAATCGTCGAAGCGGCGGAAGCGGTTGACGTGCACCAGGCCATCCACCGCCTGCCAACTGGCGCGCAGCTCGTCCAGGGTACCGACGCACAGGCTGCTGAACGCCAGCACACCGCCTGGGCGCAGCACCCGCCGCGCCTCATCCAGCACACTGGCGAACTGCCCACACCACTGCACTGCAAGGCTGGAGAACACCAGGTCGACGCTGGCCTCACGCAGCGGCAGGCGCTCGGCATCGCCGACCACGTGGTACTGGGCGCCGCCCTGCTCATGCCGGGCATGGCGCAGCATGCCTTCGGCGATATCCACCGCCACGCCACTGGCCTGCGCGAAGCGCTCGGCCAGCACCCGGCTGAAGTGCCCGGTGCCGCTGCCCAGGTCAAGCCAGCGCGACGGTGCCAGCCCCGCCGGCAACTGGCCCAGCAGGCTCATGCCAACGTCGCGCTGCAAGGCCGCGACGCTGTCGTAGCTGGCCGCCGCGCGGGAAAACGAGGCCGCCACCTGGCGCTTGTCCGGCAGTGCGCCGGGCAGGGTCGGACGGGAAAGGTCAGTCATCGCCACTCTCATGCAGGAAACTCTTGATGCCCGCCGCCAGCTCCTGTGGGTACTCCAGCAGGAAGGCGTGGGAACTCTCTTCGACCAGGCCGACTTCCACGTCCGGCAACAGTTCGCTCAGGGCCTTGGCGGCCTCCGCCGGTACCAGCGCATCGCTACCGGCGAACAGGTGCAGTTGCGGCCCGGCGAAGTGTTGCAGGGCTGCGCGGGTGTCCAGTTGCGCCAGCACCTGCAAGCCGGTGGCAAGGTAAAGCGGGTCGGTGTCCGGCACCCCTACGCCAAGCTGACGCAGCAACGTACGCGGTTGCAGGGCACCGTCGCTGCACAAGCTGCGAAAGCGCTTGAGCGTCACCTGGGTGTGGCTGCGGCAACCGTCGAGGAAGGTGCCGAAGGTGTCGTCGGCCATGCCGTGGGGCCAGTCCGGCCGCGCCACGAAGCTGGGGTTGCTGCCCAGGGTCAGCAGGCCGCAGCAGTGATCACCGCGCCTGCTTGCCAGCTCACTGGCCAACATGCCGCCGAGCGACCAGCCGCCCAGCCACGTATCAGTCGGCAGCTTGCGATCGAGGTGGTCGACCCAGGCCTGCACATCGGCCTCGGCCAGTTCCGGCAGGGGCATCAGCTCGACCTGCAGGCGTGCATCCTGGGCCCTGAGGCTGGCAGCCAGTGGCTCCAGCGCAGCGGTGCCCAGGCCCCAGCCGGGCAATAGAATCAGTCGATTTCGCATCGGCGCTCTCCAGTGGTGCGCTCCAGTTGTGGATAACACTCGGCCAATGCATTCAACAATAGCTGCACCTGCGCCTCACTGTGCGCGGCGCTCAGCGTCACCCGCAGGCGCGCGCTGCCGGCGGGCACGGTGGGTGGGCGGATCGCCGTCACCAGCAAGCCCCGCTCGCGCAACATCTGTGACAGGCGCAGGGCCTGGGCGCTGTCACCGATCATGATCGGCTGAATCGGTGTGGGGCTGTCCATCAGCTCCAGGCCGATCTGCTGGGCGCCCTGGCGGAACTGGCGGATCAACGCGGCCAGGTGCTCGCGGCGCCAGGTTTCGCGGCGCAGCAGCTCCAGGCTTTTAAGCGTGGCACAGGCCAGCGCCGGGGGCTGGCTGGTGGTGTAGATGTAAGGCCGGGCGAACTGCACCAGCGCCTCGATCAACGCTTCGCTACCGGCAACAAAAGCGCCTGCCGTGCCGCAGGCTTTGCCCAGGGTGCCGATCAGCACGGGTACATCATCCACACCCAAACCAAAGTGCTCGACGATACCGCCACCCTGGGCCCCCAAGGTCCCCAGGCCATGGGCATCATCAACCATCAGCCAGGCGCCGCGGGCGCGGGCGGCCTTGGCCAGGGCCGGCAAATCGGCAAGGTCGCCATCCATGCTGAACACCCCGTCGGTCACCACCAGGGTATTGCCCACGGCCTTGTCCAGGCGGCTGGCCAGGCTGGCCGGGTCGTTGTGCAGGTAGCGGTTGAAACGGGCACCACTGAGCAGCCCGCCATCCAACAGCGAGGCGTGGTTGAGGCGGTCCTGCAGCACCGTGTCGCCCTGCCCCACCAGCGCAGTGATGGCGCCCAGGTTGGCCATGTAGCCGGTGGAGAACAGCAACGCGCGCGGACGCCCGGTCAGCTCTGCCAACGCCTCTTCGACCTGGTGGTGCGGCGTGCTGTGGCCAATCACCAGGTGCGACGCGCCGCCACCGACACCCCAGCGTTCGGCGCCGGCCTGCCAGGCGGCGATCACCTCCGGGTGATTGGCAAGGCCCAGGTAATCATTGCTGCAAAACGCCAACAGCGGCTGGCCATCGACCACCACTTCAGGCCCCTGCGGGCTCTCCAGCAGTGGCCGCTGCCGATACAGGTCTGCAGCGCGCCGTTCGGCCAGGCGCGCTGCCAGGTCAAAGGCCATCTCAGGCCGTTGCTGCGTTGTAGAACATCTCGCTGCTGCGCTGTTCGACCAGCGCCTGCTCGATGGCTGCCTGGTGCACTTCATCGGCGTGCTCTTCGCGGGCCTCAGGCTTGATACCCAGGCGGGCGAACAGCTGCATGTCCTTGTCAGCCTGCGGGTTGGCGGTGGTCAGCAGCTTCTCGCCATAGAAGATCGAGTTGGCGCCCGCCATGAAGGCCAGGGCCTGCATCTGCTCGTTCATCTGCTCACGGCCGGCAGACAGGCGCACATGCGACTTGGGCATCAGCAGGCGGGCCACCGCCAGCATGCGGATGAAGTCGAACGGGTCGACATCTTCTTCTTCGGCCAGCGGCGTGCCCGCCACCTTGACCAGCATGTTGATCGGCACCGACTCCGGGTGCTCGGGCAGGTTGGCCAGCTGGATCAGCAGGCCGGCGCGGTCATCCAGCGACTCGCCCATGCCGAGGATGCCGCCAGAGCAGATCTTCATCCCGGCATCACGCACATAGGCCAGGGTTTGCAGGCGTTCGCTGTAGGTGCGGGTGGTGATGATGCTGCCGTAGAACTCGGGCGAGGTGTCGAGGTTGTGGTTGTAATAGTCGAGGCCGGCCTGGGCCAGCGCCTGGGTCTGGTCCTGATCGAGCTTGCCGAGGGTCATGCAGGTTTCCAGGCCCATGGCCTTGACCCCTTTGACCATCTCCAGCACGTAGGGCATGTCCTTGGCCGACGGGTGCTTCCACGCCGCGCCCATGCAGAAGCGGGTCGAGCCAATGGCTTTGGCGCGGGCGGCTTCTTCCAGCACCTTCTGCACTTCCATCAGCTTCTGTTTTTCCAGCCCGGTGTTGTAGTGGCCGGACTGCGGACAATATTTGCAATCTTCCGGGCAGGCGCCGGTCTTGATCGACAGCAGGGTCGAGACCTGCACGCGGTTTGCGTCGAAATGCGCGCGGTGCACGGTTTGCGCCTGGAACAGCAGGTCGTTGAATGGTTGCTGGAACAGCGCCTTGACCTCGGCCAGGGTCCAGTCGTGACGTGTTGTTGCAGTTGTGCTGGCGCTCATCGGCGTTTCCTTGTTTAGGCTGTAACTGGCGCCGGGACAGGAATGCCCGCCAGCGCATCACGGATAGCTCGCATAGTCATGGAAGGCCTATGAACTGTCAACCCAACCTGAAAGCACTGGTTTACAAGTGTGTAAATATTAACCAACACTGTCTGCTCTGCGACGCCCCTGCCGAACAGGCGTACCCACTGTGTGTCGCCTGCGAACAGGCGTTGCCTTGGTTGCAGGACTACTGCCTGCGCTGCGCACTGCCTTTGCCCATGGCCAACCTGACCTGCGGCCAATGCAGCCGCCGGGCGCCGGCGTTCGACCAGGTCATCGCGCTGTGGCATTACGGGTTCCCGGTAGACACGCTGATCAGCCGCTTCAAGCACAAACGCCAGTGGCCGCTGGGGCGGTTGATGGCCGAATTGCTCGGCCAGGGCCTGCAACATCGCTATGCAGAAGGCCTGGCGCAACCTGACCTGCTGTTGCCTGTGCCCTTGGCCAAGCGTCGACTGCGTGAGCGCGGCTTCAACCAGGCCGGCATGCTGGCGCGCTGGTTGGCGTCGCAGTTGGGCATCGATTGCGACGAGAGGCTGCTGCTGCGTACACGCGAGACCCAGGCGCAGCAGCACCTGGATGCCAAGGCCAGGCGCCGCAACCTGCGCCAGGCGTTCTGCGTCACCGGGCACAAGGCACTGGCGGGGAGGCATGTAGCGGTGGTCGATGACGTGCTGACTACCGGCACCACCGCCCAGGCGATTGCCCAGGTGTTAACCAAGGCCGGGGCACGCCGGGTCGATGTGTATTGCCTGGCACGCACCCCCAAGCCCTTGTAGGAGCGGCCTTGCGTCGCGAAAGGGTCGCGCAGCGGCCCCCGGATTTCAGCGTCGCTGCTAGTCTCGGATTTCAGCGTCGCTGCTAATCCCGGATTCCAGCGTCGCCGCTAAAATCGATGGGGGCCGCTGCGCAGCCCTTTCGCGACGCAAGGCCGCTCCTACACCAATCAGGGCCATGCAACCAATCAGGGCCATGCAACCAAATCAGGGCCATGCAACCAATCAGGGCCATGCTATAAAGCAACGACCTTGCATCAACCACTGATTATCCTGCCCATGTCCCTACCCGCCCTGCTCACCCAGCACATCGCCCGCCGCCCGCAACGCATCGCCCTGCTCCAGCATATCGCCGAACAAGGCTCGATCACACGCGCCGCCAAGGCCGCAGGCGTCAGCTACAAAGCCGCCTGGGACGCCATCGACGAGCTCAACAACCTGGCCAGCCAGCCCCTGGTCGAGCGCAGCACCGGCGGGCGTGGCGGCGGCGGCGCACGCCTGTCGGTCGAAGGCGAACGCGTGCTGCGTCTTTATCAACGCCTGCAGGCCCTGCAGGCACAAATCCTGGAAGCGGCCGAAGAGTCCAGCGACCTCGACCTGCTCGGGCGCCTGATGCTGCGCACCAGTGCGCGCAATCAGCTGCAGGGCAAGGTCAGCGGCCTACGCCGTGAAGGCCGGCATGACTGCGTAAGCCTGGCGCTGGGTGGTGGCCTGGAGATCGAGGCGCTGATTACCCACGACAGCACCGCGCGCCTGGAGTTGACCCTGGGGACAATGGTGGTGGCGTTGCTCAAGGCCGGGTGGGTGCAACTGCTGGGGGATGGCGATGACGCCGACGCGGGCAGCAACTGCCTCAAGACAACGGTGGAACACGTGCTGGCGGACGCTGACGGGCCCAGCGAAGTACGGCTGGCGCTGGGCAATGGGCAGACATTGTGCGCGTTCGCCGAAAAGGCGTGGTTGACGCGCAATCGGATTCAAACGGGCAGCCAGGTACGGGCACAGTTCCATCCTTCTTATGTGCTGCTGGGGGTGCCGGTGTAGCTTGGCCGCACCGTTTGGCAAGGTGGAATGCGTTACCATGGCTGCACGCCGCCTATCCCCGGAGCCACCATGTCACACCCCTTCGTCACCCTCACCCCCGACTTGGTCCTGGATGCCGTGGAAAGCATCGGCTTTCTCAGCGATGCCCGGATCCTGGCGCTGAACAGCTACGAAAACCGCGTCTACCAGGTAGGCATCGAAGACTCACAACCGCTGATCGCCAAGTTCTACCGACCTGCCCGCTGGAGCGATGCGGCGATTCTTGAAGAACACCGCTTCACTGCCGAGCTTGCCGACTGTGAAGTGCCCGTGGTCGCGCCTCTGCAGCACGACGGCCGCACACTGTTCGAGCACCAGGGTTTTCGCTTCACACTGTTCCCCCGCCGTGGCGGCCATGCACCAGAACCCGGCAACCTCGACCAGCTCTATCGCCTCGGCCAGTTGCTCGGCCGCCTACACGCCGTTGCCGCCACACGGCCGTTCGAGCATCGCGAAGCGTTGGCTGTGGACAACTTCGGCCACGCCTCCCTGCAAACCCTGCTGGAAGGCAACTTCGTCCCGCGCGAATTGCTGCCCGCCTTCGAGTCCGTGGCCCGCGACCTGCTGAAACGGGTCGAGGATATCTACGCGCGCACCCCACACAAGGTGATGCGCCTGCACGGCGACTTGCACCCGGGCAACCTGATGCATCGCGACGAGGTGTATCACGTGGTCGACCTCGACGACTGCCGCATGGGCCCGGCGGTGCAGGACCTGTGGATGATGCTCGCCGGCAGCCGCGAAGAACGCCTCGGCCAACTGGCAGAGCTGATCGACGGCTACAACGAGTTCCACGACTTCGACCCACGCGAGCTGCCCCTGATCGAGCCGCTGCGCGCCTTGCGCCAACTGCACCACAGCGCGTGGCTGGCGCGGCGCTGGGACGACCCGGCATTCCCGCGAAGCTTCCCGTGGTTCGGCCAGCCGCGCTACTGGGGCGACCAGATTCTCGCGCTGCGCGAGCAGATGGCAGCCCTCGATGAACAACCGCTGAAATTGTTCTAGAAGTGCGCTGACCTCTGTCTACAATAGGCGTCGCTTTATTTAGCTACCTAAGCAAGGATTCTGCATGCACGCCGCAAACCCGCAACGCGGGTACATCCTAGGCCTCAGTGCCTACATCATCTGGGGCCTGTTCCCTCTCTACTTCAAAGCGATCCAGAGCGTGCCGGCGGTGGAGATCATCGTCCACCGGGTGCTCTGGTCGGCCTTGTTTGGCTCGCTGCTGTTGCTGGTATGGAAGCACCCCGGCTGGTGGCGCGAACTGCGCGACAACCCGCGCCGGCTGGCCATCCTGGCGCTGAGCGGCGCGCTGATCGCTGGCAACTGGCTGACCTACGTATGGTCGGTGAACAATGGCCGCATGCTCGAAGCCAGCCTTGGCTACTACATAAACCCGCTGATCAACGTGCTGCTGGGCATGCTCATCCTGGGCGAGCGCCTGCGCCGCCTGCAATGGCTGGCAGTGGCCATGGCGGCGGTGGGCGTGGCCCAGCAGGTATGGCAGGTCGGCAGCCTGCCCTGGGTCTCGCTGGTACTGGCGCTGACCTTCGGCTTCTATGGGCTGATCCGCAAACAGGCGCCCGTGGCAGCGTTGCCGGGCCTGGTGGTGGAAACCTGGATGCTGGTGCCCCTGGCCCTTGGCTGGCTGTTGCTGCACCCCGCCGCGATGAGCGCGCAGGGCGCGTTCTACACCAGCAGCGAAGCGTTGTGGTTGATGGCGGCAGGGCCGGTAACGCTGGTGCCGCTGGTGTGCTTCAACGCTGCCGCACGCCATCTGCCGTATACCACGCTGGGCTTCCTGCAGTACCTCGCCCCGACCCTGGTGCTGCTGCAGGCGGTGCTGCTGTTTGACGAGCATTTGTCGTCGAGCACGCTGGTGGCGTTCGTGTTCATCTGGGCGGGTTTGGCGATATACAGCGTCGATGCCTGGCTGAATTTGCGCAAGCGCGCCTGATCAAAAAACGATCAAAACTCTGCAGGGCACGTGGGTCGTGGCCTGCAGAGACATCTCCAGAGGTTATCCACACCCTCGTCCCCGTGCTTTGTGCACAAGCTGCTGAATTCTGGGCGTTTTTTGATCAAACCTTTGCAGGCCTTGATGCGCGTGGGCTGGAGACGTGCGCCCCCAGGTTATCCACAGGGCCGTACCTGTAAAACGGGGGATAACCCTGAGGCCGCAAAGCGGCCCCAGCCATCGCGGATCACTCTTCCGCCCGCAGCTCCAACTCCACCATCAAATCATCCGCCAGGCTCTCCAACCGCTGCTGCAGTTCGTCCAGCGACAAGGTCAACGGCAGCGCCAACAATGCATTGGCATGAAACAACGGCTCACTGCTCATCGGTGCAGGCCGCACTTCAGTGGTAAAGCGCTCCAGGTTCACCCCAAGCTCGGCCAGCAGCCGGGTGATATCGCGCACGATCCCGGGCCGGTCATTACCCACCAGCTCCATGGCGATAGGCTTCCAGGTGCACGATGGCTCGATGCCGCTCTCGGCAATCAATACACGAATATCGTAGCGGGCCAGGGCCTGCAGCGACGCGACCAGTTCTGCATAATTTTCCGCCGGCACCGCCACCCGCAGGATGCCGGCGAACTGCCCGGCCATGCGCGACATGCGGCTTTCCAGCCAGTTACCGCTGTGGTCGGCGATGCATTGGGCAATGCGTTCGACCTGGCCGGCCTTGTCAGGGGCAATCACAGTGAGTACAAGATGATCCACAAGCCCTTCCTCTGTGTCGAACCGCGCTGGGCGGCGATAAACCGGGGGATCGATTGAGTATAGGCAAGGCGCGGCAACCTGCCGCAGGGCAATCGACATGACTAATCGTGTACTGTTTCAAGATTTATCTGGAACAATCCACCTGTTTTTTGCGAACATACCAATTCCCAGCGTGACCATACGCGACCAACGGGTCGCACAACGACGCTTTTAGTCTGATTTTGCCCCGCCTACTGCTTCATGTAGTATCCCGTGGCGCGGACTACAAAACGTCGTTTGGATGTCTGCCAAGGCGCCTGTGAAAATACGCACACTGCCCGCCAGCCCGTCTGGCAGGCCGCACCCAGCCGCCCTCGGGTTCATCCGACCTGGGCACGCACTGGTGCCGTGTTTAGAGAAGCGCTACAGGCTTAATACAGAAGAGCGAAATAGCTGAGCAGAGTGAGGCAAGCAATGACTGGATACGTTCAAGTCGGTGGCCTTCAGGTCGCCAAGGTCCTGTACGACTTCGTGAACAACGAAGCCATCCCCGGGACCGGCATCGTCGCCGAGCAGTTCTGGGCAGGTGCAGAGAAGATCATCAATGACCTCGCTCCAAAGAACAAAGCCCTGCTCGCCAAGCGCGACGAGCTGCAAGCCAAGATCGACGCCTGGCACCAGGCACGCAAAGGCCAGGCCCATGACGCCGTAGCCTACAAAAGCTTCCTCCAGGAAATCGGCTATCTGCTGCCACAAGCCGACGATTTCCAGGCCACCACGCAGAACGTGGACGAAGAAATCGCCCGCATGGCCGGCCCACAGCTGGTAGTGCCGGTGATGAACGCCCGCTTCGCCCTGAACGCCGCCAACGCCCGTTGGGGTTCGCTGTACGACGCCCTGTATGGCACCGATGCCATCAGCGATGAAGGCGGCGCCGAGAAAGGCCAGGGCTACAACAAAGCCCGGGGCGACAAGGTTATTGCCTTTGCCCGCGCCTTCCTCGACGAAGCCGCGCCACTGGCTGCAGGCTCGCATGTCGATTCCACGGCCTACAGCATCAAAGCCGGCAAGCTGGTCGTCGCCCTCAAGGGCGGCAGCAACAGCGGCCTGCGTGACGATGCCCAACTGATCGGCTACGTCGGCGATGCCGCCGCGCCGACCTCCGTGCTGCTCAAGCACAACGGCCTGCACTTCGAAATCCAGGTCGATGCCAGCACCCCGGTTGGCAGCACCGATGCCGCCGGCGTCAAAGACATCCTGATGGAATCGGCACTGACCACCATCATGGACTGCGAAGACTCGGTCGCGGCCGTGGACGCCGATGACAAAGTCATCGTCTACCGCAACTGGCTGGGCCTGATGAAAGGCGACCTGGCCGAAAGCGTGAACAAGGGTGGCAAGACCTTCACCCGCACCATGAACCCAGACCGCGAATACGCCGCGCCAAACGGTGGCACCGTCACCCTGCACGGCCGTTCGCTGCTGTTCGTGCGCAACGTTGGCCACCTGATGACCAACCCGGCGATCCTCGATGCCCAAGGCAATGAAATCCCCGAAGGTATCCAGGACGGTCTGTTCACCAACCTGATCGCCCTGCACAACCTCAACGGCAACACCAGCCGCAAGAACACCCGTACCGGCAGCGTCTACATCGTCAAGCCGAAGATGCACGGCCCTGAAGAAGTGGCCTTCGCCGCTGAAATCTTCAGCCAGGTCGAAGACCTGCTGGGCATGCCGCGCAACACCGTCAAGGTCGGCATCATGGACGAGGAGCGCCGTACCACGGTCAACCTCAAGTCCTGCATCAAGGCCGCTGCCGAGCGCGTGGCGTTCATCAACACCGGCTTCCTCGACCGCACCGGTGACGAAATTCACACCTCCATGGAAGCCGGCGCCGTCGTGCGCAAGGGCGCCATGAAGAACGAGAAGTGGATCGGCGCCTACGAGAACAACAACGTCGACGTCGGCCTGGCCACCGGCCTGCAAGGCCGTGCGCAGATCGGCAAAGGCATGTGGGCCATGCCCGACCTGATGGCTGCCATGCTCGAGCAGAAGATCGCCCACCCGCTGGCCGGTGCCAACACCGCCTGGGTACCTTCGCCGACCGCCGCTACCCTGCATGCCCTGCACTACCACAAGGTCGATGTGCAGGCGCGTCAGCGCGAGCTGGCTACGCGCACCCCGGCTTCGGTCGACGACATCCTGGCCATCCCGCTGGCCGCCGACACCCACTGGTCGGCCGAGGAGATCCGCAACGAGCTGGACAACAACGCCCAGGGCATCCTTGGCTACGTGGTTCGCTGGATCGATCAGGGCGTGGGTTGTTCGAAGGTGCCGGACATCAACAACGTCGGCCTGATGGAAGACCGCGCCACCCTGCGCATCTCGGCCCAGCTGCTGGCCAACTGGCTGCGCCACGGCGTGGTCAACGAGGCGCAGGTGCTGGAAAGCCTCAAGCGCATGGCGGTGGTGGTCGACCAGCAGAACGCTGGCGACCCCCTGTACCAACCGATGGCGCCGAGCTTCGACGACAACGTCGCGTTCCAGGCGGCCGTGGAGCTGGTGATCGAAGGTGGCAAGCAGCCGAACGGTTATACCGAGCCGGTACTGCACCGTCGCCGTCGCGAGTTCAAGGCGCGTAACGGGTTGTAAGTCACATCTGCGTACGGGGGCCGCTTTGCGGCCCCCCTACCCATCACCCAATCTTCAGTTCTTTCTTCACCAGCTCCAGCAGTTTGCCCAGGTCCACCGGCTTGAGCAAAAAGTCGACCACCCCCAGGTGCATCACGTCTACCGCCTCTTTCACATCGGTGTCGCCCGACACCACGATGATCGACAACGCCGCCCGCTCCGACTTACGAATATACCGGATCAGATCCAGGCCATCCTTGGGCTCCATGCGCAGGTCAGTGATCACCAAGGCGATCCTCGGCTCGTAATGCAGCTTGAACATCGCCTCCTGGACCCCGTCGGCCGTCATGCAGTCGATGCCTCTGCTTTTCAGGTACAGGCTCAAGGCCTCGCTGTTCACTCGGTTGTCATCCACCACCAGAACCACAGGCTTGGGCGCAATAGGCGCCACCAGCCCGGCCAGTGCCTCGCGTTCGGCGTCACTCAGGATGTCGTCATGCTCAACCATGGTCGTCTCGTCAAAAAGTCTTGCTCACCGGTAAGACCGCGCTTTGCGATATTGATCACACGCCGCCCATAGACTTACGTCCAATGGGCACCACACCTCAGCCAGCCGACCATGGGGACCGAGAACAACAAGGCCGGCACCTATATATAGATATATATAGTTCGGCGTAGCGATACGGTCAGTGTCATGAGTAAAAAGGACGCCTACAGCCAGGCGGGCAGGACGGCTGTGCTGCAGAACATACAAGGTACGTTGCAGTTTCTGCAGCGCTTCCCACCCTTCAACCAGATGGAGCACAGCCACCTGGCGTATCTGGTCGAGCAGTGCCAGCTGCGTTTCTATGCCAGTGGCGAAAGCATCGTCAAACCCGCCGACGGCCCGGTCGAGCACTTCTACATCGTCAAACAAGGGCGCGTGGTCGGCGAACGCCAGCACCTGGTCAAACCCGGTGTGGAGACCACCTTCGAGATCACCAGCGGCGAGTGCTTCCCCCTGGCCGCCCTGCTTGGCGAGCGCGCCACCCGCACCGAGCACCTGGCCGGTGAGGACACCTTCTGCCTGCAACTGAACAAGGCCGCTTTCATCCGCGTCTTCTCCCTGTCGGAAGCCTTTCGCGACTTTGCCCTGCGCGGGGTCAGCAGCCTGCTCGACCAGGTCAACCAGCAGGTGCGCCAACGCGCCGTGGAAACCCTCGGCACCCAGTACTCGCTGAACACCCCCCTGGGCGAGCTGGCCATGCGTCACCCGGTGGTGTGCAACCCCGACACGCCGCTGCGCGACGCCGTGCGGCTGATGCACGAGCAGCAGGTCGGCAGCATTGTCGTGGTCGACCCCCAGCGCTACCCGATCGGCATCTTCACCCTGCGCGACCTGCGCCAGGTGGTGGCGGGCGCGGATGCCGACCTGGGCGCGCCCATCGACCGGCACATGACCGCCAGGCCGTTCTACCTCAGCCCGCAGGCCAGTGCTTTCGATGCCGCCATGGCCATGACCGAGCGGCATATCGCGCATGTCTGCCTGGTGGACAACCAGCGCCTGTGCGGGGTGGTTTCCGAGCGTGACCTGTTCTCCCTGCAACGTGTCGACCTGGTGCACCTGGCGCGTACCATCCGCCATGCCCCGCGCCTGGACACCCTGGTGTCGCTGCGCGGTGAGATCAGCCAGCTGGTCGAGCGCATGCTCGCCCATGGCGCCTCGTCGACGCAGATCACCCAGATCATCACCTTGCTCAACGACCACACAGTCTGCCGGGTGATCGAACTGGCCATAGCCGAACGCGGCGACCCAGGCGTGCCGTTCAGCTGGCTGTGCTTCGGCAGTGAGGGGCGGCGCGAGCAGACCCTGCACACCGACCAGGACAACGGCATTCTGTTCGAGGCCCGCGACAGCGCCGAAGCCGACGCGATCCGTGCCCGCCTGCTGCCCCTGGCGCAGTACATCAACCAGTGCCTGGCACAGTGCGGCTTTACCCTGTGCAAAGGCAATGTCATGGCCGGCAACCCCGCGCTGTGCCTGTCACGCGGGGAATGGGCGCGGCGCTTTGCAGGATTCATCCGCGAGGCAAGCCCCGAAAACCTGCTGGGTTCGAGCATCTATTTCGACCTGCGCGTGGTCTGGGGTGACGAGCAAGGCTGTGAACAACTGCGCCAGAGCCTGCTGGCCCAGGTCGCCGACAACCGCATTTTCCAGCGTATGATGGCCGACAACGCCCTGCGCCAACGCCCACCGGTGGGGCGCCTGCGCGAATTCGTGCTGACCCGCCAGGGCAACGACAAGGCCGCCACCCTCGACCTCAAGGTGCAAGGCCTGACGCCCTTCGTCGATGGTGCGCGCCTGCTGGCCCTGGCCAACGGCATCGGCGCCTGCAACACCCTCGAACGCCTGCGCCAGCTGGTGCAGAAGGGCATCATCGAACCACTCGACGGTGCGGCTTACGAAGAGGCCTACCACTTCATCCAGCAGACCCGCATGCAGCAGCACCAGCGCCAGACCCGCGATAACCTGCCCTACTCCAACCGCGTCGACCCCGACAGCCTCAACCACCTGGACCGACGCATCCTGCGTGAGTCGCTGCGCCAGGCCCAGCGCCTGCAAAGCAGCCTGGCCTTGCGGTACCAGCTATGAGCCTGTTCGCCTGGCTGCGCCCCAGCCTGCCCACGCTGGACGACACCGCGCGCCAACGCCTGGCGCAGTTGCCCAAGCCGGCTGCGCTGGGGGTGTGCACGTTGCGCGAACAGCGCTGGGTGGTGCTGGACCTGGAAACCAGTGGCCTCAACCCCAACCGCGACCAGGTCCTGTCGATCGGTGCCGTGGCCATCGAGGACGGTGCCATCGACTTTGCCCAGCAGTTCGAACGCACTCTGTACCGCCCCTCCCAGAAGACCAACGCCAGTGTGCTGATTCACGGGCTAGGGCCCAGTGCCCTGGCCGCGGGTTGCGACCCAGTCGAGGCGTTGATCGACCTGCTCGACTTCATTGGCGACAGCCCGGTGTTGGCGTTCCATGCGCCTTTCGATCAGCGCATGCTGGCGCGGGCGCTCAAGGAAAGCCTGGGCTATCGCCTGCAGGTGCCGTTCCTGGATGTGGCTGAACTGGCGCCGATGCTCAACCCCGACACGGTACTGCGCGAAGCCGGGCTGGATGACTGGGTCGCCCGCTTTGGCCTGCAGGTTGAAGAGCGCCACCATGCCAGCGCCGATGCCCAGGTCACTGCCGAACTGGCGTTGATCCTGTTCAGCCAGGCTCGCCGCCAGCAGCTCGACAGCCCGTTGCAACTTGAGCAGCGGTTGCGCGGGTGGCGGCGGCGTGCGGCACAGAGTCACGGTTTGTAGGGCTTGGATGATTCAGCGCCTGGAAGCCCCGCCCTGGTGGCAATCCGATAAGCGTCCATTGCGCGGCGCCCCCCGCCTCTGCAACAATCGCGAATAATTATCGTTAGTTAATGCATTCGTTCCGGGGGGACGCTGCTTGTCTTCTGCACACAGCCCACACGCCGAGCTGGTCGGTGCGCTTTACCGCGATCACCGCAGCTGGCTGCTCGCCTGGCTGCAACGCAGCATGGCCTGCCGCCAACGTGCCGAAGACCTGAGCCAGGACACCTTCGTGCGCCTGCTCGGCCGCGAGCAACTAGACACGCCCCGCGAGCCGCGCGCCTTTCTGGCCGCCGTGGCCAAGGGGCTGCTGTTCGACCACTTCCGCCGCGCCGCACTGGAGCAGGCCTACCTGGCCGAACTCGCCCACCTGCCGGAAGCCGAACAGCCCTCCCCCGAAATCCAGCACCTGATTCTCGAAGACCTCAAGGCCATCGACCGCCTGCTTGGCAAGCTGTCGAGCAAGGCCCGTGCGGCCTTCCTGCATAACCGCCTGGACGGCATGGGCCACGCCGAAATCGCCGAGCGCCTTGGTGTTTCGGTCTCGCGGGTACGCCAGTACATCGCCCAGGGCATGCGCCAGTGCTATGTGGCCTTGTACGGGGAGCCGACGTGAACGGTTCACCGGTCTCGTCGCGGGTGCTGGATGCAGCCATTGCCTGGAAGCTGAGCCTGGACCAGGGCAGCGGCACGCCAGATGAACGCAGTGAGTTCATGCGCTGGCACGCTGCCAGCGAAGAGCATGCCCGCGCCTGGCGCCAGCTGGGTTGCCTTGACCAGCGCGTCAGCGCCGCTGCCGGGCCCGCGCGCCAGGCGCTGCTGCAATCGCGTGCCGGCTTGCGCCGGCGCATCGGCAAGGTGGGCGGTGGCCTGGCGGGCATGTTCCTGCTGGGTTCGTTGCTGGCTTGGGTCGGCGCCCCGTCGCTGTCAGCGCACTACTGGCTGGCCGACCAACGCACCGCCACCGGCGAGCTGCGCACCCTGCGCCTGGAAGACGGCACCTTGCTGAGCCTGAACACCCACACAGCAGTGGACATCGACTACGCAGGCGCGCAACGGGTGATCGTGCTGCACCAGGGTGAAATCTCGGTCGAGACCGGCCACCAAGACCCACGCCCGTTGCTGGTACGCACCGACGACGGCCGCCTGCGCCCGCTGGGCACGCGCTTCCTGGTGCGCCGTGAGGCCAACGGAACACGCCTGGAAGTGCTGCAGGCCTCGGTCGCGGCCATGCCGCTGAACAGTGGTGACGAACAGGTATTGCGCGAAGGCCAGCAGGTGCTCATGGATGCCAACGGCCTCGGCCAGGTCGGCACGGTCGACGTCGGTGCCGATGCCTGGACCCGCGGCATGCTGGTGGTGGACAACGTACGCCTGGCTGACCTGGTCGCTGCCCTCGGCAAGTACCGCAGCGGCCACCTCGGGGTGGCAGACGAGGTCGCCGACCTGCGTGTTACCGGCAGCTTCCCGCTGACCGACATCGACCTGGCCCTGGCATCGCTGGTGCCGGCACTGCCGGTGAAGATCGAGCGGCATACCCCGTGGTGGGTAACGGTTCAGCCCCAGTAGTAGCGGCCTGTGGCCGCCCTGCAAACAATCTCGCTTTTTTCATGACACCCCCCTGTCACTTTTGAAATCTCGCTCGGCAAGGAAGCAGTAAGCACTTATCCGTCGAGGAGCCGCTGCATGTCCCGTACTGTCGATCGTATCCTGCGCCCCAGCCTGATAGCCCTGGCCATTGGCCTGGCTGCGCCGTTGGCCAGCCCTGCCCTGTTCGCCGCCGAGCAATCCGCCCTGCGCGCCTACGACCTGCCCAGCGCCCCCCTGGCCAGCACCCTCAACCAGATCGCCAGCCAATCGGGCATCGCCCTGGCCATCGACCCAGCACTGGTCAGCGGCCGCACTTCGGCGCCCGTCACCGGCCAGTACGACGGCATCGGCGCCCTGCAGGCCGCCCTGCGCGGCAGCGGGTTGCAGTTGCAGCAGAGCAGCGTCGGCAGCTACAGCCTGGTGGCCGTCCCGGATGGCACCCTGGCGCTGCCAGAAATCACCGTGAATGCTGCCAGCATCAGCGAAAGCGCGTGGGGCCCGGTAGAGGGCTACCTCGCCAAGCGCAGCGCCGCCGGCACCAAAACCGATACCGCACTGGTCGAAATACCCCGCTCCATTTCCGTCGCCACGCGCCAGCAAATGGCTGACCGCGGCGTGCACAGCCTGGATGATGCGGTGCGCTACATGCCCGGCATCGTCTCTGCCAGTTTCGGCAGCGACACCCGCTATGACTGGATGCGCGTGCGCGGCTTCGAGCCGACCCAATTCCTCGATGGCCTGCCACTGCCACGTGGCGTATACGCCAATCCGAAAGCCGAAACCTGGAACCTGGACCGCCTCGCGCTGCTGCGCGGCCCAGCCTCCTCGCTCTATGGCCAGACCCCACCGGGTGGCCTGCTGGACATGGTCAGCCGCCGCCCACAGGCCGAAAGCAGCCACGAAATCGAAGTGCAGTACGGCAGCGACAATCACCGCCAGATCAACTTCGCCAGCACCGGCAAAATCGATGACCAAGGCCAGTTCCTGTACAGCGTCAGTGGCGTGATTCGCGATGGCGGCACGCAGATCGACCACATCGACGACAAGCGCTACAACATCGCCCCAAGCCTGACCTGGAACATCGACGAAGACACCTCGCTGACCCTTTTGACCCAGTTCACCCGCGACGATACCGGCGCCACCAGCCAGTTCCGGCCCATCCAGGGCACCAAGATCGACATGCCATTCGGCAAGATCTCGCACCACAAGAACCTGGGTGACCCGGACTACGAGTTCTACGACCGTACCTACTACGCGCTGGGCTATGCCTTCGAGCACCGCATCAACGATGTCTGGCAGTTCCGCCAGAACCTGCGCTACACCAAGACCGACCTGGCGTTCCAGACCATCACCCCCGGCAGCTACTACCAGCCCGGTGGCCCCGTGCAGGACGATGGCACCGTCAGCCGCATGTCCACCAACACCGATGAAGACATCAGCCAGTTCGCAGTGGACAACAACTTTCAGGCTGACTTCAGTACCGGGGACATCAGCCACACCCTGCTGATGGGCCTGGACCACCAGCGCGTCAACACCAACTACCTGTCGATCTTCGGCTTCAACGTGCCAGACAGCAACGTCATCAACCCCGTCTACGGGCTGCCGATCACACGCCCGGATCGCTCCACGGCGTTCTACGACTACAACCAGAAAACCCGCCAGACCGGCGTGTACGTCCAGGACCAGATGGCGCTGGGCAACTGGCGCCTGACCTTGGGCGGGCGTGAAGACTGGGTGCACACCGGCACCAAGTTCTTCAACCAGGGCGATGCCACCAGTACCGAGCGTGACAAGAAGTTCAGCGGCAACGCGGCAATCAGCTACGTGTTCGACTCTGGCTTCGTGCCGTACCTTTCCTATGCCGAGTCGTTCCAGCCGTCTAGCAATGCCAGTGTCTCGGCAACGGAGTCGTTCAAGCCGACCGAAGGCGAGCAGTGGGAACTGGGCATCAAATATCAGCCGCCGGGCTCCAGCACCCTGCTGTCGGCCGCCGTGTATGACCTGACGCAGAAAAACGTCTCTGTCACAAACAACATCGGTGGCATTACCTTCACCAGCCAGACCGGCGAAGTGAAGGTGCGCGGGCTGGAGCTCGAAGCGGTTGCCGACGTTACCGAAAACCTGAAGGTAGTTGCCGCCTACACCCTGGCCAAATCCGAAGTGCAGGACGGCCTGTACAAAGGCAACCGCCTGCAGTTGATACCCAACCAGCAAGCCTCGCTGTGGGCCGACTACACCTGGCACACCGGCGTACTCGACGGCTTCGGCATCGGCGGTGGCGCGCGCTACACCGGCAACACCTACGGTGACCAGGCCAATACCTACCTGGGCAAGGCCAACGCCTACACCGTGTTCGATGCCTCCGTGCACTACGACCTGGGGCGCCTGGACAACAGCCTGAAGGGTGCCTCGGTGGCGGTCAACGCCACCAACGTGTTCAACAAAGACTACATTTCCACGTGTGACAGCTACTACTGCTACTACGGCGATGAGCGCAGCGTGGTCGCCAGCGCCACTTACAAATGGTGATGACCTGACGACAAGCTCGCCGACCAAGCCGCCCCCCAGGGGCGGCTTTGGTCTTTCTGAACGTCGAGAAAGAAAATGAAATGAAAAGCTCAACCATCCGCCGCTGGTCCGCGATCCACACCTGGAGCAGCCTGGTCTGCACCTTGTTCCTGCTGTTGCTGGCGCTGACCGGCCTGCCGCTGATCTTCCACCACGAGCTGGAGCATCTGCTCGGCGATGCCCCCGAGCTGCGCGAGATGCCCGCAGGCACCCCGCACCTCGACCTGCAGCAACTAGTACTCAAGGCCGAGCAGCATCGCCCCGGCGAAGTGATGCAGTACTTCGGCTACGACGAGGACGAACGCAACGGCGTGGTGGCGATCACCGCCGCCACCGCAGGCACCGAGCCCAATTCGTCACACACCTTCATGCTCGACGCCCGCACCGGCGAAGCTGTCGCCATGCCCGCCGCCAACGGCGGCTTCATGATGGTCATGCTGCGCCTGCACGTCGACATGTTCGCCGGGCTGCCCGGCAAGCTGCTGCTGGCGTTCATGGGTGTGCTGTTCGTCGTGGCGATCATCTCTGGTACCGTGCTCTACGCGCCGTTCATGCGCCGCCTGGATTTCGCCACGGTGCGCCACGACAAATCCCGCCGCCTGCGCTGGCTCGACCTGCACAACTTGATTGGCGTGGTGACCCTGGCCTGGGCGCTGACCGTTGGCGTCACCGGGGTGATCAGTGCCTTGTCCGACCTGGTGATCGCCGCCTGGCGCAACGACAGCCTGGCCGCCATGGTCGCGCCCTACCGTAACGCCCCGCCGCTCACCGAGCGCGCCCCGGCCAGCCGCCTGCTGGACATCGCCGAGCAGGCCGCGCCCGGTATGCGCCCGGACTTCATCGCCTTCCCCGGCACGCGGTTCTCCAGCGAGCACCATTACGCCGTGTTCATGAAGGGCGCCACTCACCTGACCTCGCACCTGCTCACCCCCGTGCTGATCGATGCGCGCACCCTGCACGTGACGGCAGTGGGCGAACGCCCGTGGTACATGGACGCCATGGGCCTGTCCCAGCCACTGCACTTCGGTGACTACGGCGGGCGCCCCATGCAGATTCTCTGGGCGGTGCTGGATGTGCTGACCATCATCGTGCTCGGCAGCGGCCTGTACCTGTGGCTAAGCAAGCAGCGCAAAGCCCGGGAGGTGCGGGCATGAGCCACGCCTCTCGATCATCCTGGCGGATCTTCGCCTGGCCGGCCGCCATCAGCGTGCTCGGAGCCGCCGGCCTGTTTGCCGCCTTGCTGGGTGACGGTGCCTGGGACGCCCTGGCCTGGCTGGGCCTCGGCGTGCCCGCCATCCTCAGCCTGCGCGGGCTTTGCAGTCGATAACCGGCTACCGCTCCGGCCCTTGCCCTGGGCCCTAACGTTGCGGCTCCCTTAAGAAAGGAGCGCAACATGCTACCGCTGGAACGCATCGAATTCCTCGACCAGCAGATCATCGCCCTGCTGGCGCAATTACCGGCCGCCGACCGGCAACCGCTCAGCCGACAGCAACTGCAGGGCGAACTGGCGGAATACTGGGCCGCCTGCGACACCCAAGGCCGCTCGCGCAGGGTGCGCCTCGGCGACCTGCGCCGCGCCCTGATGCACGCCGAGCTGACACTGCGCCTGGCCGACGGGACCTTGCCCGCCCCCGAGGCCGACGCCCTCAGCCTGTGCCTCGACCTGCCCAACGCCTGGCAACGGAGGCCCCAGCCGGTGGCCACGCGTGCCCAGGTGTACCGCCTGGTCCTCAGCCGTAGCCAGCCCCACAGCCGCGCGGTGCTGCCGGGTATGTTCGTGGTCGTCACCGGCAACGACGAGGCTGCCGAGCTCACCCCAGAGCAGGCCCTGGGCCCGGCCTTGCTGTGCGGCCTGGCCCAGGGCATCGAGGCCTACGCCTCACTGGCCGACTTGCACCTTGAGCTGTGCGAGCGCCTCGACGACCCACTGCAAGGCCCGCCACTGCTGCGCCTGCTGGTTGATGACGCGCGTATCGGCAACGCCGCCAAGGCCGACCGGCTACGCTACGAATGGTATCCCGATGACCCGGTGCAAGCCCAGGTCGACAGCCTGATCGAAGCGCAGCGCCTGCGTGTCAACCAAGCCTGGGCAAGCGCCCAGGGTGCCCCGGCACCGGCCGTCGAGACGCTGCACAATGCCCTTTCAGTGGCGGCTGAAGCCGGCAAGCAAGCCTTGCTCGACACCCGCTACGGCCTGCTGCTGGAAAAAAACCTGCCCAATTGGTTGAGCAAGGCAGGGCCCCAGGGGCTTACGCATATCATGCAGACGATGCAACAACTGGTAGCCGCCGGCAATCGCGTCGCCGCCCCGGGCATCCTCACCCTGGGGCAGTTCCGCCAGCAGGACAGCCTGCAGGGCTGGGCGCGCGCGCGCGTCGAAGAACGCCTGCGCCACGATCATGGCCTGCGCTACGCAGCCGCAGACATCATGATCCATGTCGTGCACAGCCGGCAGGCAGGCCCGCAGTTGAATCCGTTTCACCCTTCAAGCTACGTTACCTGGCGAGGCTTCGAGCACGTCGGCGGCCAGATGATCGAACTGATCAGAGAGAGCTACCCGCTACACGAGCTGGCATTGCGCAACGTGGCCTGGTTCGACTACGACTACTGGCTCACCGCCCGGGTAACCCACCGTCACGGCAAGCCATTACCCGAGGCACTGAACCCGGCCTACATCAAGGCGATGATCAGGCACCTGAATGTCGGTGGCAGCTATCATGCCTACCTGAAAACCCAATTGATCGATTCCCCGGTCGGGGGGTGGCGGCTGAACGCCCATGCCCTGGTCAACCGCGCCCGCATGTACGCCGAGGCGGCCAAGGCGCGCTATGCCGGGCATCTCGCCCGCAACCCCGATGAGCGAGCCTACCGTTGGGTGCGTCAGGTGCTGGACTATCCGCATAACGCGCTTCGCCCCCCGGTGGACGGACAGCGCGTCACCGTGCGCCAATTGACGATCCATGGCCATACCTTGCAAGGCGTGTTGCTGATCAATGCCGAGGGCGCCGGCGTGGGCGCGTTCATCCTCTACACGCCGGACGCACCCGACCGCCGCGCCTGGCGGGGGCTGAGCAATGCGCGCGAACTGATGCGCCTACTGCGCAAACAACCCGCCCTGCGCGCCTACATGGCGGGCCGCCTGCCGTTGCTGGCACCCGCAGGCATCGAACGGCTGCTGAACAAAGGCCGGCTGAGCCCCGTACTGCGCACCCCGGCGATCGACGACGAGCTGTTTTTCGCCTGCTACAGGGCCGAGGTGCGCGCCTGGCTGGCCAAGGTCGATGCCGACAGCCGTACCACCGGGGAAGCCGACCTCCAGCAAGGCGCCGACCTGGCCTGGCGCCTGCTAGACATGATCAGCCTGGTACTGCCTGCCCGGGTGCAACTTCCACTTGCGCTGGGGCGCATGGCCATCGAGATCTGGGGTGGGGTGGACGCCTTTGGCCAAGATGACATCGACGGCGTGCTGACCCATACCTACAACGCCCTGAGCTATGCCAACGATGCCGGCACCAGCATGGTCAGCACCGGCCTGATGCGCCGGATGATGCGTGGCATGCCGACACAACCGCCATTACCATTGCCCTCGCGTTACAGCATCACGCCTGCACTCGATAACCTGCGCTACACCATTGACGGTGTGCACGGCGAGGGCGTTTTCGAGAAAGCATCGGCATTCGAAGGGCTGAGCCTGTATTACATCCAGGACGCCCACGGCCGTTATTACAAGGTCGCGTTCGACGGCCGTCGCTGGCGGGTCATCGACCCGATGCAACCCGATGCCTACTTGCAGCAGCCGGTCAAACGCCTGGCCGATGGCAACTGGGTCATCGACTCACCGGTGCTGTGGTACGACGGCCTGCCGGATCTTGCGCAGTTGCTCGCCGACTGCCGCCTGCAACCGCCGCTGGCGGGTGAGGCGGTGGATGCGCTGGCAGGGCTGTACCGCGC
The DNA here is from genome assembly GCF_014269105.1 of Pseudomonas sp. SWRI77. Taxonomy (NCBI): domain Bacteria; kingdom Pseudomonadati; phylum Pseudomonadota; class Gammaproteobacteria; order Pseudomonadales; family Pseudomonadaceae; genus Pseudomonas; species Pseudomonas sp. SWRI77. The sequence continues at coordinate 38,156 of NZ_JABWRV010000015.1, read as the reverse complement.
AGACGACCAGCTCTACCTGCAAACCGCTGCCGGGCAACTGCCACTGCGCGCGCACCTGCTCGCCGGGCGCTACCACCTGCTCATCCCCCACGCCCAGCAAGCCGGCGTGGTGCCGTGGGCGATCCTGCGCTGGCAAGACCACCAATGGCGCATCCGTGTGCGCCAGGCCGGGCGCAGCAGCGATTGGCTGGCGCTGCCCGAAGGCTACTCGGCGAGCCGTGGCAGCAACCGGTCGAGGCGCTGATGCAGGGCACAGCTACTCGGCCAGTTGCGCAGCAGCCGCGCCCGGTCACGGGCGTAGGCCGGGGCGAAGCTGAGCCCGGTGGCGTGCTGGCACATGGCGTCGAGGTCGATCAGCGACCATTGGCCGTTGTGCCAGAACAGGTTGTGGCCCTTGAAATCACCATGGCTGATGCGCTCGCGGATCAGTTGCTGCATCACCTTGACCAACGCATCGACCTGCTCTTCAGGCGCCTCGCCGTTTTCCACATAGGGCGCAAAGCACGCGGTCAGGTCCGGGCCATCGACGAATTCGGTGACCAGGTACGCACGGCTGCGCAGGCCCATCACCCGTTGCTCCAGCACCGCCAACGGGCGCGGTGTGGCGATATCGAGGAACTCCAGGCGATGGCCTTCGATCCACGAGTGCCAGGCCCGGCTCGGGCGCCAGAAGCGCTTGAACCAGTGCGCGGTGTTCTTGATGTTGTAGCGCTTGAGCACCAGCGGGCGGCCATCGACGTCGATGCGAGCCACGCTGGCGGCGCCGCCGGTCTTGAACAGGTGCCCGTTGTCGATCAGCGCATCGGCCTGCGCCAGCACCGGCAGCATCGCTTCGACTTCACCACGGCGGATCGCCCGCAGGCCCGAAAGGCTGCGCTCGACACTGAACAGTGTGCACTCGCGGCCGGCCTTTTCCAGGTAGTCCTTCTGGCGCCAGCTGCGCACCTTGTCGATCTGCTTTTGCAGCGCTTCCATCGGCAACGCGTGCTCGGCATTGGCCAGCAGGTAATGCACCAGCAGCTCTTCGATAAAGGGCTCCAGACGCTTGGGCAACTGGGCGAAGAACACCCCGAGGTTTTCCAGCACACGCGGGCGCGACAACTGCTGGCCCGGCGTCTCGGCCTTGATGCCCGCGCCATCGATCAGGTACAGCTTGGCGCCGTGGCGCAGCAGGTTGTCCAGGTGCAGGTCTTCCTGCCACAGGCCCTTGGCGTGCATCTGCGCCACCGCGGTCAGCGCTTCGCCCAGCACCAGGTGCTGTTCGTCGGCCAGTACCGGCAGGTGCTCAACGGCGGCCCAGGCATCGGCCAGGCTTTCTGCACCATCGAGAAACTCGAACAACAGCCAGCCACCCTCGCCTTCCTTCAAGCCATCGGCCAGCAGCTTCGGCGTGGTCAGGCCTTGCTCGGCCAACAGCTTCACGCCCTGCAACTCGCGCTGGAAATGCCGCGCAGCGTTGCCCCCCACCAGCAACTTGGCCAGCACCGGCGTGCCACGCCAGACACCGGCACCGACATAGCGCTGGCCGGGCAGTACGCGCAGCAGGCTGAACAATTGCAGGTCGGCGCTACCGGCGGCATCGGCCAGGGTGATACTCAAGGGCAATGCCGGGGTGCGCCCGGCAGCTTTCAGTTCAGACAAACGCATCAGCGGGCCTCTTTTTCACGACGGCGTTGCGTCAGCCGTTGCAGCCAGTTGTCGACCAGGGCGCTGTCCGCCGGCTGCGCCAGGTAGGCCGCCAGCAACTGACGCACATCCGCCTCACTCCAGGCACTGGCACGGCGCAGCAACGGCTCCAGGTCCTTGAGCCGGTCACGCATGCCGAACAGCAGCGGGCGGGTCTTTTCCAGGTCGATCAGTTGCGCGTCCCAGCCCTCGCGGCGCTGGCGCAAGAAAATATGCTTGGGGTAGAAGCAGCCATGTACCTGCCCGGCGCTGTGCAGCGTGCGCGCCAACTGGCCGCAGGCTTCAAGGATGCCTTTGCGTTCGGCGTCGCCCAGCTGCGGCCACTGGGCCAACAGGCTGTCCAGGTCGGCCCATTCGTCCAGCGCCCGGGTCATGAGGATTGCCCGGTGCTGGCCGGCCTGCTTGCGCTCGCCATAGAACACCGCCTGCAAAGCCGGGATGTGCAGCTTCTGGTAACGGCTGATATTGCGGAATTCGCGGGCGAAGGTCGGTTCGCCGAAGGGCCTGTGCAGGGTGCGGGTGAGGTAGTCGCTCTGACGCTTGAGGTAGTAGCCTTTGCCTTCGAGCTCCAGGCGGAACACGCTGCTCCAGCCCCCGCGCCCGGTGTTGGGCTCGTCCACGGCATCGAGCTGCAGCGCCCACAGCGCCTCGAAGTCGTTCAAGCCGTGGCGTTTGAGCAGCGCGAGGTCTGCGCTGGCCAGGTAATCGGTCATTCCCTTCCCTCGAAAAAGCTCAGCACCTGGCGGATCCGCTTCTTGTCGCGGGCATTGAGCCGGTCGCGACCGCGGTATTGCAGGTAGAAACGCAGGCGCTGGGTCGCCGACAGGTGGTATTTGGCGACCTTGTCCAGGCACGCCAGGTCTTTGATCATCCGGTGCCGCCACATGAAACCGCGCCAGAAGTCGCCGGTCGGGCAGTCGATGAAGAATAGCGTGCCCTGGTCGTCGACCAGCAAGTTGCGCCACTTCAGGTCGTTGTGGGCGAAACGGTGCTCGTGCATGACCCGAGTGTGGCGCGCCAGCTGTTGGCTGACATGCTCGACCCAGGCCCGGTCAGCCAGGCGTGCATCATTGCGCTCGGCCAGCGCCGACAAGTCTTCGGTGCGCGGCAGTTCACGGGTGATCATCGCCCCCCGGCCAAACGCCAGGCCCTTGCGTTCCAGGCCCCAGGCGACCACTTCGGCGGTGGGGATGCCCCACTTGGCGAACTGCTTGAGGTTCTGCCATTCGGCCTTGATGCGCGGCCTGCCGAGGTAACGGCGCATGTGCTTGCCGGCGCCGGTGTAACGCTTGACGTAGTAATTGACGCCGTCACGCTCGATGCGCACCACCTCGCTGAGCGGGTCGCGGGTCAAGCGTTCGCCCTGGATGGCAAAGACGGCATCAAGGCTGCCGAAATCCGCCGCCAGGTGTTCGTAGCCGGGCGCCAGTGTCCAACCCGACATCAGAGTGCATCCCCATAACGTTGCTTGCGGTCATAGAGTTTCTGCGCCTTGCGTTCCAGCCAGGCGAGCAGCGCGGCCTCTTCGGCAAGCACCTGGCGCAGCGGGCGCTGGAAGTAGCCACGCAGAAAACGCAATTTGTCGCGACGGGTCAGGCCGATGTCCAGCGCCGAGAAATACAGCGCGGCCAGGTCCTTGTCACGCCAGCGGCGGCTGATGCTCGCCCGCGTCTGGGCACGGTGCAGGTCGATGACCGACAGCTTGAAGTCGTCTGCCGTCACCGGGCGGTCGGTGTGCAGCAGGAAGTGGCAGATGTAGCAGTCGCGGTGGTTGACCCCGGCGCGGTGCATGCCACCGGTCATCTTCGCCACTTCGGCGATCAGCGCACGCTTGAGGCGTGGCTCGGGCGCCTGCCTGACCCAGTCGATGCTGAAGTCTTCCAGGCTGATGGTCGGCGCCAGCTCTTCGGTGACGATGAACGAGTGCTGGGTGGCCGGGTTGCTGCCGCGCTCGCCATAGGCGACTGCGGTCATGGTCGGCACACCGACCTCGTGCAGACGCTGGATGGCTCGCCATTCCTGGCCGGCACCGAGCACCGGCAGCTTGGCGCTGAACAGGTTCTTGAAAATCTCGCCCCAACCGATGCCCCGGTGGATCTTGACGAAAAAGCCTTCGCCCTCGACCTCGGTGCGCAGTGTGCGGCGGCCTTCCAGCTCGCGGTATACCTCGCCTTGCAGCGCTTCCACGGCCTCGAAGGCATCACGCCCGGCCCACAGGCGCTTGAAGGGTTCGGCCAGTATCAGCTTCATGCGGTCTGCCCCAGGATCACGTCGGCAGCATGCTGCGGCATGCTGTACAGGTCGGCCGTATCGGCAAAGGCCAGGCCATTGCGCGACCAGTCGGCGCGCGCCTGCGGGTCTTCGAGCATGCGTTGCAGGTAGCCATTGAGTTGTTCCTGCTCGAACGGCTCGTCCAGGACCAGGCCGCAGTCGGCCTCGGCAATGTAGTGGGCGTAGCCACACACCTTGGACACCAGCACCGGCAGGCCTGCCACCAGGGCTTCGAGCAGCACGGTGCCGGTGTTTTCGTTGTAGGCCGGGTGAATCAGCAGGTCGGCGCCCAGCAGGAAGCGCGGGATGTCGCTACGCCCCTTGAGGAACTGCACCTGGTCACCTAAGCCTAGGGTGGCGCTTTGCAGCTGGAACACCTTGGGGTCGTCCTGGCCGATGACCATCAGGCGGGTGCGCTTGCGCAACGCCGACGGCAGTGCGGCCAAGGCCTTGAGGCTGCGGTCGACGCCCTTGGTCTTGAACCCCGAACCAATCTGCACCAGCAGCAGGTCATCGTCCGCCAGGTTGAATTCCTTGCGGAACCCGGCGCGGATCTCGGCGGCATTGGCCGGCGCGCGGCGATCCGGGGAAATGCCCGGCGGCAGCAGGTGGAAGCGTTCTGCCGGGGTGCCGTAATGTTTGACGAACAGCGGCTGCTGCACCTCGGAGATCATCAGCACCTCGGTTTTCGCATCCTTGGCGAACACCGCCCGCTCGTACTCGGCAAAGTGCCGGTAGCGGCCCCAGCGCTTGTACAGGCCGCCGCGCAGGGTCTGGGCCTTGTCTTCGAAGCAGCCGTCGGCGGCGTAGTACACGTCCAGCCCCGGCATCTTGTTGAAGCCGATCAGGCGGTCGACCGGGCGCTTGGCAAGGTCGGCGGCCATCCAGGCGCTGAGCTTCTCGTTGCGCCGGTGGTTGAACAGCGCCTTGACCGGCGCCACCAGCACTTCGAAGCCCGGCGGAATATCACCTTCCCAGATCAGCGTGTACACGCGAATCTGATGGCCGCGCTTCTGGCATTCCAGGGCAATGCGCATGAAGTCGCGCTGCAGCCCGCCGAAGGGGAAATATTTGTAAAGCACGAAAGCCAGTTGCATTAACGAACATCCTCAGCCAGCAGCAACGCGCTCAAGCGGCTCGCCACATGCTCGGGATTCAGGCGAGTGAAGCACAGTGGCCACTCGCGTTTGAGATCGAACCGGCGCAGGTCATCGGCGCTCGGTTTGTAGGTGCACTTCTTCTGCAGGCAGGGCGCGCAGGGGAAATCGCTGGCCTGGTGAACCTGGGCGCGGCCATAGGCGCCGGTCAGGCCAGGGTTGGTCGGGCCAAACAGCGAAATGGTCGGCACGTCCAGCGCTGCGGCCAGGTGGCCCAGGCCGGTGTCCACGGCCACGCAGGCCTTGGCCGCAGCCAGCACGCGGGCGACGCCGACCAGGTTCAATTTGGGCAGCACCTGGCAGTTGTTCAAGCCCTGGGCGATACGCTCGGCGCGCGCCTTCTCGGCCGGGTTGCCCCAGGGCAGGCGCACTTGCAGCTTGCGCCGGCCCATGCGCTCGGCCAGCTCGCGCCAGTAGGCCTCGGGCCAATGCTTGGTGGCCCAGGTGGTGCCGTGCAGGAATACCACGTAGGGGGCAGCTGGCGGCAATTGCAGGCGATCGAGGTCCAGGCCGTAGTTGCCGATGCCTTCCGGCAGGTCATAGGCCAGGGCCATGGCGAACAGTTGACGCACCCGCTCCACGGCGTGCTGGCCAACCGCGACCGACAGCGGCCGGTCATAGAAGCGGCTGGCCAGGCCTTCGCGGGCCGAGTAGCGGTCCAGCCCGGCCACCGGTGCCTTGACGTAGCGGGTCAGCCAGGCCGATTTGACCAGGCCCTGGGCATCGATCACCAGGTCGTACTTGCGCGCGCGAACACGCTGCTTGAACGCCTTCCACTCGCCGCTCTTCAGGGTCTGCCAGAGATGCTTGCGCCAGCGCCGGATCGCCACCGGGATCACCTCGTCGACCGCAGGGTGCCAGCTGGGGATCTCGGCAAAGCCTTCTTCCACCACCCAGTCGAAACGAATGCCCGGTATGGCGTGGGCGGCATCGGTGATTGCCGGCAGGGTGTGGATCACATCCCCCAGCGACGAAGTCTTGATGATCAGTACCCGCACTTAGTCAACCTCGGCCACGGTATCGATCAGGTTCGGACCACCCAGGCTGTGCAAGGCGGCGATGACGCGCTGCGGTTCGAGCAGGCGCAGGCAGTTGTAGTGCCCGAAGCGGCAGGTACGGTCGAAACAAGGGCTGCATTCGATGCCGGTGCGCACCACTTCGACGTGCTCGGCCAGCGGCGGCGTGAAGCCCGGCGAGGTCGAGCCATAGACGGCGACCAGCGGGCGGTTCAGCGCGGCGGCCACGTGCATCAGCCCAGAGTCGTTGGACACCACCGAATCGGCGCAGGACATCAAATCGATGGCCTCGGCCAGCGAGGTTTCACCCGCCAGGTTGTACGATTCTTCACGCAGCCCCGGGATCAGCCGGTCGCGAATCTGCTCACCAACCGGGTGATCGCTTTTCGAGCCGAACAGCCACACCTGCCAGCCCTGGCGGATCATGGCATCGGCCACGGCGGCGTAGTGCTCGGCCGGCCAGCGCTTGGCCTCGCCAAACTCAGCACCAGGGCACAACGCCAGCACCGGGCGGTCCAGCGCCAGGCCGAACTTGGCCAGGGCCAGGTCGCGGCTCTGCGCCTCGATCTGCAGGCTGGGGCGCGGGTAGGGTTGCGGCAGCTCGGCACCCGGCGCATAGGCCAGGGCCATGAAGCGCTCGATCATCAGCGGGTAGCGCGCCTTGTCCAGCTTGCGCACGTCGTTGAGCAGGCCGAAACGCATCTCGCCGCGCCAGCCGGTGCGTTTGGGGATACCGGCAAAAAACGGTACCAACGCCGATTTCAGCGAGTTGGGCAGCAGGATCGCCTGGTCGTACTGGCCGGCCAGGGACTTGCCGATGCGCCGCCGTGTGGCCAGCTCCAGCGCGCCATGGCCGAGCGGGAAGCTCAAGGCCTGACGCACCTCGGGCATGCGTTCGAGGATCGGCCGGCTCCACTCGGGCGCCAGCACGTCGATCACGCAGTCGGGGTGCTGCTGTTTCAGGCACTGGAACAGGGTCTGCGCCATTACCATGTCGCCGACCCAGCTGGGGCCAATGATCAGTATTCTCATGCTTAGTCCAGAAACGCTCGGGGAGGCTGCAGGCTGCGGTACAGCCTGGCCTCCCCTCTTTATATTCAGGCTATGTGGCGGACAGTGTACCACCGGTGGTGGAACATGGGCCTCCAGGCCCCCGGAGCGGCCCTGCCGGGGCGCCGGACCGGTCGGAAAGGGCCGCCAAGCGGCCCCGGCAATTTCAACTCAGCCCAAGCTCGCCCCAGATGCGCCGTACCTCACGACGCTCATCGGCAAACTGCGCCGCATCGATCACCCCGGCCTGCTTCTGCAAGGCCTGGCGGTGGGAGGCAGAACGGAACGCCTTGTACACCTCGCGCAACAGCACCGCGTCACTGGCCGGCATCAAGCCCGCCTGCTCCAGCTCTTCCAGAATGCGGATGTTATCGGTCCATCGAAGTATGGCCGGATGGTCAAAAGACCAGGCCAAAGCGGCGTATTGCACCATAAATTCGATATCGACGATACCGCCGGCATCCTGCTTGATATCGAACGCAACCCCGGCATCGAACGCATTCGCCGCCGTGCCGGCGGCGGTAGCCTTGGTACCGAGATTGCCGCGCATCTTGGCGCGCATTTCACTGACTTCGGTGCGCAACTTCTCAAGGTCACGAGCCTGCCCCAACACCCTGGCGCGTACGCCTTCGAATGCTGCGCCCACCTGCTTGCAGCCGACCAGCACGCGGGCCCGCACCAAGGCCTGGTGCTCCCAGGTCCAGGCTTCGTTCTGCTGATAGCGCTCGAATGCACCGAGCGAACTCACCAGCAGCCCCGAAGCGCCGGAGGGGCGCAGGCGCATGTCCACGTCGTAGAGCTGCCCGGAGTTGGTCTGGGTGGTCAGCAGGTGGATGATGCGCTGGCCCAGGCGGGTGAAAAACTGCGCGCTGTCGATGGGCTTGTCGCCATCGGTTTCGGCCTGCGGGTCACCGTCGTGGATGAACACCAGGTCCAGGTCCGAGCCATGGCCCAGTTCCAGGCCACCGACCTTGCCGTAGCCAATGATGATGAAACCCGGGTCGCACAGGCTGCCATCACTGCGCTTGGGCTGGCCGTGGCGGGCCACTGTCTGGCGCCAGGCCAGCGCCAGCACCTGGTCAAGGATGGCTTCGGCCAGCCAGGTCAGGTAGTCGCTGACTTTCATCAACGGCAGGTTGCCGCTGATTTCCGAGGCGGCCACACGCAAGCTGTGGGCCAGCTTGAAGTGGCGCAGCGCCTCCATCTGCTGCTCCAGGTCGTCCTCGGGGATGCGCGTCAAACGCTCGCGCAGTTCGCTGGCCAGCTCCGGCGCCAGTGGCGGGCTGAACAGCCGGCCTTCGTTGAGCAGTTCGTCGAGCAGCAACGGGTAGCGGGCAATCTGTTCGGCGATCCACGGGCTGGCCGCGCACAAGGTCAACAGCCGGCGCAGGGCCCCCGGGTTTTCGGTGAGCAGCACCAAGTAGGCCGAACGCCGCGCGACCGCCTCAACCAGCGGCAGCACCCGCTCAAGCACCAGATCAGGGTCTTGATGCTCGACGGCCTGGGCCAGCAGCCGTGGGATGAAGGCATCCAGGCGCTCGCGGCCAATGCGCTGCATCGACCGCAGCTGCGGGCTGGAGCGCAACCCGGCCAGGCGGCGCAAGGCATCGGCCGGCTGCTTGAAGCCGGCTTCTTCAAGCTGCCGGCAGGCGGCGTCTTCATCCTGCGCCTGCTCCCACAGCGGCGACCACTCGCCCCCCACCACCAGCTCACCCTCGCCGTCTTCGTCATCCGGGTCGGCGATCACCTGGCGGAAGTGCCAGTCGACACGGCCACGCCATTGCATCAACTGGTCATGGAAGCCCTGCCAGTCGGCGAAGCCCAGGATATAGGCGACACGCGCCTGGTCTGTCTCGCTGTCTGGCAGCATCTGGGTCTGGCGGTCGGCGATGGCCTGGATGGCGTGCTCGGTATAGCGTAGGAACTCGTAGCCTTCGCGCAGCTCGGCCACCACCGCCGGCGGCAGGTAACCTTGGCCTTCGAGGGTCGCCAGCACCTTGAGCAAGGGCCGTTGCTGCAGGCTCAGGTCACGCCCGCCGTGGATCAGCTGGAAGGCCTGGGCGATGAATTCCACCTCGCGGATGCCGCCGGCACCCAGCTTGATGTTCTCGGACATGCCCTTGCGCCGCACCTCCTGCTGGATCAACTGCTTCATGGTGCGCAGGGCCTCGATGGCCGAGAAGTCCAGGTAACGGCGATAGACGAACGGGCGCAGCATCTCTTGCAACTGGGCGCCTGCCACCTGGTCACCGGCCACTACCCGGGCCTTGATCATGGCGTAGCGTTCCCAGTCACGGCCCTGGTCCTGGTAGTACTGTTCCAGGGCATTGAAGCTCAGTACCAGCGAACCGGCCGAACCATAGGGGCGCAGGCGCATGTCGACGCGGAACACGAAACCGTCGACGGTGACCGGGTCCAGGGCCTTGATCAGGCGCTGGCCCAGGCGGGTGAAGAACTCCTGGTTGTCCAACGAGCGCTTGACCCCTTCGGTCTCGCCGCCTTCGGGGAAGGCGAAGATCAGGTCGATGTCCGACGACAGGTTCAGCTCTACCGCCCCCAGCTTGCCCATGCCCAGCACCACCATGTGCTGCGGCTGGCCGCTGCGGTGGCCGATGGGCGTGCCGAACTGCTGGCAATGGCGTGGGTACAGCCATTGATAGGCTTCGTCGATGGCGGCGTCGGCAAGGTCGGAGAGGTCGCGGCAGGTTTCACCCAGTTCGGCCTGGCGGGTGATGTCGCGCCAGATGATGCGCACCTGCTGACGGTTGCGCTCGCGGCGCAGGTTACGCGCAAGCGCGTCTTCGCTTTGCGCGGCCTGGGCCACGGCAGCGACCTGCGCGCGCAATTCACCGGGCGCATAGCGCCGCTCGAGTTCCCCACTGGCCATCAGCGCAAACAGCATGGCCGGCTCGCGCTGGGCCTGGCCGAGGACGAAGTCGCTGGCGGCGGCAACCTGGTCGAACTGTTGCCGATGGGCAGGGCTCCAAGCGTTCAGGTCGAGTTCAGGGTGGCCAGCCACGGCATCGCTGAGGAACTGCTGATTACGAGCGACCAGCGGTTGCAGGGTGGCGGGCAGATCGAGCGGCAAAGGCAGGCGCATGGACTATCCTTGATCGGCGTGAAAGAGAGGGGTAAAGGCGGCCAAATGGAAGGCGGACCACGGTTGGACTGTCATACAAAAGTTGGAAATAGCTAAAAAAAACGAATCACTGGCAAAAAACATCAAGAATCACCCGTTCGCGACACACCGCCAACCAACATGAACGTTTTTCCCCACAAGCAGGGGTGCGACCAAAAGCCGCATTTCTGTAGTTTTACTACTACCCCGACTGTCTAAAAGCATGAAATGCGAATGCATTTGTAGTAAAACTACACGGCGCCGGATCACACTCCGGTAATCCAAGAATTCACGACGTCTGCCCATAAGGCCAGTCGCAAACTCAGGCAATCGATTCTGGTTGCCTTTCCGCCCTGGAGCAAGCCATGCAAGACCTCGATCCAATCGAAACCCAGGAATGGCTGGATGCCCTGGAGTCGGTCCTCGACAAAGAAGGCGAAGACCGCGCTCATTACCTGATGACCCGTATGGGCGAGCTGGCCACCCGTAGTGGCTCCCAGCTGCCGTATGCGATCACCACGCCATACCGCAACACCATCCCTGTCACCCACGAAGCACGCATGCCTGGCGACCTGTTCATGGAACGCCGCATTCGCTCGTTGGTGCGTTGGAACGCTCTGGCCATGGTCATGCGCACCAACCTGAAAGACTCGGACCTGGGCGGGCACATCTCCAGCTTCGCCTCCAGTGCCACCCTGTACGACATCGGCTTCAACTACTTCTTCCAGGCCCCGACCGAAGAACACGGCGGCGACCTGGTGTTCTTCCAGGGCCACGCTTCGCCAGGCGTCTACGCCCGTGCCTTCATGGAAGGGCGCATCAGCGAAGACCAGATGAACAACTTCCGTCAGGAAGTGGACGGCAAAGGCCTGTCTTCGTACCCGCACCCTTGGCTGATGCCTGACTTCTGGCAGTTCCCGACCGTTTCGATGGGCCTGGGCCCGATCCAGGCGATCTACCAGGCACGCTTCATGAAGTACCTGGAAGCCCGTGGCTTCATCCCGGCCGGCAAGCAGAAGGTCTGGTGCTTCATGGGCGACGGCGAGTGCGACGAGCCGGAATCCCTGGGCGCAATCGCCCTGGCTGGCCGCGAGAAGCTGGACAACCTGATCTTTGTCATTAACTGCAACCTGCAGCGCCTCGACGGCCCGGTTCGCGGTAACGGCAAAATCATCCAGGAACTCGAAGGCGTGTTCCGTGGCGGTGGCTGGAACGTCAACAAAGTCGTCTGGGGCCGTTTCTGGGACCCACTGCTGGCCAAGGACACCAACGGTGCCCTGCAGCGCCGCATGGACGAAGTCATCGATGGCGAGTACCAGAACTACAAAGCCAAAGACGGCGCCTACGTGCGTGAGAACTTCTTCAACACCCCAGAGCTCAAGGCCATGGTCGAAGACCTGTCCGACGAAGAGATCTGGAAGCTCAACCGTGGCGGCCACGACCCGTACAAGGTCTACGCGGCTTACCACCAGGCGGTGAACCACAAAGAGCAGCCGACTGTCATCCTGGCCAAGACCATCAAGGGTTACGGCACCGGTGCAGGCGAAGCCAAGAACACCGCGCACAACACCAAGAAGGTCGACGTCGACAGCCTGCGTCACTTCCGTGACCGCTTCGACATCCCGGTCAAGGATGCCGACCTCGAGAACCTGCCGTTCTTCAAGCCGGAAGAAGGTTCTGCCGAAGCCAAGTACCTGGCCGAGCGCCGCGCAGCCCTGGGTGGCTTCGTACCTCAGCGCCGCGCCAAGAGCTTCAGCGTACCGACCCCATCCCTGGAAACGCTGAAAGCGATCCTGGATGGCTCGGGCGACCGTGAAATTTCCACCACCATGGCCTTCGTGCGCATCCTGGCGCAGCTGGTCAAGGACAAGGAAATCGGCCAGCGAATCGTCCCGATCATCCCGGACGAAGCCCGTACCTTCGGTATGGAAGGCATGTTCCGCCAGTTGGGCATCTACTCGTCGGTCGGCCAGCTCTACGAGCCAGTCGATAAAGACCAGGTGATGTTCTACCGCGAAGACAAGAAGGGCCAGATCCTCGAGGAAGGCATCAACGAAGCCGGCGCCATGTCGTCGTTCATCGCTGCCGGTACCTCGTACAGCTGCCACAACCAGCCGATGCTGCCGTTCTACATCTTCTACTCGATGTTCGGCTTCCAGCGTATCGGCGACCTGGCCTGGGCCGCTGGCGACAGCCGCACCCGTGGCTTCCTGATCGGCGGTACCGCCGGCCGTACCACCCTCAACGGTGAAGGCCTGCAGCACGAAGACGGTCACAGCCACATGATGGCGGGCACCATCCCGAACTGCCGCACCTATGATCCGACCTACGGCTACGAGCTGGCGGTGATCATCCAGGACGGCATGAAGAAGATGACCGAAGAGCAACAGGACATCTTCTACTACATCACCGTGATGAACGAATCCTACCAGCAGCCAGCCATGCCGGCCGGTGTCGAGGAAGGCATCATCAAGGGCATGTACCTGCTCGAAGAAGACACCCGCGAAGCCGCGCACCACGTTCAGCTGATGGGCTCCGGCACTATCCTGCGCGAAGTCCGCGAAGCGGCGAAGATCCTGCGTGAAGAGTTCAACGTCGGTGCCGACGTGTGGAGCGTCACCAGCTTCAACGAACTGCGTCGTGACGGCCTGGCCGTGGAACGCGCCAACCGCCTCAAGCCTGGCCAGAAGCCTCAGCTGACTTACGTCGAAGAGTGCCTGAACGGTCGCAAAGGCCCGGTCATCGCCTCCACCGACTACATGAAGCTGTTCGCCGAACAGATTCGCCAGTGGGTGCCGAGCAAAGAGTTCAAAGTCCTGGGTACCGATGGTTACGGTCGCAGCGACAGCCGCAAGAAGCTGCGTCACTTCTTCGAAGTCGACCGTCACTTCGTGGTGCTGGCTGCCCTGGAAGCCTTGGCTGACCGTGGCGAGATCGAACCGAAAGTGGTGGCTGACGCTATCGTCAAGTTCGGCATCGATCCGGACAAGCGCAACCCACTGGACTGCTGAGGAGTATTTTTAAGTGAGCGAACTCATTCGCGTACCTGACATCGGCAGCGGTGAAGGTGAAATCATCGAGCTGTTCGTCAAGGTCGGTGACCGTATCGAGGCTGACCAGAGCCTGCTGACCCTGGAGTCCGACAAGGCCTCCATGGAGATCCCGGCCCCCAAGGCCGGCATCGTCAAAGAGCTGAAGGTCAAGCTGGGCGATCGCCTGAAAGAGGGCGACGAGTTGCTGGTTCTGGAAGCCGAGGGCGCTGCTGCGTCCGAGGCCCCAGCCGCCGCACCTGCCCCTGCCGCTGCGCCGGCTGCCGCTGAAAAGCCGGCTGCCGAAGCGGCCCCTGCGCCGGCTGCAGCCCCTGCTGCTGCCAGCGTGCAGGACATCCACGTGCCGGACATCGGCTCGTCGGGCAAGGCCAAGATCATCGAAGTGCTGGTCAAGGTCGGCGACACCGTCGAAGCCGACCAGTCGCTGATTACCCTGGAGTCCGACAAGGCCTCCATGGAAATCCCTTCGCCCGCCGCTGGCGTGGTCAAGGAAGTGATCGCCAAGCTGGACGACGAAGTCGGCACCGGTGACCTGATCATCAAACTGGAAGTCGCGGGCGCCGCCCCGGCTGCTGCGCCAGCGCCTGCCGCTGCTGCACCGGCCAAGGCTGAGGCGGCTGCGGCCGCCGCACCGGCTGCCGCTGCCCCCGCTGCTGCCCCTGCACCGGTCGCTACCGCACCGGCTGCCGGCAACAACGCCAAGGTTCACGCAGGCCCCGCTGTTCGCCAGCTGGCCCGTGAGTTCGGTGTCGAGCTGGGCGCGGTTGCCGCGACCGGCCCGCACGGCCGTATCCTGAAAGAAGACGTGCAGGTTTACGTCAAGGCGATGATGCAGAAGGCCAAAGAAGCACCGGCAGCTGCCGGCGCGACTGGCGGCGCTGGCATCCCGCCGATCCCTGCCGTGGACTTCAGCAAGTTCGGCGAAGTGGAAGAAGTGGCCCTGACCCGCCTGATGCAGGTCGGTGCCGCCAACCTGCACCGCAGCTGGCTGAACGTGCCGCACGTCACCCAGTTCGACTCTGCCGACATCACCGAGCTGGAAGCCTTCCGCGTTGCGCAGAAGGCCGTGGCCGAGAAGGCTGGCGTCAAGCTGACCGTGCTGCCACTGCTGCTCAAGGCCTGCGCCTTCCTGCTCAAGGAACTGCCGGACTTCAACAGCTCGCTGGCACCAAGCGGCAAGGCCATCATCCGCAAGAAATACGTGAACATCGGCTTTGCCGTGGACACCCCGGACGGCCTGCTGGTCCCTGTGATCAAGAACGTCGACCAGAAAAACCTGCTGCAACTGGCTGCCGAAGCCGCTGCACTGGCCGAGAAGGCGCGCACCAAAAAGCTGTCGGCCGACGACATGCAAGGCGCCTGCTTCACCATCTCCAGCCTCGGCCACATTGGCGGCACCGGCTTCACGCCGATCGTCAATGCGCCAGAGGTGGCGATCCTCGGTGTGTCCAAGGCAACCATGCAGCCGGTGTGGGATGGCAAAGCCTTCCAGCCGAAGCTGATGCTGCCGCTGTCGCTGTCCTACGATCACCGTGTGATCAACGGCGCTGCCGCCGCGCGCTTCACCAAGCGCCTGGGCGACGTGCTGGCGGATATCCGCACCCTGCTGCTGTAAGGCGGCAAGCTGCCCCTCGCAAGAGGGGCAGTACCCTTTTCGAGCTGCCACGCTCGTACCTCAACCCCGTCATTTGGCGGGGCTTTTTTTTGTCCGCCGATAGGGTGTGGCGCTCGATCTCCCAGACGCCAAAATTCTCAAGGCGAACTAACATTTCCGGCCAAACAGCCGATAACCCGTACACAGCATCACGCATGGCCGCTTGCCAGCCCTCGGGACATGATGCAACCTTGCCAGATACGCCGCCCCCCAGGCCGTGTCACCCTCTTCAAGCGAGTCTTCGATGAAAAGCCAACCCGATGCCGCCAGCCGTGTGGCGGCCGAGGTCGTCACGCAGCTACCCGTGCCCTCGCGGCTCGGCATGCTGCGTTTCGAAAGGCTCAACGAAGCCACCTGGGCAATGCTCTACCTCGACCCTGCCTGCGAGCGCCAGTTCGGCCTGCAGGCCGGCGAACTCTGTGCCCTCGTCGATGCGCCCTATGCCAGCCTGATGGAACCCGAGGCCCGCTACAGGTTGCACGATGAAATCCAGTCGCAACTGGCCCGTCGCGGCTATTACCGGGTGCGCTACACCTTGCATGGCCCTGGTGCATCGCTGCGCCTGGTGGAAGCCGGCGAGGCCTACAGGCAGCACAATCGCCAACTGTTGCGCGGCTACCTGAGCGTGCTCGACGACCCGCCCGACGACGCCAACGACGCAGACCCCAGCGAGCTGGAGTCACGCAACACCCGCCTGCAGCTGGCCCTGCAACTCAACCAGCGCGCCCAGCAAGAACAGCTTGAACACCTGGAGCGGGTGCGTGGCCAGCAAGACCTCATCCTGCGCCTGGCCCGCCAGCGCTACAGTGCCGGGAACTCGCTGCTCGAAGCTGCCGAGCTGATCACCCAGAGCGCCTGCGAAATCTACAAGGTCGACAGCGCCAGCATCTGGCACCTGGAAGACCAGCGCCTGGAGCCGATCAGCGCCTGGTATCGCCACGAGCAGCAACACCGCCTGCCCGAAGCCATCGATGCCAGCCGCTTTCCCGACTACCTCGACGCCCTGCACGCCAGCCGCGCCATCGACGCCCACAACGCTAGCCACGACCCGCGCACCCGCGCCCTGACGCAAAGCCTGCGCCCCGACAACAAAGCCATGCTCGATGCCAGCGTGCGCGTCGATGGCCAGGTCATCGGCGTGTTGTGCCTGGAGCAGAGCGGCCAGCCGCGGGCCTGGCAGTCTGACGAAATCGCCTTTGCCGGTGAGCTGGCCGACCAGTTCGCCCAGGTCATCACCAACCACAACCGGCGCACGGCAGCCAGTGCCCTGCACCTGTTCCAGCGCGCCGTAGAGCAAAGCGCCAGCGCCTTTTTGCTGGTCAACCGCGATGGCGTGGTGGAGTACGTCAACCCAAGCTTCACCGCGATCACCCAATACAGCACCGACGAAGTCCAGGGCCGCCAACTGGCCGAACTGCCCGCCCTGGAAAACCTCAGCGAGCTGCTGTTCGATTCGCCGTCGAGCCTGGCCATGGGCAACAGTTGGCAGGGCGAATTCAAGAGCCGGCGTAAAAACCTCGAGCCCTACTGGGGCCAGCTGTCGATTTCCAAGGTGTATGGTGACAACCGCGAGCTGACCCACTACATCGGCATCTACGAAGATGTCACCCAGACCAAGCTGGCCCAGCAACGCATCGAACGCCTGGCCTACACCGACAACCTGACCAACCTGGGCAACCGCCCGGCCTTCATCCGCAGCCTCGACGAGCGCTTTGCCCGCAACGACGAGCATTCCATGTGCCTGCTGCTGGTGGACATCGACAACTTCAAGCGCATCAACGACAGCCTCGGCCACCAGACCGGTGACAAGCTGCTGGTCAGCCTCGCCCGCCGGTTGCGCAACAGCCTCAGCGCCGGCGGCATCCTGGCGCGCTTTGCCAGCAACGAGTTTGCCGTGCTGCTCGACGACACCCACCTGGAAGATGGCCAGGGCGTCGCCCAGCAATTGCTGCGCACCCTCGACAAACCGATGTTCGTCGACAACCAGCTGATCAACGTCACCGCCTCGGTGGGCCTGGCCTGCGCGCCGCTGCATGGCATCGACCCGGCGAGCCTGATGAAAAACGCAGGCCTGGCCCTGCACAAGGCCAAAGCCAACGGCAAGCACCAGGTGCAGGTGTTTACCGAAGTGCTCAATGCCGAGGCCAGTTACAAGCTGTTCGTCGAGAACAACCTGCGCCGCGCCCTGACCCAGAACGAGCTGGAGGTGTTCTACCAGCCCAAGCTGTGCCTGCGCAGCGGCCGCCTGCTGGGGCTGGAGGCACTGCTGCGCTGGAACCACCCCGAGCGCGGCATGATCCGCCCGGACCAGTTCATCAGCGTGGCCGAGGAAACCGGCCTGATCATCCCCATCGGCAAGTGGGTGGTGCGCCAGGCGTGCCGCATGAGCCAACAGCTGCGCGAGGCCGGCATGGGCAACCTGCACGTGGCCATCAACCTGTCGCCCAAGCAGTTTTCCGACCCTGACCTGGTAGCGTCGATCAGCTCGATCATCAAGGAGGAGGCCCTGCCCCCGCACCTGCTGGAGCTGGAGCTGACCGAAGGCCTGCTGCTGGAAGCGACCGAAGACACCCACCGCCAGCTCGACGAGCTCAAGGCCCTGGGCCTGACCTTGGCCATGGACGACTTCGGCACGGGCTATTCGTCGTTGAGCTACCTGAAGAAGTTTCCGATCGACATCATCAAGATCGACCGCAGCTTCATCAACGAAATCCCCGACAACCAGGACGACATGGAGATCACCTCGGCGGTGGTGGCCATGGCCCATAACCTCAAGCTCAAGGTGGTGGCCGAGGGCATCGAGACCCCGGCGCAATTGGCGTTTCTGCGCCGGCACCGCTGCGATGTGGGCCAGGGCTATCTGTTCGATCGGCCGATTCCGGGGCGTGAGCTGGCCGAGAAACTCAAGCGCTATCCGCGCGGCCCGGTGGCCTGACAGCAGCGTCAACCTCGTGCACTATAGAGTCCATTCGGGCCCTTTCGCGGCCCACACTTATCTATCTGACAAACAGATATCTGAAAAAAAAAGAGGAACGGCCATGGTCCTGCGTTCGGAAATCCTGGTGAACAAAAACGTCATGCCAACTGCGGAGCAGGCGCTGCCTGGCCGCGAAACCCCAATGTCCCTGCCCGAGTTCCACTATGTGTTCGAGGGCACGCCCCTGCTCGGTCCGTTCTTCGAAGGTGACATCGACTTCGCCATCTTCGGCCTGGGCTGCTTCTGGGGCGCCGAGCGCCGCTTCTGGCAGCGTGAAGGCGTGGTCAGCACCGTGGTCGGCTATGCCGGCGGCTTCACCCCCAACCCCACCTACGAAGAGGTCTGCTCGGGCCTGACCGGCCACACCGAAGTGGTGCTGGTGGTGTTCGACAAGAACAAGCTCAGCTACCGCGAGTTGCTGGCGATGTTCTGGGAACTGCACAACCCGACACAGGGCATGCGTCAGGGCAACGATGTCGGCACCCAGTACCGCTCGGCCATCTACTGCACCTCGCCGCAGCAGCTCGACGAAGCCAAGGCCAGCCGCAACGCCTTCCAGGCCGAGCTGAACAAGGCCGGTTTCGGCGAGATCACCACCGAGATCGACCAAGCGCCAACCGTGTACTTCGCCGAGGCCTACCACCAGCAGTACCTGGCCAAGAACCCGGGCGGCTACTGCGGCATCGGCGGTACCGGCGTGTGCCTGCCGCCCAGCCTGCAAGGCAACTGAACCATGGCCACGATGACGCTGTTCCACTCGCCACTATCGCCCTTCGTGCGCAAGGTCATGGTAGTGCTGCACGAGACTGGCCAGCTTGACCGCGTCACCCTGCAACCGGTGAACATCAGCCCGGTGAGCGGCGACGCGCAGCTCAACCTGGGCAACCCGATCGGCAAGATCCCGGCCCTGCGCCTGGACGACGGCACGGTGCTGCACGACAGCCGGGTGATCTGCGAGTACCTGGACCTGCAGCATGTCGGCCTGCCGTTGCTGCCGCGTGAAGGCTCGGCGCGCTGGCGGCGCATGACGCTGGTGTCGCAGGCCGATGCGATCATGGATGCGGCGGTGTCGTCGCGCTATGAGAGCTTCCTGCGGCCTGAAGGCAAGCGCTGGGACGGCTGGCTTGAAGCGCAGGGCGAGAAGATCCGCCGCAGCCTGGCCAACCTGGAGCAGGAGCACCTGGCGGAGCTGATCTCGGGCTTTGATCTGGCGGCAATCGGTGTGGCGTGCGCACTGGGATACCTGGATTTGCGCCAGCCTGATTTTGGCTGGCGTGAGCACCAGCCTAGGTTGGCGGCCTGGTATGCCGAGGTGGCCAAGCGGCCTTCGATGGTCGCCACAGCACCGACAGCCTGACAGGCCCATTCGCGGGCTTGCCCCGCGAATGGGCTGCAAAGCAGCCCCAAGCCTTACTTGGGTATCACAGGAAACAACTGCCCGATCCTGCGGGCCAACCAACGCCCGATTTCTCTATCCTCCCTCATGCCGCCCTCCCCACCCGTGCCCAGTCCAGCCGCCGGGTCAGCACCATGAACACGCCCAGCAAGCCAAAGCACAGTAGCGAGCCCATCAGCAGCGCATAGTCCTCGGCGCTGAGCAGCCCATAAAGCATCGCGTACAGCGCTGCCAACCCTGCTGCAAACCCCACCCCACGGCCGAGGCTGTGCAACACGTGGCTCAGGTAGAAGCCAATCAGCAACACACAGGCCAAAGCCGACAGCCCATACGCCGGGCCGAAGCCAATGTGCTCGGACAACGACAGCAACAGCAGGTAGAAGAACGCCAGCGCCACGCCCACCAGGATGTACTGCACCGGGTGCACGCTGAGGTTTTTCAACACCTCGAACAGGAAGAAGCCGGCAAAGGTCAGCGCGATGAACAACAACGCATATTTGATCGCCCGCTCGCTCTTCAGGTACTGGTCCACTGGGTCGACGAAGCTCACGCCGAAGGTCCGCTCGCTGAAGTCCGTGCACTCCCCCCCGCTGGCGCACTGGCGCAGGGCGTCTTCGAGGTTGGTGGCGAAGAACGACGTCTGCCAATGGGCACTGAAGCCCTGGGCATCGATGTCGCGACGGCTGGGCAGGTAGCTGCCGATGAAGCTTGGGTGCGGCCAGTTGGCGCGCAGGTCGACACTGCTGGTGCGGCCCACCGGCAATACCTGCAGCTGGCCAGTGCCCTGCAACGCCAGGTCGAAGCCATAGCTGAACTCGCGCGCCTGCAGGCCACCCAGCCCTGGCAGACTGGCATGCACGCCCGCGCGCATCCAGCTGAGCCCGGTGCCGGCTTCGAACGGCAATTTGCGTTCGTCGAAGGTCAGCTCCAGGCCGTTCTCGATGCCGCGGATATCGCTGATGCCCACCACCAGGAAGGGCTTGTCGAACCGGTAGTCGTCGAAGTCCTTGTCGATGCCCCAGCGCTCGGGCAGTTTGAAGCGGCCACTGATACGGCCCTTGGCGTGAAACAGCCGCGCCTGGTAGATACCGCGTGCGCGCAGCTCGGTCTCCACGCCCAGGTCGGCGTCGAAGGTTTCCGGGAGGAAGTACAGATGGCCGGCGACGGTGCTGGTCTCCTGGGTACGCTCGCCGTCCTTGTCGATCCAGCGCCGTTGGTACTTGCGATAGGGCACCACCAGCAGCGGGCCGCTGAGCTGCTGGTCGAAACTGGCGCTCTGGGCGATGTCCCGCACCACACTGTCACGCAGGCTCTGGCGCTCGTCGATAAGGCCGTTGATCAGCAGCAGGGGGATCAGCAACAGCAACATCAGCAGGGCAATCATGCCGAGCTTGAAACTCAAGGTCTTGTTCATGGGGCCTCCTATGGCAGTGGGCGCAGTGTCTGCGCCTTGCATGGAGGCTTTGGGGAGACTCTATGGAGATTGCGTGTTTTTGCGCGTAGCCCCAGCAACCTCAGCTGATACGCCGCACCGGCAGCCACAACCGCACCCGCACCCCGCCGTCAACGTTATCCACCGCCAACGTGCCGCCATGCAACTGCATCACCTCAGCCACAAAATTCAGCCCCAGCCCGGTACTCTTGCGCCCGCTGCCCGGCCGTGGCAGTGAGTAGAACCGCTCGCTGACCCGCCCGATGGCATACGCCGGGATAGCCTGCCCCTGGTTGAACAGGCTCAATGCCACGCGCCCGCCCTCGCGCTCCAGCTCGAACAGCAGCGCCCCGCCCACCGGGGTAAAGTCCAGCGCGTTATCGAGCAGGTTGGCCAGCGCCTGGCGCATCAGAAACGGATCACACAACAACCGCAGCCCTACCGGCACCCGCTGTCGCACCTGCAAGCCAGCCCCTTCGATACGTGCCGCATGGGCCAGCAGCAGTTCGTCGACCAGCGATGCCAGCGCCACCTGCTGTTCGTCTTCCAGCGCCTGCATCTGCTCGACCCGCGCCAGGTTGAGCAGGCGCTCGATCATCTGTTGCAAGCGCTCGCTCTCCCGTTCGATGTTGCCCACAAAGCGCGCCCGCTGTTCGGCCGGCATCTCGCCCTGCAGCAACTCGGAAGCACCGCGAATGGCCGCCAGCGGGCTTTTCAGTTCGTGGGTCAGGGTATGCACGTAGCGCTCGACGTACGCTTTGCCTTCCAGTTGCGTACGCATGCGCTCCACCGCATTGGCCAGGTGCGCCAGCTCACCGCCCTTGTAGTGCGGCAGCGCCGCGCGTTCGCCTTCGCTGACGGCCTGGGCGTAGCGGGCCAGCCTGCGCAGCGAGCGCGCCAGCCACCACGACAGCGCGGCACCGATCAACAAGCCCAGGCCGATCAAGCCCAGGCCCAACGTCAGCAAGCGCTGCTCGGAGCGGTCGATGTAGGGTTGCAGCGAGCTGTTGGGCTTGGCCACGGTCACCACGCCGATGATCCGGCCGTCATCGATGATCGGCGCGGCCACGTGCATCACCGAGGTGCTTTCGTCATCAGCGACGCTGCGCGTGGAGCGGGCACCGTATTCGCCGCGCAGGGTGAGGTAGACATCGTTCCACTTCGAATAGTCCTTGCCCAGGCCTTCACCGCTGGAGTCGAGCAGGACGATGCCTTTGGCGTCAGTCACGTAGATGCGGTGGCTGACCTGGTTCTTCGCCAACCCCCAGATCTGCGCGCCCGGGCTACGCGACCCATAGGCCTTGAGCACTTCGGGCAGGCGGCTCTGGCCGAGGGTGCCGGCCTTGACGTCATCGTGCAGGATCTCCGCCAGCAGGTTGGCGGTGTCTACCAGGGTTTCCTCGGACGATTGGCGCACCACCGGGCGGATCTGCTCGCGCACTGTGTTGAGCAGAAAGTAGCCTGCCAGCCCAACGAACAGGAAATACACCAGGAAGATCCGGATGCCCAGGCGCATCAGGCGTGATCCGGGCTGTAGCTGTAGCCTAGGCCGCGGTGGGTCTGGATCGGCTCTGCCGCGCTGGCCACCAGGCGCAACTTGGCACGCAGGCTCTTGATATGGCTGTCGATGGTGCGCTCGTAGCCCACGTCGGAGGCCACCCCCAAGGCATCGAGCAATTGCTCGCGGCTGAATACCCGCTGGGGCTGCTCCAGCAGGCATTGCAGTAGGCGGAACTCATGGCGGGTCAGGGCCAGCGGCTGGTTGCGGTAGCTGATCTGCATGCGCAGGGTGTCGAGCTGGAACAGCGTTGCCGCAGCAGCAGGCTCAGCCCTTGGCGCCATGCGCTTGAGGATCGCCCGCACGCGCGCGGCCACCTCGCGCGGGCTGAAGGGTTTGACGACATAATCGTCGGCACCGATCTCCAGGCCCACCACCCGGTCGATTTCACCGTCGCGGGCACTGAGGAACATCACCGGCACTTCGCTGAAGCGGCGTAGCTGGCGGCAGGTTTCGAAGCCACTGATATCGGGCAGGCCGATGTCGAGGATGATCAGGTCGGCCGGGCGCTGGCGTTGCTTATCGAGGGCCGCGCTGCCCAGGGTCACCCATTCGGTGCTGTGGCCATCGGCCTGCAGGGCGTAGACCAGCGTGTCGGCGATGGCGGCTTCGTCTTCGACGATGAGGATATGGGGCATGGTGCGCGGCCTGTGCAAATGTCGATGGCGACGCACTATTGTGTAGGAGCGGCCTTGCGTCGCGATAGGGGTGCGTAGCGGCCCCAGGTTTTCTGTAGTGGCATAAATCGCCGGGGCCGCTACGCAGCCCTATCGCGACGCAAGGCCGCTCCTACAATGGGCCAGTCAGGTTCCAGGTCAGCAGTCCGGCTTGCCCGCGGTAAACTTCTTGGCCGGGTTGACCGCCGCCTTGAACTCACGCAACGCCTTTGACCCGATCAACAGCGGGTAGTTGAAGCTGCTGCGGTCTACCAGGTTCACCTCAACGGTGCGCTTCTCATCACCCAGGCACAACTCCAGGTCCACCACCGGACGCTTGGAGATTTCCGGCGCATCGCCTTCTTCCTCTTCGTCGGCACGGCCCTTGATCTTGCTGATGCGCGAGACCTTGTGCTCGTAGACCTTGCCGTCGGACTCCTTGGTCGCCAGGCGGAAGCGCACCCACTCATCGCCATCGCGGGTGAACAGCTCGATGTCCTTGGCCGACAGCGATGCAGTGAAGGCGCCAGTGTCCATCTTGGCCTTCAGCGTTTCGCCGATTTCCGGCAGGGCAATGTTTTCGTAACGGCCATAAATCGTCGGCTCAGCGGCCATGACCGGCAAGGCAAACAGCGACAACAGGGCAAGCAGTGATTTCACGGGTTACGCTTCCTTGATTGCAGACAGTGCTTAGACTGCACACGTTGAATAGGTTCGTCGTTACAGGGTAATCAACACAATGTGAAACATTTGTCCCCGCCGACGGGCACTGGAAATTTGGCGTGGGGCGCATCGCTGCTTATCATTGCCGACCGCGTTTATCTCACAACAAGAGTTTCTTTATGCGTCGCCTGCTGACCGGCATTCTCACAACCCTTCTGTTGCTGCTCAACACCGTGGTGTTGATCTGCCCGCTGCTGGTGTTTGCCCTGCTCAAGCTGGTGCTGCCGGGCCGTGGCCGCGACTACGCATCCGCTGCAGTGATGTGGGTGGCCGAAACCTGGTCGGAGATCGACAAAGCGATCTTTGCCCTGTGCATCCCCACCCAGTGGGACATCCGCGGCGTCGAGCGCCTGCGCAAGGACACCTCGTACCTGGCCGTGAGTAACCACCAGAGCTGGGTCGACATCCCCGCGCTGATCGAAAGCCTCAACCGCCGCACGCCGTTCTTCAAGTTCTTCCTCAAGAAGGAGCTGATCTGGGTACCGCTGCTGGGCCTGGCCTGGTGGGGGCTGGATTACCCATTCATGAAGCGCTACAGCAAGGCGTTTCTGGACAAGCACCCCGAGCTCAAGGGCAAGGACCTGGAAATCACCAAAGCCGCCTGCGAGCTGTTCAAGCGCCAGCCGGTGACCGTGGTCAACTACCTCGAAGGCACACGCTTCACCGAGGCCAAGCGCCAAGAGCAGCAATCGCCTTACCGTCACCTGCTAAAGCCCAAGGCCGGGGGCGTGGCTTTTGTGCTGGCAGCGCTGGGCGAGCAGCTGGACGCGCTGCTGGACGTGACCATCGTTTACCCCGGCCACAAGGCGCCCGGCTTCTGGGACTTGCTCAATGGCAGCATTAGCCGGGTGATTATCGACATCCAAGTGCGTGAGCTGGACCCGGCATTGTGGGATGGGGATTATGAAAATGACCCGGCCTTCCGGCAGTCCGTGCAGGCGTGGGTGAATCAGCTGTGGCTGGAGAAGGATCAGCGGATCGAGCAGTTGCGTGGGGAATTGGCTAAGTAGTAAGCCTGGGCCGGCCTCTTCGCGGGGCAAGCCCGCTCCCACGGATAGTGGTGGGCCTGTGGGAGCGGGCTTGCCCCGCGAAGACGCCCCCCCCAGATAAACTCGATTAAAAGCCTGACTAATAATCAGCATAAGGATTACTTCTTTGTCATCATCCCCATAAGTGGATAAAAATCGATCAAAGCACAATTACAAAAAATGCCTGGATCGATCAATGGCCAACCAACCTAGCTCCGCCCCCGCCCAGCTCCGCCGTGTCCTCGGCCTGCCCGCCCTGGTGTTTTTCGGCCTTGTCTACATGGTCCCGCTGACCATCTTCACCACCTACGGCATCGTCACCGAGCTCACCGGTGGCCGCACCGCTGGCGCTTACCTGGTCACGTTGCTGGCCATGTCATTCACCGCCACGTCCTACAGCTTCATGGTCAAGCGTTTCCCGGTCGCGGGTTCGGCGTACTCCTACAGCAACATGGCGTTTGGCCCAAACGTGGGCTTTCTCGCCGGCTGGTCGCTGCTTCTCGATTACCTGTTCATACCGATGATCAACTACCTGCTCATCGGCCTGTTCCTCAACATCGCCTTCCCCGCCATCCCAGCCTGGTCCCTCATCCTTGCCTCGATCGCACTGGTGACCGTACTCAACGTGATCGGTATCCACTCGGTGGCCAAGGCCAGCAACCTCATCGTCGGCGCGCAGATCGTGTTCATCGGGGTGTTCGTGGCGCTGTCTTGCCAGACCCTGGCCGGCCAGCCGGTGGACTTGCTGTCACCGCTGATGGGTGACGGCACCCAGCCTGGTTTTGGCCCGCTGATGGCCGGTGCTGCAGTACTGTGCCTGTCGTTCCTCGGTTTCGATGCTGTCTCGACCCTGGCCGAAGAATGCCGCGACGCCCGCCGCGACGTGCCACGGGCAATCATCCTGACCACGCTGTGTGCCGGCGTGCTGTTCACCGTACTGGCCTACGTCAGCCAACTGGTGTTCCCGGGCAGCACCTTCGTCAATGCCGATGCGGCGGCCAACGAGGTGATGTTCAAAGCGGGCGGGCAGTTCCTGGCCAACTTCTTCACGGCTGCGTTCGTTGCCGGCAGCCTGGGTTCGGCGCTGGCCTCGCAGGCGGCGGTGTCGCGCATCCTGTTCACCATGGGGCGTGACAAAGTGCTGCCACAGCGCACCTTCGGGTATCTGTCGCCACGCTTCGGCACGCCGGTGTTCGCCATCCTGCTGGTGTCGGCGTTCTCGTTGCTGGCGCTGGTGATCGACCTGGCCACCCTCGCCTCGTTGATCAGCTTTGGCGCGCTGGTGGCGTTTTCGGCGGTTAACCTGGCAGTGGTGAAGACGCACCTGATGAACGACAGCGCGCAGCGTAACCTTAAAGGCTTGCTGTGCTATGGCGCGGTGCCGCTGGTGGGGTTGAGCCTGACATTGTGGCTGTGGACCAGCCTGTCGGCGCTGACGTTGGTGATTGGGCTGTGCTGGTTTGCGTTGGGGCTGGCGTATCTGGCGGTGCTGACGGCTGGCTTCCGCCGCCCGGTGCGCTTGGTGGATTTCACCGAAGCCACCTGACCTAAGCTGAGCGTGCTCTTGTAGGAGCGGCCTTGCGTCGCGAAAGGGCTGCGCAGCGGCCCCCGGATTTCAGCGTCGCCGCTAATATCGATGGGGCCGCTACGCAGCCCTTTCGCGACGCAAGGCCGCTCCTACAGGCCGCGCCTGTCCTTCAGACCGATGGCTGGGTCAAGGGCGCCGGGGTAGTCCAAAGGCTACCCAGGTTCTGCAGCAACGACCCGGCAATCCCCTGCTGCCCCAGATACTGCAGAATCAACGGCGCAAACTGCCCGATCATCCCGGTATCCATCCCCAGCGCCTTGAACGCACTGTCCAGGTCGCTGCGGTTTTCCACGTTATTGCCCAGCGCATTGCTCAACGCCGACTGGCTTTCGCTGTTCTTGCCCAGCAGTTCACCCAGCCCGCTCAACCCGCCCAGCGCATTGGCACCCGACAGCAGGTCCAGCCCGGGCACGGCTTTGGTCAGTTGGCCGTAATCGTCAGAACTCAGGTTGTTGCGCGCCAACCCCAGCATCGCCCCTGCCCCGCCCACGGCCTGCTCCGGGGTGATGTTCAGTTCGCTGCCCAAAGTGTTGAGCAAATTGGCCTGCGCCTCGGGCGCCTGCACCTGGCCCTGTTGGTTCTGGTTCTGCATGGCCGACACGGCATTGGCGGCATCGCTGAGGTTGAAGGCGAACACCGGGCTTGCGGCCAGGGTCATCAGGGTTGCCAGGGTGAGAGCTTTCATCGGGAGGGACCTCGTAGGCCGGGATGGCCTGGGAAACGAGGCATTCGACTGAAAGATTGAAGGTTTGTTCCAGGCCGCAGATCGGGATCCTGTGGGAGCGGGCTTGCCCCGCGAAGGGCCGCACAGCGGCCCCCGCTAACAGACTGGCCCAGTCAGTGCCTTCTGTTCCGAGCAAGCTCGATGTCATCCATGATCGCCTTGGCAAACGCACTCAGGTAATCCGCAGCACCGAGCAGCTTATGGTCATCCTCCATATCCCCTTCGCGCACCAGGTGCTTGATGTACCCCAGCAGTACCGAAACCTGCTCATAGGCATGCTCGAACGGCACACCAGGCATCACCCGGAACAGATGGCTGGGCTGTTCACCAGCCTCGCAGAAGGTCTTGGCGCCAACCGTAACGTTTGCTTGTCTATCGTCGCTCATCGCACTACGCCCTCCTTCACATACGCGCCAGCGCGTGCTCGATCAACGCGTGGGCGGTATCGGCGGAATGGATTGCATTGGCCAGCATGTGCAGGCCCGGCTCACCGGTATGGATGCGGCGGTACTCGTCGACGGTTTCCGAGATGCCCAGCAGCATCTCGCTGGCGACAAACAAGGCGTCGAGCGGGAGCAGGTCGGGGTGGATGGAGGAATAGAGGGTGTTGAACAGTTTGAGGCGGGGTGGATCGGGGACGATTTTTTTCATGATTCAACTCGATGGTGATGGGAAAGCCACCAACCTCGTTTCCACACGAATGGAGGCAGCTGAACGCGGGGTGGAAAACCGGTCATCGAGCAACCCGGTAGGCCAAACGGCCTCCCGCGCACAGCCGCCATAACGGCATGTCGATCGATGACTACCAGGGTTTCCACACCCCCATCGCTGAACCGTTCAGCGACCCAACGAGCCTACGGACCGGGGTTCACAGGGGCAATCAGACGCGATTCGACAGACTGCGTAGGGTATTTCCTGCTGATTCGTAGAGTAAGCAGGAAATCGCCCATAGCCACGTAGGCAATTTCCGCATACCTATCATTTTTGCCAGTAGCCGACCACTCCATTCCTGACCAATATCCTGTTATAGGCCCATCAGCGGTGACTGATAACAGGAGCGCTTCATGAAAAACCAGGCGAACGCTACACAGTTCTTCTACCAGAACGGAAAGCTCATCACCGTCAGTCAGGGAGCGCAGAAGCGTGCCATCTTTGCTTACGACGACGTGCCACTTGCGGAGCTTCACACCGACTTGAAAGCAAGCGCGACCCGAGTGTTTACAGACAAAAGCGGCTCAGTACTAGGTATGATTAGCGAAGTAGAAACTGCAGCACTGGCCTATGCGGCTTATGGGCATGATGCTGCCAAAACCAGAATGCTCTCCTTATTCTCCTTATTAAGATTTAACGGCCAGTACCGGACAGACGAGGGACACTATCTGCTCGGCAACGGTTACCGATCTTACAGCCCAGCCCTGATGCGATTTTATTCGCCAGACAATCTAAGTCCTTTTCAAGAGGGCGGCTTGAATAGCTACTGCTATTGCCTGGGAGATCCCGTCAACCAATCAGACCCAACAGGTCACTTCTCGTTACGTCACTTCTCGTTATTTAAGCCATCCACTTGGATAAGCACAAGAAGCAGTCGAATTGATAAACGAAAACAACAAGTATCCGACCGCCGCGAGAAGCTCATGCTTGACAGGTCAGCGGTTATTCAACTGACCGAGGAACCAACGACCATAGAAAACCTGACAGCAATCAATAAACTACAAAACCAAATAAGCACCGATGCAAAATACGTCAAGAAAAAGCTCAAAAATCTAAAGAAGTATGGCCAAGCACCCACAGAATCTACCGACCAAATGGCCATTAGAGTCAGATATCTCGAATACAAAAAAAACAACGATCAACACATAAATCAAATGAAAATCCAATCAGCACGCAACGGTAGCCCGATGAACCTTTTCAACCATCGCGAAGGCAAAACAGACCCAGACCTATACTATCGCGCCGAAGAGCTACGAAAAGCCAAGATCTAAAAACAATTGGCAACTCGCTGATCTTGGGTTTTAGGAGGCCAACGCCATGATTAAGTCAGTGAATAAATCGTTCTTCTTCTACCAAGACAGTAGGCTCGTTACCGTGAAGCAGGGTAAACATCATCGCGCCATCTTCCGCAGCGCGGAGATGCCACTGGCCGAGCAGCAGACGGGTGAAATGTCAGGTAACGCGTTACTGGCAACCGATGACAAAGGCTCTGTTCTACAGGTGCAAAGCGAAAGTGACGAAGCCGCGCATAGCTATTCAGCTTATGGACACGCCCCCGCCCTGCTCCCCCGTCGTCACTCGCTCGGTTTCAATGGTGAGCGTATCGAGCCCCAAACCCTAGGCTATCTACTGGGTAACGGCTATCGGCTCTACAGCCCCGAGCTCATGCGCTTTCTTGCACCTGACAATCTCAGCCCTTTCGACGAAGGCGGCATGAACCCTTTCGCCTACTGCCATGGAGACCCCTTGAACTATACCGACCCTACCGGCCACGTCACAATTCAAGGAATTACTTCAGTATCCAGAAGAAAAATTGAAATTTTCAGCACAACGCCAAAAAAACAATGGCTCAACAATCAAGAAATTTTCAACCAAAGTGGCAACACAGCGAATTTAAGTTTACCACCTAAAACTGCCACCTACACATTGACTCGCACTCATCTTCATTCAATCAAACAACGGAATGGCACGCACCTGTTTCTTGTGGGGGATGACTATGGAAAATTCGCTAGCAACCTGAGTGAAATCAAAAGCCTTCAAGCCGCGCCCAAGCTGTTTGAAAAAATCGACCAACGCAAGCTCAACATTCAAATCAATATTTTGGAGCGTCAAAATTCCTTTATGCTCAAGGCTGGAAAAAGACGCCATGATCAGCTACACGATCTGAACGACCATTCAGTGCAGATCCGAAAAGACTATAAACCTATTCGGCCGCAGCTCTAACTGGCCTGCCGGTAAACGAAGCCCCAGGCACGGGGCTTCGTTTATATCCTTCACGCCGCACTAAACGTCTTGTGCGGATCAATCACAAACTTCTTCGGCACCCCTGCATCGAACTCGCCATACCCTTCCGGCGCCTGATCCAGGCTGATCACCTGCACGCCAACCACTTCAGCAATATTGATGCGATCCCACATGATCGCCTGCATCAGCTGTCGGTTGTACTTCATGGTGGGGGTCTGGCCGGTGTGGAAGCTGTGCGATTTCGCCCAGCCCAGGCCAAAGCGGATGCTCAGCGCGCCGATCTTGGCGGCGGCATCTACCGCGCCCGGGTCTTCGGTCACGTACAGCCCTGGGATACCGATGTTGCCGGCAACGCGGGTCACTTGCATCAGCGAGTTCAGCACAGTAGCCGGGGCTTCGTGCTTGGCACCTTCGTGGCCATGGCCGCGTGCCTCGAAGCCGACGGCGT
Organism: Pseudomonas sp. SWRI77; assembly: GCF_014269105.1. Taxonomy (NCBI): domain Bacteria; kingdom Pseudomonadati; phylum Pseudomonadota; class Gammaproteobacteria; order Pseudomonadales; family Pseudomonadaceae; genus Pseudomonas; species Pseudomonas sp. SWRI77. The sequence goes on along the minus strand of NZ_JABWRV010000015.1, from coordinate 7,669 downwards.
CAACGGCGCAGTCCACTTCCGGCTCACCGAGGATATCGACGATCTGCTCGTGCAGCGGGGTGTCCTTGGACAGGTCGACCACTTCGAAGCCCTGCGACTTGGCGTGTGCCAGGCGCAATGGGTTGAGGTCGCCGACGATGACGCAGGCAGCGCCCAGCAGGCGGGCCGAGGCAGCAGCAGCCAGGCCGACCGGGCCGGCACCGGCAACATAAACGGTGCTGCCTGGGCCAACGCCGGCCGTCACAGCACCGTGGTAGCCAGTCGGCAGAATGTCGGACAGGCAGGTCAGGTCACGGATCTTTTCCATGGCCTTGTCGCGATCCGGCAGTTTCAGCAGGTTGAAGTCAGCGTACGGCACCAGCACGTATTCAGCCTGGCCGCCGGTCCAGTCGCCCATGTCGACATAGCCGTAGGCGCCACCGGCGCGGGCCGGGTTGACGGTGAGGCAGACGCCGGTGTGCATCTCTTTGCACGAGCGGCAGCGGCCGCAGGCGACGTTGAACGGTACCGACACCAGGTCGCCCTTTTTCAGGCGTTCGACGTCACGGCCCAACTCGACGATTTCACCGGTGATTTCGTGGCCCAGCACCAGGCCGACCTGGGCAGTGGTGCGGCCGCGGACCATGTGCTGGTCGGAGCCGCAGATGTTTGTGGAGACCACCTTGAGGATCACGCCGTGCTCGATCTTCTTGCCACGCGGGTCCTGCATTTTCGGGTAGTCGATATTGCGTACTTCGACCTTGCCGGCGCCGAGATATACCACTCCACGATTGCCAGACATGCTCTTACCTCGCTTGGTTTTTATTTATGCAGCGTTGGTTGAAGCGCCGCCATCCATGGGCGGCATGTGTTACTGGAATGCAGGGAATTGTGGGCCTGATGAGGCGCAAGGCACTGACTGGAAGCGACAGGGGGATGCCTTTTTACGGCAGACCAAATGCAGGGGGCCGCTTCGCGGCCCTTTCGCGACGCAAGGCCGCTCCTACAGGAGATCGCGTACCCCTGTAGGAGCGGCCTTGCGTCGCGAAAGGGCTGCAAAGCAGCCCCAAAATAGTCAGAGCACCACTGTCCGATTGGCGTTCAGGAACACCCGCCGTTCAATGTGATACCCCACCGCCCGCGCCAGCGTCAGGCATTCGATATCCCGTCCCTTGGCAATCAGGTCCTCGGGGTAATGGCTGTGGTCCACTACTTCGACGCCCTGGGCAATGATCGGCCCTTCGTCGAGGTCGTTGTTGATGTAGTGCGCCGTGGCGCCGACCATCTTCACGCCTTTGTTGTACGCCTGGTGGTAAGGCTTGGCGCCCTTGAACCCTGGCAACAGTGAGTGGTGAATATTGATCGCCCAGCCATCCAGGCGTCGGCACAGCTCGGGCGACAGCACCTGCATGTAGCGGGCAAGGATGACCAGCTCAGCGCCAGACTCCTCGATCACCTGCAACACCTTGCGCTCTTGCCCAGCCTTGTCGTTGGGGTCGAGTGCAAAGTGGTAATAGGGGATCTTGTGCCAGTGCGCCAGTGGCTCCAGGTCGGGGTGGTTGGACACCACCGCGACCACGTCCATGCTCAGTTGGCCAATGCGCTGGCGATACAGCAGGTCGTTCAGGCAGTGGTCGGCCTTGGACACCATGATCACCACCTTGGGGCGGTGGTTGGGCGCGGTCAGCTCGAAGGCCATGCCGAACGCTTCACTGCGCTCGGCGAGGCCGGCACGAAAGCCGACCTCGTCAAAATCGTCCGGCTGGCGGAATTCGACGCGAATGAAGAAGCGCCCCGACTGCCGGTCATCGAAGGAGTGGTGCTCCGTCACGTAGCAGCGCTGCTCGAAGAGGTAACGCGTCACCACGTCGACGGTACCGAGCATGCTCGGGCAGTCGGCGGTGAGAATCCAGGTATCCGGTGCCCGACTCATGTCTTTCTCCTTAGGCTTCGATGCTCAGGCCGTATTCGGCCGAAGCGTCCTGCAGCCACAGCCACCAGTAATCGGCAAAGCTGCGGCGAATCACCAGTTCCCAGGTGTCTTCGGCGGTGCGGCGGATCACCAGTTGCGACTTGGCGAATACGGTGCCGACAGCCTTGCCCACCGGGAAGTTGTTCGGGTGCACATCATAGCTGGTGGACTTCATCAGCACTTCGCGCACATTCGGGCCGCGCAGTTCCAGCAGGCTCTGCCCACCGCTGACGTTGACCACCTGGATGTGCAGGCCTTCGAGGGCCGCGCGCAGTTTTTGCTCGACGGCGAACTCCTGGCCGCCCGGGACGATCAGCAGCCACTCGTCGGGGCCCATCCACTGCAGCGACATCTCGTTGTTGGCGACCACGGTCAGGGCCACCGGCAGCTCCAGGCCCAAGGCCTTGTGCACGCCTGCGGCAAAGGCCGGGTCATGGCCATTGCCGCGCAGGGTCAGGTGGCCGAGGAATTTCTTTTCACGCAGGGTCACACCTGCGTTCTTGCGGCCCTTGCCAACCAGGCTGGCCAGGTCGGCGTGGTGCAGCGGCGACTGGGCCTTGGCTTCGGCGCCGGGGTTTTGCTGGAAGACGTTGATAGCGCTCATTTCTTACCTGCCTTGAATTCTGTTGTCCGTAAGACCAGAGGTCAGATGCAATGCCCGAATGCTAATGGGGGCCCAGTGGGAGCGGGCTTGTCCCGCGAAGAGGGCGGTGAGGCCACCAGCGCATTCGCGGGGCAAGCCCGCTCCCACAAGGTTTGCATTCCAATTCAGGCCTACCGGTGGGCCTTAGACGTTCTGCCGCTCACCCTTCGGATCGAAGAACACCGAAGACACGATCTCCGCCTCGATCACGCTGCCGTCGGCCTGCGGCGAGAACACACGCTCGCCCATGCGCTTGAGGCCGCCCTTGACCACACCCATGGCGAACGAATAGCCCAGGGAGTTGGCTGCGTAGCTGGAGGTAACGTGGCCGACCATGTCCATCGGGATCGGTTGCTTGGGGTCGAACACCAGCTGAGCACCTTCCGGCAGCCACTGGGTCGGGTCCACAGGCTTGAGGCCGACCAGTTGCTTGCGGTTGTCGCGCAGGCAGTCCTCGCGGTTCATGCCACGCAGGCCGATCCACGAGAACGGCTTGTTGCGGCCCACGCACCAGCTCATGTTGAGGTCGTCCGGGTTCATCGAGCCGTCCGTGTCCTGGCCAACGATGATGAAGCCCTTCTCGGCACGCAGTACGTGCATGGTCTCGGTGCCATACGGGGTCAGGTTGTATTGCTTGCCTGCCTCGATGATCTTTTCCAGTACGCCCATGGCGTAGTTGGCCTGCACGTTGACTTCGTACGACAGCTCACCGGTGAACGAGATACGGAACACCCGGGCCGGTACGCCGCCAACAGTGCCTTCCTTCCAGGTCATGAACGGGAAGGCGTCCTTGTCCAGGTCGATGTCGTCGGTCAGCGCGCTCAGCAGCTTGCGGCTGTTGGGGCCGGACAGGGTCATGGTCGCCCAGTGGTCGGTGACCGAGGTGAAGTACACCTTCATCTCTGGCCATTCGGTCTGGTGGTACAGCTCCAGCCACTGCAGCACACGGGCGGCGCCGCCGGTGGTGGTGGTCATGTAGAAGTGGTTGTCGCCAACGCAGGCGGTGACGCCGTCGTCGAAGACCATACCGTCTTCCTTGCACATCAGGCCGTAACGGGCCTTGCCCACGTCGAGCTTGGTCCAGGCGTTGCTGTAGATGCGGTTGAGGAACTCGCGTGCATCCGGGCCCTGGATGTCGATCTTGCCCAGGGTCGAGGCGTCGAGCAGGCCCACGCTGTCGCGCACAGCCTTGCACTCGCGGGCCACGGCGGCGTGGATGTCTTCACCGGCTTTGGGGAAGTACCACGGGCGCTTCCACTGGCCGACGTCTTCGAACTCGGCGCCGTTCTTCACGTGCCAGCCATGCAGGGCGGTGAAGCGCACGGGCTCGAACAGGTGGCCACAGTGCCGGCCCGCTACCGCACCGAAGGTCACCGGCGTGTAGTTCGGGCGGAACATGGTGGTGCCCATCTCCGGAATGGTGATGCCGATCGAACGGGCGGCGATGGCCAGGCCGTTGATGTTGCCCAGTTTGCCCTGGTCGGTACCGAAGCCCAGCGCGGTGTAGCGCTTGACGTGCTCGACCGACTCGAAGCCTTCACGGGTGGCCAGTTCGATACCGGCGGCGGTCACGTCGTTCTGCTGGTCGACGAACTGCTTCGGCCCCTTGGTGCCCTTGTCGTGCGGCACCTGGAACAGCGCCACGGTGGCCTCTTCCTTGCGTGCCACGGTTTTCGGCAGGGTGCCGGCAGTGGCCTTGAAGCCGGCTTCGGTGGCTGCGCGCACGCCGCCTTCGAAGCCGTCGGCAATCACGTCACCGAGGGCGTAGATGCCGTGGATACCGCCGACGCACACGCGTTTCTGCGGTGCATCACCCGGCACGAAGCCGAGGATGTCTTCACGCCATACCGGGCGACCGCCCAGGTGCGAAGCCAGGTGGACGATCGGGCTGTAGCCGCCGGAGGTAGCGATCAGGTCGCACTCAAGGGTTTCGCCAGGGCTGGTGACTTTATGTGCCTGCACGTCGATGGCGGCCACGCGGGCGCCGGTCACGTGCTTGCTGCCCTTGGCCTCGACCACGGCGCTGGAGGTGAGGATGCGGATGCCCTTGGCACGTGCTTCCTCGACCAGCGAACCGCGCGGGTTGTGGCGGGCGTCGGCGATGGCGACCACTTGCAGGCCAGCGTCGTGCCAGTCCAGCGCGGCGCGGTAGGCGTGGTCGTTGTTGGTCGACAGCACCAGCTTGCGGCCCGGGGCCACGCCGTAGCGGCGCACGTAGGTGGAGACAGCACCGGCCAGCATGTTGCCCGGCACGTCGTTGTTGCCGTACACCAGCGGGCGCTCGTGTGCGCCAGCGGCCAGTACCACACGGCCGGCACGCACACGGTGCACGCGGTGACGCACCTGGCCGATCGGGGCGCGGTCACCGAGGTGGTCGGTGAGGCGCTCGTGGATGGTCAGGAAGTTGTGGTCGTGGTAGCCGTTGACCGTGGCGCGTGGCAGCAGGGTCACTTCCGGCAGGCTTTCCAGCTCTTTGACGATGCTGCTCACCCACTCGGCGGCAGGCTTGCCGTCGAGGGTCTCGCGGCTGTCGAGCAGGCTGCCACCGAACTCTTCCTGTTCGTCGGCGAGGATCACCCGCGCACCGCTGCGGGCAGCGGCCAGGGCGGCAGCCAGGCCAGCAGGGCCGGCACCGACGATCAGCACGTCGCAGTGCTGGTTCATGTAGTCGTAGCTGTCCGGGTCGTTCTGCAGCGGTGCACGGCCAAGGCCTGCCGCCTTGCGGATGTACTTCTCGTAAGTCATCCAGAACGATTTCGGGTACATGAAGGTTTTGTAGTAGAAGCCCGGCGGCATCATGCTGCCGCCGACCTTGCCGAGGATGCCCATGACGTCATTGTTGACGTTCGGCCAGCCGTTGGTGCTGGTGGCGACCAGGCCGGCGTACAGCGCCTGCTGGGTGGCACGCACGTTAGGGATCTGGGTGGCTTCGCTGGAGCCGATCTGCAGGATGGCGTTCGGCTCTTCGGTACCGGCGGCGATGATGCCGCGCGGGCGCGAGTACTTGAAGCTGCGGCCGACGATATCGACGCCGTTGGCCAGCAGCGCGGCGGCCAGGCTGTCACCGGCATAACCCTGGTAGGTCTTGCCGTTGAAGGTGAAGTTCAGGACCTTGCTGCGGTCGATACGGCCGCCGCTGGCGAGGCGATAGGTCTGGCTCATACTTTTTCCCCTTGGCCTTTGACGGTCGACGGTGCGCTGTTCTGCTTGCCGTTGGCGGTCACCTGCGGCTTCTCGCCAATCTTGTAGGTTTCCAGAATCTCGTAGGTCACGGTGTCACGGGTGACGTTGAAGTACTGACGGCAGCCGGCAACGTGGTCCCACAGTTCATGGTGAATACCGCGCGGGTTGTCGCGGAAGAACATGTAGGTGCCCCACTCTTCGTCGGAGCAGGCGGCAGGGTCCAGCGGGCGGGCGATGTGCGCCTGGCCGGAGGCGTGGAACTCTTCTTCGGAGCGCAGCTCGCCGCAGTGGGGACAGAAAATATGCAACATGACGGTGTCTCCGGTTAGTGGGCGACGGCGGCGGCGCCGTGTTCGTCAATCAGTGCGCCGTTGTAGAAACGGTCCATGGAGAACGGCGCAGCCAGCGGGTGCATCTCGCCTTTGGCCAGGCTTGCGGCAAAGACGTTGCCCGAACCCGGGGTCGCCTTGAAGCCGCCGGTGCCCCAGCCGCAGTTGAAGAACATGTTCTTGACCGGGGTCTTGGAGATGATCGGGCAGGCGTCCGGCGAGGTGTCGACGATGCCGCCCCACTGGCGGTTCATGCGTACGCGCGAGAGGTTGGGGAACATCTCGACGATCGCCTGCAGGGTGTGCTCGATCACCGGGTACGAACCGCGCTGGCCGTAGCCGACCCAGCCGTCGATACCGGCGCCGATCACCAGGTCGCCCTTGTCGGACTGGCTGATGTAGCCGTGCACCGCGTTGGACATGATCACGCTGTCGATGATCGGTTTGATCGGCTCGGACACCAGTGCTTGCAGCGGGTGCGATTCCAGCGGCAGGCGGAAGCCGGCCAACTTGGCCATGTGCCCGGAGTTACCGGCAGTGACCACGCCGACGCGCTTGGCGCCGATGAAGCCTTTGTTGGTTTCCACGCCGATGACCGCGCCGTTTTCCTTGCGGAAACCGATCACTTCGGTCTGCTGGATCAGGTCGACGCCCAGGGCATCGGCGGCACGGGCGTAACCCCAGGCCACGGCGTCGTGACGGGCGACGCCACCACGGCGCTGAACGGTAGCGCCGAGGATCGGGTAGCGGGTGTTCTTGGAGCAGTCCAGGTACGGGATTTCGGCTGCGACCTGGGCGGTGTTCAGCAGTTCGCCATCGACACCGTTGAGGCGGTTGGCACTGACGCGGCGCTCGGAGTCACGAATGTCCTGCAGGGTGTGGCACAGGTTGTAGACGCCGCGCTGAGAGAACATCACGTTGTAGTTGATGTCCTGGGACAGGCCTTCCCACAGTTTCATGGCGTGCTCGTACAGCTGCGCCGACTCGTCCCACAGGTAGTTGGACCGCACGATAGTGGTGTTACGGGCGGTGTTGCCGCCGCCCAGGTAACCTTTCTCGATCACCGCGACGTTGGTGATGCCGTGTTCCTTGGCCAGGTAGTAGGCCGTGGCCAGACCATGGCCGCCACCGCCGACGATGACCACGTCGTAGACCTTTTTAGGGGTCGGCGTGCGCCACATGCGCTGCCAGTTTTCGTGGTGGCTGAGGGAGTGCTTGAAAAGGCCGAAGCCCGAGTAGCGTTGCATGGTCGTTTACTCCACTCAGCGGTAAACAGGGAAGTCTGCGCACAGGGCGGCGACGTTCTTCGCCACATCGGCTTCAACGTCGGCATCACCGAGGTTGTCGAGGATGTCGCAGATCCAGCCAGCCAGGGCCACACACTGGGCGACTTTGAAGCCGCGGGTGGTGACAGCCGGGGTGCCGATGCGCAGGCCCGAGGTGACGAACGGTGACTGCGGGTCGTTGGGCACGGCGTTCTTGTTGACGGTGATGTGCGCGCGGCCCAGGGCGGCGTCGGCATCTTTACCGGTGAGGCCCTGGCGGATCAGGCTGACCAGGAAC
>NZ_JABWRV010000014.1:0-155790 GCF_014269105.1 Pseudomonas sp. SWRI77 | reverse complement strand
GGGCCGGTGAGTGCATGCCTTGAGGTTTGCACCCCTGCCCCCCCAAAAAAACCAATCAACGCAAAACCTGCGAATACCCCTCCGCCATCGCCACCACCACCTTGCGCTTCCCGGTAAACGGCGACCGCGCATGGGCCGCAAGCATGTTGTCGAGCATCAACACATCATTCTCCAGCCAAGGAAAACTGACCGTGCACTCATCCAGCACCCCACGCACTTCATCGAGCAGCGAATCCTCAATGGTCGAACCATCGCCGTAATACACATTCCGCGGCAGGTCCTCCTCCTCGACAATGTCCATCAGCGACTCACGCACCTCCGGCTGCAAGTTCGAGACATGGAACAGGTGCGCCTGGTTGAACCAAACGTCCTCCCCCGTCACCGGATGGCGCGCCACCACCTGGCAGCGCTGCCGGGTGCGCAGTTCGCCATCTTCCTTCCAGATGCATTCAATGGCATGCGCCCGGCAGTACGCCTCGACCTGGCGTGGGTCTTCGGTGTTGAACACCTGCGACCACTCCACATCCAGCCCATTACCGTAGTTGCGCACATACATCAGCCCCTTCTCGACCAGCCGCTCGCGAATACGCGCCGGCATCCGCCGGTAGACCTCGCGGCTGTCGGCAATCGGCGTCTCACCCCCGGTCTCGGCAGGGATCACGCTGTAGAACCAGATCTTCATCGGCCATTCGAGGGTATAGGCCTGTTCGTTGTGCAAGGGGATGCTCTGGTGCGCCGGGTATTCGGTCGAGGTGTACACCCCTTTGGTCACGTTGCTGCGCGGCGTGGAGCCAAACTCGTAGTTGAGCAGCGGGTGGCCGAAGGCGGCAGCGAACTGGCGGAAAGCCTCGGCCCCACCCACCTGGAAGCCCCTGAACAGGATGCCGCCCGCATGCAGCAGGTGGCGTTCCACCAGCGGCTTCAGTTCTTCGAATGCGTCGAGCAGGTCGATGCCGGGCTCTGGCGCGCGCACCAGCAGCGGCAGGTCGCCGCGGGCGGCGTCCAGGGGTTCGATCGCAAAGCTCAGCAATTCACTCATGTACCGTCACCTCAAGCCAGGGCCGCCATGGCGGCGAAATCGGATGCTGCGCCATCAGGGCGCCTGACTAGATGAACGAGCGTGCCCGGCAGAAATTCACCCGCCCCCACTCACAAGGTAAAGCGAACGCGCGCCGGTTCGTCTGAACGATGTGCACCCTTTTATCGTCCAGGAACCTTACATGACTCGCCAGCTTCTGCTCCTCGCCCTGCTTGCTGCGGCCCCTGCCGCGGCCTGGTCGGCCGAGGACTGCGCCGTAGAGATCCGCGGCACCGACCAGATGACCTTCGACAAGGCCGAAATCACCGTACCCAAGGCCTGCACGTCGTTCACCATCACCCTCGCCCACCCCGGCCAGATGCCCAAGAGCGTCATGGGCCACAACTGGGTACTGAGCACCCAGGCAGACATGCAAGGCGTGCTGGACGATGGCCTGAAGGCCGGTGAGGCACAGGATTACGTGAAGCCAGGCGACACCCGGGTGCTCGCCCATACCCGCCTTATCGGCGGCGGTGAAACAGACAGCGTCACCCTCGACACCCGGTCGTTGAAGGCCGGGACCGCCTACAGCTTCTACTGCTCGTTCCCGTTCCACAGCACCTTGATGAAGGGCACCCTGGCCCTCGGGAGCTGACCCCGCTGCGCCGCCCACCCCCACTCCATCACCGAGATCGCGCTTCATGAAAACGTCTTCCCCCGGGGCCATCCGCGAATTGCTGGGCCTGCTGAAACCCTACCGCCCGGCGGTCATCGTCTCGGTGCTGCTGGGCATGGTCGGCGGCTTGGCCGTGACCGCGCTGCTGGCCACCGTCAACCAGGGCCTGCATGCCGCCGACGGCATGAGCCAGGGCGTGATCCTGGCCTTCGCCGGCCTGTGCGTACTGGCACTGGTGAGCAGCGTGGCCGCCGACAGCGGCACCAACTACGTCGGCCAAAAGGTCATTGCCCGGCTGCGCAAAGACCTGGGCGCCAAGGTGCTGTCTGCGCCCATCGAGCAGATCGAGCGCTACCGCACCCACCGCCTGATCCCGGTGCTGACCCGCGACGTCGACACCATCAGCGACTTCGCCTTCGCCTTCGCGCCGCTGGCGATCTCACTCACCACTGTGATCGGCTGCATGGCCTACTTGGCCTGGCTGTCGTGGCCGATCTTCCTCATCACCCTGGTGGCGATCGGCATTGGCAGCGCGATTCAGTATGTCGCCCGGCAAAAAGGCGTGGCCGGCTTCAACGCCGCCCGCGACGCCGAGGACAACCTGCAAAAGCACTACTCGGCGATCGCCGAAGGCGCCAAGGAGCTGCGCATCGACCGCCGCCGCCGCCACGCCATGCTGACCCGCAATATTCAGGGCACGGCGGACTTCATCGCCAACACCCACATCCGCTCCATCAACATTTTCGTGGCAGCCAAGAGCCTGGGTTCGATGCTGTTCTTCGTGGTCATCGGCCTGACCCTGGCCCTGCAATCGCTGTGGCCGAGCAACGACCCAGCGGTGATGAGCGGCTTCGTGCTGGTGCTGCTGTACATGAAAGGCCCGCTGGAGACGCTGATCGGCAACCTGCCTATTCTCGGCCGCGCCCAGGTGGCGTTCCGCCGCATCGCCGACCTGTCCGAGCGCTTCTCCTCGCCCGAACCGCACCTGCTGCTGGACCAGCCGGTCAAACGCAGCGCCCCGGGCAGCGCCCACCTGGAGCTGCACAATGTCGAATACGCCTACCCACCGGTGGACGGCAAAGAACCGTTTCGCGTGGGGCCGGTGAACCTGAGCATCGAGCCGGGCGAGATTCTGTTCATCGTCGGTGAGAACGGCTGCGGCAAGACCTCGCTGATCAAGCTGCTGCTGGGCCTGTATACCCCGCAGCGCGGCGAAGTGCGCCTGAACGGCGTGGCAGTCGGGCCGGAAGGGCTGGACGATTATCGCCAGCTGTTCACCACCGTGTTCGCCGATTACTACCTGTTCGAAGACCTGCCCGAGCACGAGCACAGCCTGCCGAGTGATGCCACGCGCTATCTGGAGCGGCTGGAGATTGCGCACAAGGTCAGCGTGCGCGATGGCGCGTTTACCACCACCGACCTGTCGACCGGGCAGCGCAAGCGCCTGGCGCTGGTCAATGCATGGCTGGATGGCCGGCCGGTGCTGGTGTTCGACGAGTGGGCGGCCGACCAGGACCCGACCTTCCGCCGGGTGTTCTATACCGAGCTGCTGCCGGACCTGAAGCGGCTGGGCAAGACCATCATCGTGATTTCGCATGATGACCGGTACTTCGATACGGCGGACAAGGTGGTGCACCTTAGCCGCGGGAAGGTGGTTGAGGCGCTGGAGCCGGCGTGAGATAGCGTTGTGAGGGCTTGAGGGGCGGTCAGGGTAATGACCGCCCTTTTTTGTGCGCGCTGAGAATGCATGGGGGCAGCAAGGGGGCTTGTCTTGGTATTTATAGCGCCCGGGAGATCGAGCGCCGCGCGGGCGGCGCTCGATATAGGCACCCCTGCAAAACTAAAGACAGGCACATAGTTGCCTTCACCCTAGCGCCCGACGAACACATCGCAGCCCTCCGCCCACAACATTTCGCGAAAGGCCCGTCAGTCCGCCAACTGGTCAACCCTCTATATCCGCACTGATGGTGCATTACAAGGGCTGGCTGAACACGCCCCGCAAGCGCCAGCCCCGCCTGGCGCTGCAGGCGAGTAGAAGTCAGAACAACCAGCGATACAACAGATACGCCACCACCACCGCCAACACCGGCCGCAGAATGCGGTAAGCCTTCGGATTGGCGCGCTTGAACTGCTTCACATGGCCGCTGATATTGTTGCTGAAGCGCTTGCTCCAGGCATACGCCTGGTTGATCCCGCCAACGCGCTCGTCGTCGGTGTTCTGCGGCGCGGTGGCACGGCCGAGGAAGGCACTGACCTGGCGGTTGATGCGGGTCATCAGCGAGCTGCTCAGCGGGCGTTCGATGTCGCAGAACAGGATCACGCGGGTGACGTCGGTTTCGTTCTTGACCCAGTGCACGTAGGTTTCGTCGAACATCACATCCTCACCGTCACGCCAGGCGTATTCCTCACCGTCGACGTAGATGCGGCAAGCATCGGAGTTAGGTGTGGCCAAGCCCAGGTGATAGCGCAAGGAGCCGGCGAACGGATCGCGGTGCGGGTTCAGGTGGCTGCCGCCTGGCAGCAGGGCGAACATCGCGCCCTTGACGTTGGGGATGCTGCTGACCAGCTCGACGGTGCGCGGGCACAGGGCTTCGGCCGATGGCAGCGGTTTGTCGTACCACTTCAGGTAGAAGCGCTTCCAGCCCTTCTTGAAGAATGAACCAAAGCCTGCGTCGTTGTCTTTTTCAGCAGCGCGGATATAGCCCTCGTCGAACAGGCGCATGGCCTCTTCGCGGATGTCCTGCCAGTTGTCCTTCAGCACATCCAGCTCGGGGAAGCGCTGGCGGTCCAGGTAGGGCTTGGACGGCACGCCGGAGAACAGGTACATCAGGGCGTTATACGGGGCGAACAGCGCCGAATGGTTGACGAACTGGCGCAGCACCGGCAGGCGCGCCTTGCCGCGCAGGTGCACGAAGAGCACGCTGCCGAAAAACACCAGCAGGACACCCGCCTTGGCTGCAAAGGAAAAGGTCATGCAACACTCCTTGGAAAGGAAACAGGCCTGCGCTGCCTGCTCCCAAAAAAATCATCCGGCCATCATAAACCCATCCCGCCCCGGTACAAACAACCTGGGCGGGATCTGAGTCATGAAGATTTTGCAATAAACCGGATCACCGAGTGTTGCGCCTGGTCAGCGGACGGGGCGTTTACTGCTGGTTTTCCTGCTCGCTGAACAGGTCGCTGAACAGCATGCTCGACAGGTAACGCTCGCCCGAGTCGGGCAAAATTACGACGATGGTCTTACCCTGCATCTCCGGTTTTTCAGCCAGGCGCACCGCTGCCGCCATTGCTGCGCCACAGGAAATACCGCACAGAATGCCCTCCTCCTGCATCAGGCGGATGGCCATGGCCTTGGACTCTTCGTCGGTCACCGTCTCGACCTGGTCGACGATGGAGAGGTCGAGGTTTTTCGGCACGAAGCCTGCGCCAATGCCCTGGATCTTGTGCGGGCTGGGCTTGAGTTCTTCACCGGCCAGGGTCTGGCTGATTAGCGGCGAGGCCAGCGGCTCCACCGCCACCGACAAAATCGACTTGCCTTGGGTGTGCTTGATGTAGCGCGACACGCCAGTGATGGTGCCGCCCGTACCCACACCCGCCACCAGCACATCGACTGCGCCGTCGGTGTCGTTCCAGATCTCGGGGCCGGTGGTTTTTTCATGGATCGCCGGGTTGGCCGGGTTTTCGAACTGGCCTGGCAGGAAGTACTGGGCCGGGTCGGAGGCGACGATTTCGTTGGCCTTCTCGATCGCGCCCTTCATGCCCTTGGCCGGCTCGGTCAGCACCAGCTCGGCGCCCAGCGCCTTGAGCACCTTGCGCCGCTCCAGGCTCATCGAGGCCGGCATGGTCAGGATCAGCTTGTAGCCTCGGGCGGCGGCGACGAAGGCCAGGCCAATGCCGGTGTTGCCCGAGGTGGGCTCGACGATGGTCATGCCGGGCTTGAGCTTGCCGCTGCTCTCGGCGTCCCAGACCATGTTCGCGCCGATCCGGCATTTGACCGAGTAGCCCGGGTTGCGCCCTTCGATCTTGGCCAGGATGGTCACCCCACGCGGGGCGATGCGGTTGATCTGCACCAGCGGCGTGTTGCCGATGGAGTGGGCGTTGTCTGCGTAGATACGGCTCATGGCAGGGGTCCTTGAACGTGAAGAAGCAGGGAAAGACTTCAAGGGTAAGCCTGCCCCGTTGGCCCGTAAAGCCTGTTCGAACTCCCGAGCGGCGCCTGCGGTCAACCGCACATCCTGCCTTGGAGAGCCGACAATGAAAGCTCGCTACCGCTGGCCGCTGGTAGGCCTGGCCAGCCTGGTCGTGCTGCTGGTTGCCCTGCACCTGGCCCTGCCCTACCTGGTACGCGACTACCTCAACGACAAACTGGCCGACATGGGCGACTACCGCGGCCAGGTCGTTGACGTGGACCTGGCCTGGTGGCGCGGCGCGTACCAGATCAACGGCCTGAAAATCGTCAAGACCACCGGCAAGGTCCCGGTGCCGCTGCTCGACGCGCCGTTGATCGACCTCTCGGTCAGCTGGCATGCACTGTGGTACGACCGCGCCGTGGTGGCCGAGGTGACCTTCGTGCGGCCCGAGCTGAACTTCGTCGATGGCGGCAGCAAGCAGGCTTCGCAGACTGGCCAGGGCACCGACTGGCGCCAGCAGCTGGAAAAACTGCTGCCCATCACCCTCAACGAAGTGCGCATTCAAGATGGCGTGCTGACCTTTCGCAACTTCACCTCCAAGCCGCCGGTCGACCTCAAGGCCACCCAGCTCGACGCGCGCATTCGCAACCTGACCAACGTGCGCAATGAGAAAGGCCGGCGCGACGCCAGTTTCGACGCCCATGCCCTGTTATTTGGCGATGCCAAGGTCGAGAGCCGCGCCACGTTCGACCCCTTCAGCGACTTCGACGACTTCGAGTTCCGCCTGCGGGCCACCGGCATACAGCTGCGCCAACTCAATGACTTCGCCAGTGCCTATGGCAAGTTCGATTTCAATGCCGGGCACGGCGACCTGGTGATCGAAGCGCAGGCCGAGAACGGGCGGCTCAATGGCTATATCAAGCCGCTGCTGCGCGATGTCGATGTGTTCAACTGGCAGCAGGATGTGCAGGACAAAGACAAGGGCTTCTTCCGCTCGGTGTGGGAGGCATTGGTGGGGGCGACTGAAACCGTGCTGAAGAACCAGCCGAAAAACCAGTTCGCCACCCGCGTGGAGCTTAGTGGCAGCGTGCACAAGCAGGATGTCAGCGCTTTCGAGGCTGTCTTGCAGATACTGCGCAACGGCTTTGTCCAGGCATTCAATGCGCGCTATGAGCAGCCTGCGCCCAAGTCTGACTGAAAGCGCGTGACGGGGCATTCAGGGACTGAATACCCGGTCTGCGTTTGCAGGCGTCTGGGGCCGGGGTATAGTCGCTGACAAACGATAAACATGTGTTGCCTGGGCCGACCCTTTCGCGGGGCAAGCCCGCTCCCACAGGGTTATGCAGTCTCTGTGCGTAGAGAACGGCCCAGGCACCCCGCAGAGGACACTCCCATGAAGTTCGAAGGCACCCGCGACTACGTCGCCACAGACGACCTGAAACTGGCGGTAAACGCGGCCATCACCCTCGAACGCCCGCTGCTGGTCAAAGGCGAACCGGGCACCGGCAAGACCATGCTCGCCGAGCAGCTCGCCGCCTCCTTCGGCGCCCGCCTGATCACCTGGCACATTAAATCCACCACCAAGGCCCACCAGGGCCTCTACGAATACGATGCGGTCAGCCGCCTGCGCGACTCGCAACTGGGTACCGAAAAAGTCCACGATGTGCGCAACTACCTGAAAAAGGGCAAGCTCTGGGAGGCTTTCGAGGCTGAAGAGCGGGTGATTCTGCTGATCGACGAAATCGACAAGGCCGACATCGAGTTCCCCAACGACCTGTTGCAAGAGCTCGACAAGATGGAGTTCTACGTCTACGAAACAGACGAGACCATCAAGGCCAAGCAACGCCCGATCATCATCATCACCTCGAACAACGAAAAAGAACTGCCGGACGCCTTCCTGCGCCGCTGCTTCTTCCACTACATCGCCTTCCCCGACCGCGCGACGCTGCAGCAGATCGTCGACGTGCACTACCCGAACATCAAGCAATCGCTGGTCAGCGAGGCGCTGGACGTGTTCTTCGACGTGCGCAAGGTGCCGGGCCTTAAGAAAAAGCCCTCCACCTCCGAGCTGGTCGACTGGCTCAAGCTGCTGATGGCCGACAACATCGGCGAAGCGGTACTGCGCGAGCGTGACCCGACCAAAGCCATCCCGCCGCTGGCAGGCGCCCTGGTAAAGAACGAGCAGGACGTGCAGCTGCTCGAGCGCCTGGCCTTCATGAGCCGGCGCGGCAACCGCTGACAGGAGCCGGTCATGCTGCTCAACCTGTTCAACGAAATGCGCGCGGCCAAGGTGCCGGTGTCGGTACGCGAACTGCTCGACCTGCTGAACGCCTTGCAGCAACGCGTGGTGTTCGCCGACATGGACGAGTTCTACTACCTGGCGCGGGCCATCCTGGTGAAGGACGAGCGCCATTTCGACAAGTTCGACCGGGCCTTTTCCGCCTACTTCAAAGGCCTGGAAAACCTCGACCGCCACCTCGAAGCGCTGATCCCCGAAGACTGGCTACGCAAGGAATTCGAGCGCTCGCTGACGGATGAGGAGCGTGCGCAGATCCAGTCCCTGGGCGGGCTGGACAAGCTGATCGAGGCATTCAAGAAGCGCCTTGAAGAGCAAAAGGAACGCCACGCCGGCGGCAACAAGTGGATCGGCACCGGCGGCACCAGCCCGTTCGGTTCGGGCGGTTTCAACCCCGAAGGCATCCGCGTGGGCGAAGCCGGCCAGCGCCAGGGCAAGGCGGTCAAAGTGTGGGACCAGCGCGAGTACAAGAACCTCGACGACCAGGTCGAGCTGGGCACGCGCAACATCAAGCTGGCCCTGCGCCGGCTGCGCAAGTTCGCCCGTGAAGGCGCGGCCGAAGAGCTGGATATCGACGGCACCATCGACCACACCGCCCGCGACGCCGGGCTGCTGAACATCCAGATGCGCCCGGAGCGGCGCAACACCGTGAAGCTGCTGTTGCTGTTCGACATCGGCGGCTCGATGGATGCCCACGTCAAAGTCTGCGAAGAGCTGTTTTCGGCCTGCAAGACCGAGTTCAAGCACCTGGAGTATTACTACTTCCATAACTTCGTGTATGAGTCGGTGTGGAAGAACAACCTGCGGCGTACGTCGGAGCGCTTCTCCACCTTCGACCTGCTGCACAAGTACGGCGATGACTACAAGGTGGTGTTCGTCGGCGATGCGGCCATGGCGCCCTACGAGATCACCCAGCCCGGTGGCAGCGTCGAGCACTGGAACGAAGAAGCCGGGTATGTGTGGATGCAGCGCTTCATGGAGAAATTCAAGAAGATCATCTGGATCAATCCCTACCCGAAACAGGCGTGGGACTACACCGCGTCCACGCATTTAGTGCGGGATTTGATCGAGGACAAGATGTATCCGCTGACCTTGCAGGGGTTGGAGGATGGGATGCGGTATCTGTCGAAATAGAAAAAACCCACCCCTGCGGTGGGTTTTCGCAGCCCCGTGCACCTATTAGGCTCGACGCAAAGACTTTAGGTTTGTATTAAGCGACTTGTTAGTCTCACCTGCCAGCCTTCCAAAGGCCATCCGCAAAGCAACCTGGGATATCCGCGCCCTCTCACGTGTGCCTGGCTCTTGAGACTTCAAAGCAGCCTGACGATAATGATTCAGTCTCTCAACATCGGACGGCAAGATACCTTCAGGTATTGGCCGACTAAGCATTGTACCGTCCGCAATAAATTCTCTTGTTTTCAACAAAGAAACAGTTTCCCTGACCAACTTGACACGTGCCTCAGTACGCTCGAATGAATTATCCGGAAGGGCATTCAAGTAGTCAGCAATATTAGATAGCTTATACTCAGGCGCGCCCTGATCAAACATACCTTCAAATGCGGAAAATTGAGCGCCTGCCTGACGCCTCTCTTCTTGGAGAACTTGATTTATCCGCAAAACCTCTATTTCACTTCGCTGCGCGCTTGAACGTTTACCGAAGAACACTTCACCGATCACTCTCATGAAACGTGGCATCTGTCCGCTGGGATCATCACCGTTTACAGGGTCCCCCAGACAGTATGCATAAGCGTTGCGCCCCCCTTGGGCAAAGGGACTTAGGGCATCCGGCGACAAGAAGCGCATCAATACAGGGCTGAAACTTCTATGGCCATGGCCCAGTGGATAACAACCGGCCATCCAGTCATACCACTGGCCATTGAAACTTACCTGCGATGCATGCCGCTTGTTGAAACCATAAGCCGTGTAGGCTCCAGCCCCCCCACTGATTGCTAGTTTCATCGCCCACCCCATGCGCTTTACACACTGTCGGGGAATTGAATCATCTCCCTCGTCATGAGGTTACGTTCAACCCTCTGAATTGCTACTGCCCAGTATTGAGTGAGCGCCAGCAATGGGCAACTGACAAAAATGCCAGTCAGCCCACCTCATTGCCAGCGTTTGCCCAAGGCCTGATGCTGATGCCACGCCATTTCCTGCACCACTGCCCTGAACCGCACCGCCCCGCCCGGCATGCACTGCGCCAACTGCGCCAACGCCAACGGCGTCAACGCCCCCAGCCGCGGATAACCGCCAATGGTCTGCCGGTCATTGAGCAGCACGATCGGTTGCCCATCGGGCGGCACCTGCACCGCGCCCAGCGGAATGCCTTCGGAAATCATCGGCGCGCCTTGGTAAACCAACTGCGGCCCGAGCAACCGGATCCCCATGCGGTCCGCCCGGCTGTCCAGGGTCCAATCACTGTTGAACGCCTCGAACAAACTGGTACCGCTGAAATCACCGATCTGCGCGCCCATCACCAGGTCGAGTACAGGCTTTGCCGAGTAGACCGGTCGCAACGCCCCAGGCACTTCACGCAAGGCCGCTGCTGACCCCGCAAATGCCAATACCTGCCCTTTACTCAGCGCCTCCCCTCGCCCATCGATGCCGCCCAGCGCTTCACGTACAACAGTGGCGCAACTGCCCAGCACCCCCTCGGCCTTGAAACCGCCCGGCGCCGCAAGATAAGCGCGCACACCCTGCTTCGGTTGCTTCAAGGTCAACCGCTGACCTTTGGCCAAGGCAAAACTGCGCCAGGGCGCCAAGGGCTGATCGTCAACCCGCGCATCCAAGTCGGCACCGGCCAGCGCCAGTACACAATCCTGCTCGGCCACTACACTAAAACCACCCAGCGCCACCTCGATCACCGGCGCACCCAACGGATTGCCCAGCAGCCAGTTGGCCCAGTGCATCGCCACCCAGTCCAGCGCCCCACCTTGGGTCACGCCCAGGTGACGCACGCCAAAGCGCCCGGCATCCTGCAACTGGCACAGCGCGGTGCTGGCTTCGATCTTCAACTGCGTCATGCCTGTGCCTCCAGCGGGCTGTCATCTCCGCCCAACGCCATGAACTCGGCGTGGGATACGGCCACGAAGCGCACCCGGTCGCCCGGTTGCAACAGGCTGTAGCCCTCGCGCTCACGGTCGAACAGGCGTACCGGGGTGCGCCCGATCAGGTTCCAGCCGCCTGGCGATACCGCCGGGTAAGCGGCGGTCTGGCGCTCGGCAATGCCCACGCTGCCAGCCGCCACGCGCTTGCGAGGGGTGCTCAGGCGCGGCGTGGCCAGGCGTTCGTCCACCAGCCCCATGAAGCCGAAGCCCGGCGCAAAGCCCAGGGCGAAAACCGGGTACTCGCGCCCGGTGTGCAAGCGAACCACCTCGGCCTCGGTCAGCCCGCTTCGGCTGGCCAAGGCAGGCAGCTCGGGGCCGACACTGGCGTGGTACCACACCGCAATCTCATGGCGCCGACCACTGTTGCCTGCATCAGGCTGCAGCCCCTCCAGCGCCTGGGCGATCAACGCCCTCGCCGTGCTCGGCGCCCCGTCGTATTGCACCATCAAGGTGGTGTAGGACGGCACCAGCTCGATCAACCGCTCGCCGAAGGCTGCACGCAAGCGCTGGCAGGCCGCGAGGATCCACGGCATGTTGGCTTCGTCGATGGTGTCGAACAGGCGCACCATCAGGCTGTCGATGGCGACCACTTCAATGCGCAGCTTCATGCCCGCTCCAGCGCATCGAGGGCTTGGCGGATCTGCCGCACCGCCGCCACTGAACTGTCGTTGTCGCCGTGCACGCACAGGGTGCTGGCCTGCAGGTGCAGCGCACTGCCATCGTCCGCCACCAGCGCTTCGCCACGGGCCAGGCGCAGCGCCTGCTCGACCACCAGCGCCGGGTCGTGATGCACGGCGCCAGGCAGGCGCCGCGACACCAGGTGGCCGCTGGCGGTGTAGGCCCGGTCGGCAAAGGCCTCGAACCACAGCGGCACGCCAATTTCGTCGCCCAGGGCCTGGGCTGCACGGTTATCGGCGGTGGCCATGAGCATCAGCGGCAGGCTGCTGTCGTAGGCCGCCACGGCTTCGAGCACGGCGCGCAGCTTGAGCGGGTCGGCCATCATGTCGTTGTACAGCGCACCATGGGGTTTGACGTAGGCCACCCGGCCGCCGAGCACCTTGCAGATGCCGTCCAGCGCACCGATCTGGTAGTGCAACAGGTCGCGGATTTCGTCCTGGCTACAGGCCATGGCGCGGCGGCCGAAGCCAACCAGGTCCGGGTAGGCCGGATGCGCGCCGATGGTCACCCCATGCGCCAGGGCCATTTCCACGGTGCGGCGCATGATGCCGGGGTCACCGGCATGGTAGCCGCAGGCGATGTTGGCGCAATCGATATACGGCATCACCTCGGCGTCCAGGCCCATGCGCCAACTGCCGAAACTTTCGCCCATGTCGCAATTGAGAAGCAGGCGTTCCACCACACGGACTCCCTTGTCGATGTTCATAGGCCTACCTTACCGTGACTGGAGTTGTTTGCCGCGTGTTTCCGGCAGGCTGAGCGCTGCCAGAATGACCACGCCATACGACACCGCAGAGAACACGCCAATACCCAGCCCCAGCGGCACCTTCTCGCCGAGCATGCCGATCAGCAACGGGAACAGCGCAGCGATGACCTTGCCGATGTTGTAGCAAAAGCCCTGCCCCGAGCCGCGGATGCGCGTGGGGAACAATTCGGTCAGGAAGGCCCCCATGCCGCTGAAAATGCCCGAGGCAAAGAAACCCAGCGGGAAGCCCAGCCACAGCATCACGCCATCGCTGACCGGCATCTGCGTGTACAGCAGCACGATGACGAACGAGCCCACGGCGAACAGGATGAAGTTTTTCTTGCGCCCCAGCAGGTCAGACAAATAAGCGCTGACCACATAGCCGATGTAAGACCCCACGATCACCATCGCCAGGTAGCCACCAGTGCCCAGCACGCTCAGGCCACGTTCGTTCTTGAGAAAGGTCGGCAGCCACGAGGTGATCGCGTAGTAGCCGCCCAGCGCACCGGTGGTCAGCAAAGAAGCGCGTACGGTGGTCCAGAGCATGCCAGGGGCGAAAATTTCGTAGAAGTGCGACGGCGCCTCGGCCTTTTCAGCGGCCTTGGCCTCGCGGTACACCTCGGGGTCCTTGACCAGGCGGCGCACGAAGATCACGAACACGGCCGGCACGATGCCCAGCAGGAACAACGCACGCCAGGCCTGCTCGGGTGGCAGGTAGGAGAACAGCAAGGCATAGAGGATCGCCGTCAGGCCCCAGCCGAGCGCCCAGCCCGACTGCACCATGCCCACGGCCTTGCCGCGGTGCTCGGCGCGGATCACTTCACCGATCAGCACCGCACCCGCCGTCCATTCGCCGCCAAAGCCAAAGCCCATCAGGGTACGGGCGATCAACAGTTGCTCGTAGCTTTGCGCAAAGCCGCACAGGAAGGTGAAGAACGCGAACCACAGCACCGTCAGTTGCAGGGTGCGAACACGGCCGATGCGGTCGGAGAGGATGCCGGCGACCCAGCCACCGACAGCCGAGGCGATCAGGGTGCTGGTGTGGATCAGCCCGGCCTCGGCGGTGCTGATGCCCCAAATCAGGATCAGCGTGGGGATGACGAAGCTGAGCATCTGCGTGTCCATGCCGTCCAGGCCATAGCCGATCTTGCAGCTCCAGAAAGTACGCCGTTGCTGTTTGTCGATGTCGCGATACCAGGCGAAGGGCCCGGTCGAAGGAGGTGTAGCGACCTGCTGCTGCACGCCGGTGGGGTTCATGCTTGCCTCGGCTTGTTGGTATTGTTTTATGGGGCGACCAGATGCGTCGCGGCCTGGGCAACATTGTTCAGAGGCCGCGCGGCTTGCGTCCAACGAGAAAAACCCCCGGTCTGGAACAAGAAAAACTGATCATGAACCTTCGCTTTCTCGAAACCTTCGTCTGGGTCGCCCGGCTCAAGAGCTTCCGTCTGACGGCAGAAAAGCTGTTCACCACCCAGGCCTCGGTCTCCAGCCGCATCGCCGCGCTGGAGGCTGACCTGGGCGTCAAACTGCTGCTGCGCGATTCACGCGGCGTCAGCCTGACCCCAGAGGGCAGCAAGGTGCTGGAGTACGCCGAGCGTATGCTCGACACCGCCAAGGCCATGAAGCAGTCGCTGGACAGCGACCGGGCCAAGGTCGGGCGTATCCGCATCGGCGTGATGGACACGGTGATCCACACCTGGATGAGCGCGCTGGTGGCCGCGTTGACCGAACGCTACCCGCAGGTTGAGATCGAGCTGGTGGCCGATACCGCGCTGAACCTGCGCGAGCAGCTGCATAAAGGCTTTCTCGATGTGATCCTGCAGACCGACCTGTTGCGCGAACAGTCGATCCGCAGCCTGGACCTGGCGCGCTACCCGATGGGCTGGATCGTCGCTGCAGGCTCGCTCCAGCAGCGCGATTATGCCTCGCTGGCCGAGCTTGGCCGCGAGCGCATTGTGACCTTTTCGAAGAACTCGCGGCCGCATCAGGAGGTACTCAGCCTGCTGCAGGGCGCCGGGGTGCAAACACCGCGCTTGAATTGCGTGAACTCGGTGGCGGCGATTACCCGGCTACTGCGTGATGGCTTCGCGATCGGTGCGCTGCCACCGGCGCTGGTGGATACGGAGCTGGGCCTTGGTGAGTTGGTGCTGCTGGAGGGCTTGCAACCCCCCCCGAGCCTGGAACTGGTGGTGGCCTGGCAGACCGGCGTGGCATTGGTGGATGAGGTGGTAGGGGTTTGCCGGCAGGTGCTGGAACAGTATGCGCGGGATGTGGGGGCTCAGAGAATTGTGCTGGTTGCACCTTAGGTGCTTGCCATTGGTTATGCTGTGTCCATGAGGCCCCAAGCAACCGCCAGAGCCGGGTGCAACCTCAGCGCCAGCTTTCCTTCACCACCCTGCGCCGCCCGCCCATGATTACCCAGCCAATGGCAAGCAACAGGCTCTCGACCACGAAGGCCAGCACAAACCCGGCACCAATGCCCCAGCCAATCGCTTCCGGCACCAGCAGTATCTGGTAGCTGAAGCCCTTCAGCGTTTCTTCACGCATTTGCGGGTCGGGCTGCACCAGCACATGCCAGGTGCGGCTGGCCCACGAACCCTGCAACGCCTGCCATTCGTTTTCCAGCAGTTCATTGCGGATCATCAGGCTTTCGATGCTGTTGGCATCACTGTTGAACACCGGGTCGTCACTGCTGCGGTAATGCCGCAGCAATGCCTGCAGGTCGCCATTGAAGAAGCGTTCGGCAGTCTGCTTGAAGCCATCAAGCGCCTGGCGCGACTCGAACAGGTGCGCTTCGACCCGCTGGCTGTAGTCGTTGATCAGCCCCGGAACCTGGATACCGGCCAGCAGGCCGAACGTGAACAGCAACAACCGCAGGTAACTTCTGAACATGCAGCGTCCTTAGCTCTGGCCTTGCGCAACGCACTCTCCGTGCCGCCACAGTGCCCATTGACCCGGCGCGTAACGCTGCCAGGTCTCGTTCTCGGTCAGGGCCTCGGTGGCAATCACCGTGACCACGTCATTGGGGGTCGTTTCGGTGTGAAAATCGACGATCAGGTCGACATCCTTCAACCTTGCAGCGCCAAAGGGTGCGCGACGGGTGATGTGCACCAACTTGGTCGAGCAGAAGCAGAACAGCCAGTCGCCATCGCTGAGCATGCAGTTGAACACGCCCTTGCCACGGTAGCCGGCACAGGCTTCGACCAGCACCGGCAGCAGCTGTTCCACGGCGACCGGCTCTGGGAACGCTGCACGAATGCGGTTGAGCAGGTCGCAGAAGGCCGCTTCGCTGTCGGTGTCACCCACAGGCCGGTAGAAGGTGGCTTCACCCTTGAACTCACCCAATTGGCCGTTATGCGCAAAGCACCAGTTGCGGCCCCACATTTCGCGCACGAACGGGTGGGTGTTGGACAGGCATACCCTGCCGACATTGGCCTGGCGGATATGGCCGATGACCACTTCGCTCTTGATCGGGTAACGCTGCACCAGGTTGGCCACTTCCGACTCGCTGCTCGCCGCCGGGTCCTGGAACAGGCGCAGGCCGCGCCCCTCATAGAAGCCGATGCCCCAGCCATCACGGTGCGGGCCGGTGCGGCCTCCGCGCTGCATCAGGCCGGTGAAACTGAAAACGATGTCGGTGGGGACGTTGGCACTCATGCCCAGCAATTCGCACATGCGCGTGTCTCCGGTTACAGACGAGGCTCGACCCGGCCGCCGCCAGCAGGTGCGGCAGGGGGATCGTTGCGGTAACGGTCGCGGCGTTCGGCCGACAAGGGGGCCTGGGCCGTGACGTCGGCATCCTCGACGGCCTGGCGCTTGGCCGCTGCCTCGGCTTGCTCGCGACGCTCACGGGCGCGCTTTTCCAGCGGCCAGCGCAACAGCACGAAGAGCAGGTAGAGGGCAAAGGCGATCATGCCGTACATGGCAAAGTCGGAAACCGCGCGCCAGGCGTTGTTGCCCACCTTGAAGGCAACGTCTAGGGCGGTGATGGCAATCGCCGGGGCAAAGCTGTCCTTGACCGGGTCGACGACGGTCGGGGTCAGCAGCAGCACCGCCAGGATCACCCGCAGCGGTTCGCGCAGCCAGCGCCACATCCATCCGGTGAGCTTTAAGCCCACCAGCAGGCAGCCCAGGGCGGCAAGGGCGTACAGGCCCCAGGCGAGGGTATAGTCGTTCTCGGTCATGGTGTTCGTGCAAGCCAGGCAAAGAGTTGCCTATGATAAACACTTTTCAGGGCGCAGGCGCCCCTCCGCTGTTCGGAGGCCCGCGCCGACCTCCCAGCCAAGAGAATGCAGATGCCCACCCAGCCCCAGCCCCCCATTGCCCGCGCAGACCAGTCCAGTGACCCGTATGCCTGGCTGCAGCAGCGTGACACCCCCGAGGTGCTCGACTACCTGCAGGCCGAAAACAGCTACCAGGAGGCCTGCCTGGCCCATCAGGCGCCATTGCGCGAACAACTGTTCGAGGAAATCAAGGGCCGCATCCTCGAGACCGACCTGTCGCTGCCCTCGCCCTGGGGCCCGTACCTGTACTACACCCGCACCACCGCCGGCGACGAGTACCCACGCCATTACCGCTGCCCGCGCCCGGCCGACGACTCCAACACGGTGGATGAAAGCCGCGAGCAACTGCTGCTCGACCCCAATGCCCTGGCCAACGGCGGCTTCCTGTCGCTGGGTGCCTTCAACGTCAGCCCCGACCATCGCCTGCTGGCCTACAGCCTCGACACCAGCGGCGATGAGGTCTACACCCTGTACGTCAAGGACCTGGGCAACGACCGTGTCACCGCCCTGCCCTTCGAGGACTGCGACGGCAGCCTGACCTGGGCCAACGACAGCCAGACGCTGTTTTTCGCCGAACTCGACGACACCCACCGCCCCTGGCGCCTGCGCCGTCACACCTTGGGCGGCAGCGACGCGCCGACCGTGTTCGAAGAGCCCGATGGCCGCTTCTTCCTGCATTGCTACCGCACAAGCTCCGAACGCCAGCTGGTGCTGTTGCTCAACAGCAAGACCACCAGCGAGGCCTGGGTACTCGATGCCCAAACCCCGCAGTTGCCGTTCACCTGCCTGGCGCCGCGGGTGGAGGGCCATGAGTACTTCCCCGACCACGGCCAGCTCGATGGCCAGTGGCAGTGGTTCGTGCGCAGCAACCAGGACGGCATCAACTTCGCCCTCTACCACGCCCAGGCCGACCAGGTCCCGACCCGTGATCGCTGGCAACTGCTGGTGCCGCACAACGACAAGGTCATGCTCGAAGGCCTGAGCCTCAACGCGGGGGCGCTGACCCTGAGCCTGCGCGAAGGTGGCCTGCCGATCATCGAAGTGCGCCCGCAGGGCCTGCCTGCCTATCGCGTCGAATTGCCGGATGCGGCCTACAGCCTTTACGTGCAAGACAGCCTGGAATTCGCCAGCAGCCGCGTGCGCCTGCGTTACGAAGCGCTCAACCGCCCGGCCCAGGTGCGCCAGCTGGAGCTGGCCAGCGGTGCGCAGGTGGTGCTCAAGCAAACCCCGGTGCTGGGTGTGTTCGATGCCGACGACTATGTCAGCCAGCGCCTGTGGGCCACCGCCCAGGACGGCACCCAGGTACCGATCAGCCTGGTGCGTCGCCGCGAAGACCTGGGCAAGACCGTGCCGCTGTACCTGTATGGTTACGGTGCCTATGGCGAAAGCCTCGACCCGTGGTTCTCGCATGCGCGCCTGAGCCTGCTGCAGCGCGGCGTGGCCTTCGCCATTGCCCATGTGCGCGGTGGCGGCGAACTGGGTGAGGCCTGGTACCGGGCCGGCAAACAGGAACACAAGCAGAACAGCTTCACCGACTTCATCGCCTGTGCCGAGCACCTGATCGCCGAAGGCGTGACCTCGCCCGAGCGCCTGGCGATCAGTGGTGGTAGCGCCGGCGGGCTGCTGATGGGGGCGGTGCTCAACCTGCGCCCTGAGCTGTTCCGCTGCGCGATCGCCGAAGTGCCCTTCGTCGACGTGCTCAACACCATGCTCGACCCCGACCTGCCGCTGACCGTCACCGAGTACGACGAATGGGGCAACCCGCAGGAGCCTGAGGTGTATGAGCGCATCAAGGCCTACGCCCCGTACGAGAACGTCAAGGCCCAGGCCTACCCGGCCATGCTGGTGGTGGCTGGCTACAACGACAGCCGCGTGCAGTACTGGGAGGCGGCCAAGTGGGTGGCCCGCCTGCGCACACGCAAGACCGATGACAACCGGCTGCTGCTCAAGACCGAAATGGGCGCCGGGCATGGCGGCATGAGTGGGCGGTACCAGGGGCTCAAGGATGTGGCGCTGGAGTATGCGTTTGTGTTTGGCGAGCTGGGTGTGAACTGACCAATATTGGGGCGCTCTGCGCCCCTTTCACAAACCCTCAGTCCTCCTCCACCGGCACTTTGGCCGGCTCTGGCCGTAACCCCGGCAAAGGCTGGTCTTTAGGCGGCCCCGGCACCGGCATCGGTGGCAACAGCGGCGCGCCAGGCTGGCTGTCGTATGCCTTGGGCGGCGAACTTGGGGTGATCTGCGGGTAAGGCGTGGGCGTAGGCGTGCCAGGTGCACCGGGCACGGGTGTATTGAGCCTGGGTGGCGTGCTGGCCGCTTCGGCCATGGGCAAGCCAGCCAGCAACAACGCGGCGAGGATCGCATGCAACATCAGCAACCTCCTGTCGGGAACCTTTCTACAGGCTACGCCTAAATGACAGCTTTCGCCTGTCCGCCTGGCCTGCAAGCGCGCTAGACTCAGTGGCATAACCGTCATTTGCCTGATCAGAACAAAGGAAACACCATGAGCTCGGCCTCTACTTCCGCCGCCACCGCGCGCCTCGACCGCATCCTCGCCGATGCCAAGCGCGACAAAGAAATGGGCTACCGTGACAAGGCCCTGAAGATGTACCCGCATGTGTGTGGCCGCTGCGCCCGCGAGTTCGCCGGCAAGCGCCTGAGCGAGCTGACGGTGCACCACCGTGACCACAACCACGACAACAACCCGCAGGACGGTTCGAACTGGGAGTTGCTGTGCCTGTACTGCCACGACAACGAACACTCG
This sequence comes from Pseudomonas sp. SWRI77, assembly GCF_014269105.1. NCBI lineage: Bacteria > Pseudomonadati > Pseudomonadota > Gammaproteobacteria > Pseudomonadales > Pseudomonadaceae > Pseudomonas > Pseudomonas sp. SWRI77. The sequence continues at coordinate 136,093 of NZ_JABWRV010000014.1, read as the reverse complement.
CGCTATACCGACCAGCAGTATTTCAGCGAAGGCTCGACCAGCACCCCGAGCATCGCCAAGGCCACCCACAACCCGTTTGCCGGGCTGGCGGGTCTGCTGAAGAAAGACTGAATATCGATTCGCCCCCCGCTGCTACCGGCGAGCCCGTATAATCGCGCTTTTTACGCGAAGGGCCCCGGTACGTGGCAAACAAACGATACAGCTGCATCGGCCTGTTCAACCCCAAGTCGGCAGAAAACGTCGGCTCGGTGATGCGCGCAGCAGGTTGCTACGGCGTCAATTCGGTGTTCTACACCGGCAAGCGCTATGAACGCGCCCGCGACTTCGTCACCGACACCAAGCGTGTGCACTACGACATCCCCCTGATTGGCATCGACGACCTGCAGCGCATCATCCCGCTGGGTTGCACGCCTGTGGCAGTGGAGCTGGTCGAAGGCGCACGGCCGCTGCCCGAATACACCCACCCGGATCGCGCCATCTACATCTTCGGGCCGGAAGACGGCAGCCTCGATGCCAGCGTGCGAGCGTGGTGTGAAGAAACCATCTACATCCCGACCGAAGGTTGCATGAACCTGGCGGCGACGGTGAATGTGGTGCTGTATGACCGGTTGGCCAAAGGCTTGAATACCCGTTCCGGGCCCAAGTTCAAATAAAAAGCCACTTCTGATGGTGCTCATGCCGGCCCCGCGAAGAGGCCGGCACAGACAAAACCAGAAGCGGCCAGGTGCTGAGCTCCGTCAGAACAGCACCGTCCTGCAGTCAGCTCACGCAGCGTTGATCCAGATGGTCTTCAACTCCGTGTACTGGTCATGGGCCCAGATGGACTTGTCACGCCCACCAAAGCCGGACTCTTTGTAGCCACCGAACGGCGTCGACGCATCGCCCTCGCCAAAGCAGTTCACCGTCACCACCCCCGCGCGGATTTCCCGCGACAGGCGCAAGGCATTGCGCAGGCTGCCGGTGTAGGCCGAAGCGGCCAGGCCGTAGATAGTGTCGTTGGCCAGCTCGATCGCTTCGTCAATGGTCTCGAACGACGTTACGCTCAACACTGGGCCGAAGATTTCCTCGACGAACAACCGGTTATCAGGCGTAACCCCGTCGACGATGGTCGGCTGCACGAACACGCCCTGCTCGGTCTCACCGCCCTGCACCACGTTGAGGTTCTGCTCGGCGGCATATTCCAGATAAGACTTCACCTTCTCGAAGTGCGATTTGCTGACCATCGCGCCCAGGCGGTTTTCCGGGTCGAGCGGGTCGCCCAGCTTCCAGTCCTTCAAGTGCTTGCCAATCAGGGTCAGCAGTTCGTCCTTGACGTCCTTGTGCACGATCAGGCGCGAAGAGGCCGAGCAATTCTCGCCCATGTTCCAGAACGCACCGGCGGTGACGAACTGGGCCACTTCGTCCAGGTCCTCGCAGTCATTCATGACCACGGCCGGGTTCTTGCCCCCCAGCTCCAGGACGATACGCTTGAGGTTGGACTCGGCGGCGTATTTCAGGAACAGGCGGCCGGTGTCGGTGGAGCCTGTGAAGCTGACCATCGGGATGTCCATGTGGCGGCCGATGGCTTCGCCCACTTCACGGCCACCGCCAGGCACCAGGTTGAACACACCTGCCGGTACACCGGCCTGGTGGGCCAGCTCTGCCACGCGCAGGGCGCTGAGGGTGGTTTCCTTGGCCGGCTTGACCACGATCGAGCACCCGGCGGCCAGCGACGGGGCGATCTTCCAGGCCAGCATCAGCAGCGGGAAGTTCCAGGGCAGCACCAGGCCGACCACACCGATGGCTTCACGCACCACCATGGTCACGGCAGCGTTGCCGGTCGGGGCGGTGCTGTCGTAGATCTTGTCGATCAGCTCGGCGTGCCAGCGGATGGTGTGGATGGTTTCCGGTACGTCGACGTTCTGGCATTCACTGACCGGCTTGCCGCTGTCTAGCGCTTCCAGTACCGCCAGCTCATGGCTGTGGTCTTCCAGCAACTGGGCGAACTTCAGCAGGATGTGCTTGCGCTCACCCGGTTGCAGCTTGGACCACGAACCGTCTTCGAACACGCGCTTGGCTGCTGCCACGGCAACATCGACATCCTGCACGTCGCAGGCGGCGACTTCGGCCAGTTGCTTGCCGGTGGCTGGGTTGGTGGTGACGAAGGTGCGGCCCGAGACAGCATCGCGGAATTCACCGTCGATGAACGCCTGGGTACGCAGTTGCAGGTCGGCGGCGATGGCCGCGTACTGTGCCTTGCTCAGTAATTCAGCCATTTTCAGGCACCTCCGGTGATCTGGGCGATGTTGCGCTTGAGTTCAGTGACCACGCGCTCGAGTGCCTGCTTCTCGGCAGCGTCCAGCTCGGACAGCGGCTTGCGCACGCCACCGGTGCTCAGGCCGTTCAGGGCCACGCCGTACTTGATCGACTGGACGAACTTGCCACCTTCCAGGAAGTCCATCAGCGGCATCATGGCGCTCATGATGCGGCGGCCTTTGTCGAAGTCTTTCTCGACCACGCAGGCCTCGAACAGGGCCACGTGCTCCCGCGGGATGAAGTTGGAGCCGGCGCACACCCAGCTTTGGGCGCCCCAGGCGAAGAACTCCAGGGCCTGGTCGTCCCAGCCGCACGACAGCTGGATATTCGGGCGCTGGATGGCCAGGCGGTGCAGTTGGGCCATGTCGCCGGAGCTTTCCTTGATGGCGACGATGTTTTTCTCCTCGGCGACCGCATCGAAGAACGCTTCGCCCATGCTCACGCTCATGCGGCCTGGGTAGTTGTAGAGCATGATCGGCAGGCCGGCGGCAGCGTCGACCGCTTTGACGTGCAGGGCGATTTCCTGCTGGGTCGGCAGCGCGTACGGCGGGGTGCCCACCAGCAGCGCATCGGCTTTGATTTCCTTGGCGTGCTTGGCGAACGCCACCGAGTCTTCGGTGCGGATCGCGCCGGTGCCGATGATCAGCGGCAGGCGGCCGTTGAGCACGTCCTTGGCCTGGGCGGCCAGTTCGATGCGCTCTTGCGCGGTGTGGGCGTAGTACTCGCCGGTGGAGCCACCGATGATCACGCCGTGGATTTTCGATTCGACCAGGTAATCGAGCACTTCGGCGAACGCCGCCTTGTCGATCGAGCCGTCCGCAGCCAGCGGAGTGATTGCCGGGGTGTAGATGCCTTCGAATTTCACGGTAGGTTCTCCAGTGCGTTGATCAGTGTTGTAGAGGCCGCAGCGGTGCGACGCTGCGGCCGGTAGTCATGGGTTCAGGTCAGCGAAGCTGCTTGCTGCAGGTTCAGCGAACGGGTTTCCGGGGCGAGGGCGACGGAGAAGCCCAGGCCGACAAAGGTGACGGCGGCAGCGGCATACATGGTTGCGCCGATGCCATAGTTGTCGAGGGCGATGGGGACCAGCCAGGTGCCGACCGCAGCACCGATCCGCGACATGGAGGTGCCCACGCCAACGGCGCCAGCGCGGATTTCGGTAGGGAACAGCTCGTTGGGGTAGACCAGCTGCAGTACCTGGGCACCGCCAATGAACAATGCATAGGCCCCGAACAGCACCAGGATGAGCATCTCGTTGCCGTTGCTGAACGCCGCCAGGCCCAGCAGGGCCAGCCCCGACCAGAAGAAGCTGTGCAGCAGCGTGGTGCGCCGGCCAATGGTGTTCAGCAAGCGGGTGCCGACGATGCAACCGACCACGAACAGGCAGGTGATGGCGACCGAACCGATCGATGCCCAGTCACCCTTCAGGTTCAGTGCACCCAGCACTTTCGGGGCGAAGGCGTACACGGCGAACACCGGGATCACCGAGCAGGTCCAGAACATGGTGACGAACAGCATGCGTTTGCCGTAGCCGGAGTGCAGCAGGCTGAAGAACGACAGCTTGCGGGCCTTGGGCTCTTCCGGCAGGTTGCACAGCGAGAAGCCCTCGCCATAGACGCGCTTGATCACCTGCTCGGCCTCGGACGAACGGCCTTTGCTGATCAACCAGCGCGGCGACTCCGGGGTGCCCAGGCGAATGACGAACAGCAGCGCGCCGATCACCGCCGCACTGGCCAGCACCAGGCGCCAGGCATCCTCGCCTCCGTTGCGCAGCAGCGCTTCACCGACCATGTAGGCGGTAGCGGCACCGGCGAACCACAGCACGGTCAAGGTAGCCAGGCGAGGGCCGCGGTTCTTCTTCGGCAAGAACTCCACCAGCAGCGAAGTGGCCACCGGGTACTCGATGCCCACTGCGATGCCGATGGCAAACCGCAGCAGGAACAACACCAGCGCCGACTCCACCCAGAATTGCGCAAGCGAGGCCAGGATGAACAGGGTCGGGCCGACGAAGAACACCCGCTTGCGGCCAAAGCGGTCAGTCAACCAACCGCCGAAGAAGCCGCCGAAGAAAATGCCGATCAGCGCCGAGGCGGCGATCATGCCCTGCCAGAAGCTGTTCAGGCCAAGGCCTGCAGACATTTGCACCATGGCCACGCCAATGATGCTCAACACATAGCCATCGACGAACGATCCGCCACCCGAGCGCAGGGTCAGCAACTGGTGGAAGCGGTTGATCGGTACATCTTCAATCGAAATATTCGGACTTGTCATTATTGTTCCTACCACTTCATCTGCATGCACATATTCAAGGCGAGCGCGGCCGCGAAACTGAAACACGGTTCAGCCCCGGGTGACCGGACAGCGCATCTCGATCATCAAATTCGGGCAAAGCGCGCCCGTGCCGGCTAACTCACACCCGGCGTTAAATGTTCAATGGCCTAACTCAGATAAGGATCAGCTTTCTTTGCCAGCGCGCAGTTGCCCCCACATCAAGTTTGCGTTCAAGCCCAGGGATACCAAGGGCTGCGGTGGGTTTGCGCAAGGCCCGGGGGCATTGAGCAGAAACTCGATCAGTTCGTTTTTGTCGCCGGCCAGCCAGTCGGCCAGCAATGCGCCGGTGACGGTGCCACGGGTAACGCCCAAGCCATTGCAGCACAGGGCACCTACTACGTTGGGCGCCAACTGGCCGAAGAACCCCATGTGATTGCGCGACAACGCCAGGGCACCGCCCCAGGTGTATTCGAAGTTCACCTCGGGCAGCATCGGGAAGCGCCGGGCAAACGACTCGCGGTGACGCTGGACAAAGCGTTCCAGGTACTTGCGGTTGCTGCGCCCGTCCGGGTTGTAGCTGAAACTGTTGCGGATCAGCAGGCGATTGTCGACGGTGCGCCGCATCGTGGTGCCGAACGGGTCGGCCGGGATCACGCCCCAGTAGGGCTTGCCCCCCAGGCGCGCCTGTTCCTCATCGGTCAACGGGCGGGTGATGCTGCCATAGGTGAAGACAGGCAGCATGCGGCCCTTGAGAAAGCCGAAACTCATGCCGAAGGCGTTGGTGGTGAGCACCAGCTTGTCGGCCGTGATCGAGCCGTTGGCATGACGCAGTACCACCTTCGCACCATATTCGACGTCGGTAATCGGGGTGTTTTCATACAACGAGACGTTGCTCGGCAGGCTGTCGGCCAGGCCTTTGACCAGCGCCGAGGGCTGCAGCAAGGCAGTGCCGGGGGTAAACAGGCCCTTGCGGTAGAAGTTGGTGCCGATATGCTCCGGCATGTCGCGGCCTTCAATCACTTCATACGGCTGGCCCAGTTTGTCCAGGCCACGGCGATAAGCATCCAGCACCGCGATGCCGCGATCTTCGACGGCCGCCTGGTATTTGCCGCAGTGACGGAACTGGCAGTCGATGCCGTAGCGTTCGATCAGCGCTTTGAGATAGGACTGGCCGCCCAGGTTGAGCTTGAGCACCGTCTTGGCGAAATCGATGTCGCCGATGTAATCCTCGGCACCAATGTCATGGGGCAAGTCGATGGCAAAACCGGCGTTGCGCCCGGAGGTGCCGAAACCGACTTCCTGGGCCTCGACCAACACGATTTCGTCGTCCGGGAAGTTCGTTGCCAGCTGGCGTGCAGCAGCCAGGCCGGTGAAACCAGCACCGACCACCACCCAACGCGCCTGGCTGTGGCCACTGTGGGCCGGCCGGGGCTTACGGGGCTTGCTCAAGTGATACCAACCACAGGTGGCATCATCGGCAGGTAACGAACTTATTCTTGTCATGTCACTAACCTGGATCTTGCTGTTGACGAGCGGTCAGCGCCAGCGGCGAGACCTGGGAATCTCATAGCTGAATGGGTACATCCAGCCCTTGCGGCGCTGCGTATTCGGCCATGCGCCGGCGCGACAGCTCGAAGTGCTCACGCACCAGTTGCCCGGCGCGCGCAGGGTCGCGGTGTTCGATGGCGTGGATCATCTGGTCATGCTGATCGCAGGCGACTTCAAGGTCCTGCTGCATGTCATCGGTGGTCGGGTGGCGATAGAAAATCTTGCCCAGGCGGGCATGGTCGATAAGCAGGCGGCGCAGGCTCGGCATCAGGTAGTCGTTGTGCGCCATCTTGCCGATTTCCAGGTGGAAGGCATCGTTGTAGACCACCCGGTTTTCCACATCACGCGCCTCGATGGCCTGGCGAAACAGCACCTGGATAGCCTTGAGCGCCTCGATTTCCGCTGCGCTGGCGTTGGTGGCGGCCAACTGGGTGGTGGCGATATAGATGAGCGGCGCGGCGACGAAGAAGCTGTGCAGCGAATCATGGTTCATCGCGGCAACCCGTGGCGCACGGTTGGCTTCGAGCTCGATATAGCCTTCAGCCGCAATCTGGCGCAGCAGTTCACGCACCGGTGGGCGCGACAGGCCGAACTCGTCACACAGCGCCAGCTCGTCCACCACAGCCCCTGGGGCCAGTTCCATGCTGAGGATCCGGCGGCGCAGCGCTTCGGCGAGGACGGCCTTGCGGTCCTGCGGCGCTTCAGCGCCTGCGGGCGCACTGATGGCTTGAACGGTGGCTTTCATGGCGGCCTTCTTTGTTGTCATGGCGCTGTGTCTACTATTTGTATAACGACTATAGGGCACTGTTAGACAATGTGTCTACAGCATTTTCGATGAGCGGTTGAATCTCTCAAAGCCCCTGATTCAAAGGGCTTGAGGGGTTACCTGGGGTGAGATTAAACACCGTTGGCGCTGCATTTCCAAACCGGACAAAAAGTTATCCAGACCGGACACATTGCCGATTATTTGCGACCTCTCCCCTTCCACTTTGCGCACTCATCCCGCATGCCGTTGAGCAACACGAATGAACGGCTGCAAGCAGCCTGCGGTCAGCTACTTACACTTCACACGGAGGGCTTGCCATGCTCGATATCCATACCGCTGCGGCGTCGCCGGAGCACAATGTTCAGGGCCTGGAAAGGGTCGGCTCGCTTGCTGGCGGGGCGCTGATGTTCAGCAAGGGGCTGCGCCATGGCGGCCTGGTCGGCCTGCTGCAGATGGTAGTGGGCGGCCTGGCGGTGGCGCGTGGGGTCAGCGGGCACTGCTCGACCAAGGCCTGGTGGCAACGGCACCGTCAGGAATACAACCGGTTGCGCTCGGACATCGAACGCAGCGCGGAACAGTTGCAGGCATTGAAGGCGAGCGCCAAGGCAGCTACGCGCGGGGTGACGGTGACAGGGAAGGATCCGTTGACCGGCCTTTGATGTTACTTGGCCTGTGCCAGCCGGTTCGCGGGCACAGGCTACAGAGGTCTTTAGCGCAACGCCTTGCTCTGCAACACCTCGGACCGGCGCCCCAGTACGCTCTCGCTGATCTGCACGAACTCTTCGGTGCTTACGCTCGGCAAACGCATCAGCGCCCGCGCCACATCATCCAGCGAACGCTTGGCCTGGGTGTGGATGCGGATCTCCTTGTCCAGTGCCTGCAACAGTATCACCCCACGGGCAACCTGAGCCGGGCTGGCCTGCTCGCCCTTGAGCTGCGTGACCTTGGCGCCTTGCTTGCTCAAGCGCGCCTGCCAGGCCTGGTAGCGGTCATCGCTTACCCCACCCGCCCTGCGTAGCAATTCGCTGGCGTAGTAGTCGGTCAGGCTCTCGACAAGCCAGTCATTGCCATCACGCCCATGGATCTGTGCAAACAGTTGCACCAGTTCGCGCAACAACGGGCTGCTGCCATTCTCGCTGATCATCGGCCGGGCACTGTGCAGATACAGCGACCCCTGCGCCGCCATCGCGCCGCGCCACATGCCGTCACGGGCACCGACCAGCAGCAACTTCGGCGGGTTACGGGGGAACACCACCTGCAACTGCGGCCAGACAAAGGTCAGCAAGGTCAGGCTGTCCATGCGCCGCATGCCCTGCCCGACCGGCGCGGCAACGGTGACTTCGGTTTCGCCCAGGCGTGCACGGCGGCTGCCCAGGTCACCGGCTAGCATCCAGCCGGTGGGGCGGTCGAACAGGCGTGAAACGTTGTCGATGCGAAACTTGTCCTTGCCGACACGCGGCCAGGACGTTTCGATGCTCTTCCAGCCTTCGGGCAGGTCGAACCACAGGCGCGCCACCAGCTCGGTACCGTCCTGCTGGTCGAGGTGCGCAGGCGGCACCAACTGGTCACCGAGGAACAACGCCCAATGAGGCGTGATGCGCGACGAGTAGGCGCCGCTGCGCAGCTGCTGGTCCAGCTGCACGCGGTAGCTGAGGCTGGTCTTGCCCGGCGCCGGGTGCCACACCCCGCGCGCGCCCTGGTCTACCTCCTGCCATTGGCCGTCGGCCTGAAAGCCGCTGTAGGTGCCGCCCTTGCCCAGGTCGAAATCCAGGCTGCGCACACTGCTGCCCTCAGCCAGGGTCAGGCGCACTTCAGCCTGGCCATTGGCGGGCAACAGACGCACGTGATAATCCAGGTCGACTTTCTTCGCCCAGGCCGGCGAACAGGCCACCAGGCTTAACAGCAGCAACAGCGGGCAACGCATACAGAAACTCCTTGTTTCCCAGAGGCGACGGGACGCGCCGGTCAGCTGGCGCGAAAAATCAGATGGTCTTCCCAATCGTCCTCGTCGACATCATGCTCACTGAGCATACGCCCTGACTGGGAAATGCGCTGTTCATGGACCTGCTGGCGATCGCCGCAGATCAGGTGGTGCCAGTCCGGCAAGTCCTTGCCTTCGCTGACCAGGCGGTAACCGCAGGTGCTTGGCAGCCACTTGAACTGGTCGGCCTTGCCCGGGGTGAGCTGGATGCAGTCGGGCACCTGGGCAAAGCGGTTGGGGTAATCGCTGCACTGGCAGGTGTTCAGGTCCAGCAGTTTGCAGGCGATGCGCGTGTAATAGATGCTGTTGTCGTCCTCGTCCTCAAGCTTTTGCAGGCAGCACAAACCGCAACCGTCGCAGAGCGATTCCCACTCTTGCGGGTTGAGTTGTTCGAGGGTCTTGCGCCGCCAGAACGGCGCGCTGTCAGCGATCATCACACGGGTTTCCTGCATTCATCTTTAATGGGCGGCGCGCGGCGGCGCCAGTCTAGAGCCTGGCCTTCGGCAAAGCCAGACCGCTTGTCAGTGACGACGGGACGCAGTAGCGTGCGGTTTTCCCCATCCTCTTGCAGGAGCAGCCATGAGCGCCACACCCCGTATTGCCGATTACGCGATCAACGAGCAGTTCATCAACCGCTGGTCGCCGCGCGCCTTCACGGCCGAGCCGATCAGCGAAGAGACCCTGCTGAGCTTCCTCGAAGCCGCGCGCTGGGCGCCGTCGGCGTACAACTCGCAGCCTTGGCGCTTCCTCTATGCCCGTCGCGATACGCCGAACTGGGAGCGCTACCTGAACCTGCTGGTGCCCTTCAACCGCAGCTGGGCGCAACAGGCTTCGGCGCTGCTGCTGATCATTTCCAAGACCACCTTCGCAGCGCCTGGCGCCGCGGAAGAGAGCCCGGCCCTGTGGCACACCTTCGATACCGGTTCCGCCTGGGGGCACCTGGCCCTGCAGGCCAGCATCAGTGGCTGGCACACCCACGGCATGGCCGGTTTCGACAAGGCACTGGCGCGTACCGAACTCAAAGTGCCTGAAGGTTACGAGCTGCATGCCATGATCGCGATCGGCAAGCTGGGCGACAAGGCGACCCTGGCCGAGGCACTGCAGGCGCGTGAGGTGCCAAGCCCACGCCGGCCGCTGAGCGAGCTGGCGGCTGAGGGTGATTTCAGCCTGTAAGCGCTTTATTGGCTGTACTGGCCTCTTCGCGGGGCAAGCCCGCTCCCACAGGCACTGAGCAAGTTGCAGAACTGCTCAGTACCTGCGGGCTTGCCCCGCGAAGAGGCCAGTAAAGCCACTGCACATCAGTAACCCCGGGTGAAATCCACTTCCCCGCGCAAGCCCTGCTCCGCCTCATATGCCCGCACATTCTCGACAAACAGCCGCACCATCGCCGCCGGCGAGGTGGGCGCCGAGCTGTGCCCGGTCAGCAGCAAGCCCAAGGCGGTCCAGAACGGGTGACGCTGGGGCAGCGGCTCCTGGCGGCACACATCGATTACCGCGCCCGCCAGGTGGCCTTGCTTCAGTGCTTCGACCAGGTCGCCATCGACCACCGCCACCCCGCGCCCGGCATTGATGAACAACGCACTGGGCTTGAAACGCTGGAACAGCGCCGCATCGTACAGATCATGGGTAGCCGGCGTGTCCGGCAGCAGGTTGATCACGTAATCGGCCCGCTCGACCCTGCTCGGCAGGTCCGCCAGCGCGGCCACTTCGGCGAACGGCGCCTGCTCACGGGCGCTGCTGGCAATACCGTACAGGGTTACCCCAAACGGCTGGAGAAACTCGGCTACCCGCTGACCAATATCGCCGGTGCCGACGATCAACACCTGGCGCCCCTCAAGCGTGCCGCCCGGGCGGTCGTCCCAGCGCCGCTCCACCTGGCTCAGCAGGCGCGGCAGCACTTCGCGTTCATGGCCAAGCATGTAGGTGAGCATGTATTCCGCCATCACCTGACCAAAAATGCCCACCGCACGCGTCAAGCGATAATCCCGTGGCAAGCCGTCGGCCAGCAGCGGGGTAATGCCCGCCCAGGTCGACTGCATCCAGGCCGGCTTGTGGCCCTGGCGCAGCAGGCTCGCCAGCAAGTCGGGCTGACCCAGCCACACCGGGCACTGCGACGCCTGCAGCGCCAGTTCGGCAGAGTCGCTGCTGGTCAGGATTTCCAGGTCAGGGGCCGCCTGGCCCAACAACTGGGCGTAATGGGCATGATCCTGTTCGGCAATCAGAACGCGCATTCGTGAAAACAACCTTGGCAGACAACCAAAGCGGCCCGACGCGCGGGCCACTTGGCGAAAGAGGGGAACCTGGCCTGGGTCAGACCGGATCGTTACGACGCAGCAGCTCTTCGGGCAGGTGCTCGATGTACTCGTCTTCGACCGGCGGCATCTGCAGGTGATAGCCCTGGTTGTCGAGGTTTTCCAGCACCTTGGCGATGTCCTCGCGGGCCAGCTTGCGCTCGGGGGTCAGCACCAGGTCGAAAGCATGCACGGGGGCGCCGAAGAACGGCAGCAGGGCCTCGGGCACGCGCTCCAGGCCTTCGGCCTTGAGCACATACAGGTACATTTCGTTCTTGCGGGGGCTCTTGTAGATCGAGCAGATACGTTTCATCGGGTTTCTCCGGCACCTGCCAGGTTGTCCAGCAGGGCCTGGCCCATACGCTCACGGCGCCAGCCGCGCAGCGAATCGGGCAGTTGATAGGGGCCGTTGGGGTAGCCGCTCTTGAGCAGGGCTTCCAGGGTTTTCTTGCGCAGCATCAGCTCGGGGGCTATGCCCAGGCGCTCGCCTTCGGCCTGGCCGATCGCGCGCAGCTGCTTGAGGATACCGGCAGCCTCGATCGGCAAGGGCTCGGGCAGGACCTGCGGCCACTGCTCGGCAGGCAGGCTGGCAGCCCGCTTGATCAGCTGAACGAGGAACTCACCGTCCTGACGGATGGTACGCGGGTGCATCTCGTCGATCTTGGCAAGCGCCGACAGGTTGGACGGCTGGGACTTGGCCATCGGCCACAGCGAGTGCTCCTTGAGGATGCGATTGCGCGGCACGTCGCGGTGGCGTGCCTCGCGCTCGCGCCAGGCACACAGCTCGCGCAACACCGCCAACTGCTGGGGCGCAAGCTTCCAGGCCAGCTTGACGTCGCGGTACAAGCTCTCGGGTTCGACCTCGCGGCGCAGTTGGGCAACCAGCTCGGCGCCATCCTCCAGCACCCAGGCGTACTTGTCGTCGGACAGGCGCGGGCGCAGGGCGGTGAACAGCTCGGCCAGGTGCACGGCATCCTCGGCGGCGTAGCTGATCTGGGTTTCGGAAAGCGGGCGCTGCAACCAGTCGGAGCGGGTTTCACCCTTGGGCAGCTCGAGCCCCAGCACTTCCTGGACCAGGCGCGAATAACCCATGGAGAAGCCCAGGTTCAGGTAGCCGGCGGCCAACTGCGTGTCGAACAGCGGCTGTGGCAGCTTGCCGGTCAGGCGCAGCAACACTTCGAGGTCTTCGCTGCAGGCGTGCAGCACCTTGACCACGCCGCTGTCTTCCAGCAACTCGGCCAGGGGCTGCCAGTCCTTGATCAGCAGCGGGTCGATCAGAAAGGCGCGTTGGCCGTCGCCGATCTGGATAAGCCCCGCCTTGGGGTAGAAGGTGTCTACCCGCATGAATTCGGTGTCGAGCGCTACGAAGGGCAGTTCGCGCCAGCTTCGGCAGAGTTCGGCCAGGGTCTGGTCGTCACGGATCCAGTGTATTTCGATGGCCACGAGGCTCTCCCACTAACATTGGCGCGCAGTATATACGGCGCGGGCACTGCGGGTGAAACCTGCGCCATCCCTGGAATAGATAAACGGTGGTATGCAGGCCATTGGCAGTCAACGCTTGGCTGCCAACCAAGGCCGGCAGCTGGCGAACATGTCCAGCGACTGCTGGTAGACCTCGGTGCGCACCTGCAACAGGCCAAGCATCGAGTGGAACAGGTTGTCCTGGGACAGCGGCGCGTCGCTGAGCTTGGCCAGGCAGGCGGTGTCCAGGCCGAAATCTTCGCGGTAGCTGTCCGAAAACCAGGTCAGCAACGGCACGTGTTTCTGTTGCTCAGGCGCCAGCATGTAGGGGGTGCCATGCAGGAACAGGTTGTATTCGCCCAGCGATTCGCCATGGTCGGACAGGTAGATCATGGCGGTATCGACCTTGTCCTGCTTGCTGCGCAGGGTATCGATCAACATGGCCAGCACCTTGTCGGTGTAGGCCAGGGTGTTGTCGTAGCCGTTGACGATCTCCTGCTGGCTGCACTGGTTCAGGGCATTGCTGTGGCACACCGGAGTGAACCGCTCGGTTTGCGCCGGGTAACGCTTGAAGTACTCAGGGCCATGGCTGCCCATCTGGTGCAGCACCAGCACGGTGTCCTTGTCGAGGTTGTCGAGCAGCTCGGCCAAGCCCTGCAACAGAATCTCGTCATGGCATTCGCCATTGGCACACAAGGCCGGGTCGGTGAGGTTGCTGACATCGATGAACTGCACCCGATCACAGGTCCCCTTGCAGCCCGATTGGTTGTCGCGCCACTGCACGGCCAGGCCTGCGCGCTGGAGGATGTCGAGCAGCCCTTCACGGTTCTTGGCGACGCGCGCGTCGTATTCCTTGCGGCCCATGCCCGAGAACATGCACGGCACCGACACTGCCGTCTCGGTACCGCACGAATGCACATCGGAAAACGCCAGCAGGCCCTGCTCCTTGGCAAGGTTTGGCGTGGTGTCGCGGGCATAGCCGAGCACACCAAAGTTTTCTGCACGCGCGCTCTCACCCACCACCAGCACGGTCAACGACTTGCGGGCGTGCTGCTGCCAGGCTGCATCGCGCCGGGCATCTTCACCGTAAGGCTGGAATGGCCGGGCGGCCGTGCCCACACGTTCACTGACATAACCCATGGAGGCACCCACGATATTACTGGGCGTCAGCATCAGCCGCAGTTCGTGGTGATTGCGAAACAGCGAAGACAACCCCTGATAGTTGACCAGCGCCACCGACCCCAAGGCCACCACGCAGGCGCCGCTTACCACCAGCTTGCCCAGCAGTTCGCGGTGCCAGGCGCGGTAGGCAATCGGCGCCTTCCACAAAAGCACCGAAGGCAAAACACCCAACCCCAGGATATACAAAGCAAACTTCAGCGAGAGCAAGTCGCGCACTTCCGTGACATTGGTTTCGGCGATATTACGGAACATACCGGCATCTATAAGTACACCGTACTGATTCATGAAGTAAGCGACACCTGCACCACTCATGAACAAGAGGATCAGCACCGGTTTCAACACATACCGGAAGGCAAACAAGGTCAAGATCAAGTTAAACGCGAACAGCATCAGCACGGCAAACGCCAGGCTCAGCCAAAGCCCCGGCAGCCCTGGCGGAACCACCTGTTCCAGGTGTTGCCAGAGAACGACATTGAAGCCGATCAGCAGGTACAGGCTGGCCAGCAGCGTGACCCATTCAGTCCGCAGGGATTTAACGTTGAGCATCAGGGTTCGCAATCAAGAGTGAGTATCAGCCCGTGGGCCTGTGCGGCACCGGGGGAACGTTGGCTGAACTCTAGAAAGCGCACCCTCAATATTTCGTGAAAAAGACGCCAACAAAACAGTGAGCGGGCATCTTTATCACATTAAATGAAGTTCATTCAGCCGCCATTCAGCCAGCAGGCGAAGCTTGGCGTACGGCTACGGGGGGATGCGACAGCCTACCCCAGCCCCCCAACGGCGCAAAGGCGACTATCCTCAAAAGTCAGGACCATTCGCCAACCCCCAAGAGAGGTGAAGAAATGCCCGTTCCGCACGATCTGCTCGCTGACCTGAACATCACTGCCGACGACTTCCAGGCGCGCATTGACAAGGACCATGACCTGCACAAACTGCACAAGGAGTACAACGCCAAGGACAAGGAAGTGCTGGCCGCCGAGGGCAACGCCAGCACCGATGACACCGTCACCCGTTTGCGCAAGGAGCGGCTGTTGATCAAGGACAAGATCGAACGCATTGTTCATCCGCCCAAAGCCTGACCCACACAACCTGAATTTGAATGCGCCGGCCTGTTCGCAGGCAAACCCGCGAACCAGGCCGGCAACCCTCACACCGTTGCCGACGCCCGCAGCGCGCAGTCCAGGTCCTCGATCAGGTCGCGGTAGTCTTCGATCCCCACCGACAACCGCAGCAGGTTCTCACCGATCCCCATCTCGCCTTTCTGCTCCGGGCTCAGCGAGTTGTGCGACATGCTCCAGGAGTGGTTGATCATGCTCTCCACCCCGCCCAGCGAGTCGGCCAGCACAAAGATCTGCAAGGCCTCTACCAGGCGATTGAGCGCGGCCCGGTCGCCGCCCTTGACCTTCATTGCCACCACGGCCCCGCCCGCGCGCATCTGGCGCTTGCACAGGTCATGCTGCGGGTGGCTTTCAAGCCCCGGGTAATAGACCTGTTCGATTTGTGGGTGGCTTTCGAGAAAACGCGCCACCTGCAGGGCATTGGCGCACTGGCGCTCCATGCGCACATCCAGGGTCTTCAGGCCGCGCAGCGCCAGGTAGCAGTCGAACGGCCCCTGGATGGCCCCGACCGCCATGCTGATCTTGCGCAAACGCGCCAGCAGTGCGTCATTGGCCGCTACCACCACACCGCCGGTGAGGTCGGAGTGGCCGCCGATGTATTTACTTGCCGAGTGCATCACCAAGTCCACGCCCAGGGTGATCGGCCGCTGGTTCCAGGGCGAGCAGAAGGTGTTGTCGATGCAGGTGAGGATACCGCGCGCGCGGGCCAGGTCGCAGACCGCCTTGATATCGACCAGGTGCAGCAGCGGGTTGGTCGGTGATTCGATCCAGATCAGCTGGGTTTGCGGGCGTATCGCCGCTGCCACGGCCTGCAGGTCGTTGAGGTCGACGTAGGTGGTGGTCAGCCCCGACGTATGGCTGCGGTAGTCCTCCAGGATACGGAAGGTGCCGCCATAGACACCGTTCATCACCACCACGTGGGCATCCTTGGGCAACAGTTCGAGCACCGTCGCGGTGGCGTTCACGCCAGAGGCACAAGCCACCGCGCCAACGCCTTCTTCCAGCGCCGCCACACAGCTCTCGTAGGCATGCCGGGTCGGGTTGCCGACACGGCTGTAGGCATACTCGGGGTTATCGTCGAGGCTGCGCTTGATGTAGGAACTGGCGGTATAGATGGGCGGGAAGATCGCGTTGTCGGCAACGCTATGCTGTTCGCCGGCGTGGATGGTGCGGGTGGCGAAATTACGCGGCTTGTCGGACATGATCCGGTCCATTGACTGAATAGAGCCTGCAACTATCGCACAACCGCCGCGCTCGGCAAGGGCGCGCAGCTAGGGGGATCAATTTCCTGCATTCTGGCGTAATCTGGAGAAGAATTTTCTACAGCCAGCCTTCTATCGATATGGACAGTTTCGACCAGCACATCCTCACCCTGCTCCAACGCGACGCGTCGGTTTCCCTCAAGGACCTGGCCGAGGCGGTCAACCTGTCGACCACGCCCTGCTGGAAGCGGGTCAAGCGCCTGGAAGAAGACGGCTACATCGTCGGCCGTGTCGCGTTGCTCGACCCCACGCGCCTGGGGCTGGGCCTGACCGTGTTCGTCCAGCTCAAGACCCAGCGCCACGACAGCGCCTGGCTGGAGCAATTCGCCGCCACCGTGGCCCGTTTCGAAGAGGTGATGGAGTTCTACCGCATGTCCGGGGACTGGGACTACATGCTGCGGGTGGTGGTGGGTGATATCGCCGCCTATGACCGGTTCTACAAGAAGCTGATCACCCGCACGGATGGGCTTTCCAACATCACCTCGAGTTTTGCCATGGAGCAGATGAAGTACACCACGGCGTACCCCGTGCACCGCCCCTGACGCGATGCTGGAGGCCCTTCCAGGCCACCGATCAATCCGCCGCCAACACCGCCTCGATCCGGTTCCCGGCCTTGGCCTTCTCTAGCTTGATGGCCACAAACTTCGACGTCGGCGTATACGTCCCCTCGCCATAACTCTCCAGCGGCACCAACGGATTGGTCTCCGGGTAATAGGCCGCCGCCTGCCCCTCGGGCACGTCATACGCCACCAGGCGGAACCCCGACACCCGCCGCTCGCGACCATCCTCCCACAGCGATACGAGGTCAACATGCTCGCCGGGCTCAAAGCCCAGGCGGCGAATGTCGGCCTCATTGACGAAGACCACCTCGCGCAGGCCGAACACCCCGCGGTAGCGGTCGTCCAGGCCATACAGCGTGGTGTTGTACTGGTCGTGCGAACGCAAGGTCTGCAGGATCAGGTCCGGTTTGTCGCCACGGGCCAGCACCTGGGCATTGACCAGTTGCTCCGGCAACTGGCTGGCACTGAAACGCGCCTTGCCGGTCGCGGTGCGCCAGTTGCGATCCGCCGCGTTGTTGCCCAGGTGGAACCCACCCGGGTGCTGCAGGCGCGCATTGAAGTCGGCAAAACCCGGGATCACGTCAGCGATCATGCTGCGGATGCGGCCGTAGTCGGCAATGGCGTATTCCCAGTCGATCGGCTTCTTGCCCAAGGTCGCCTGGGCCATGCCGGCAACGATCGCCGGCTCCGAACGCAGGTGCGGCGAACGTGGCCGCAACTGGCCGTGGGAGATGTGCACCATGCTGAAGGTGTCCTCCACGGTGACACCCTGCGGCCCGCTGGCCTGCAGGTCGATTTCGGTACGGCCCAGGCACGGCAGAATCAGCGCATCGCGGCCGGTGACCAGGTGCGAGCGGTTGAGCTTGGTGGAAATCTGCACGGTCAGTGCGCAATTGCGCAGGGCCGCATGAGTGCGCGGGGTGTCCGGCGTGGCCTGGGCGAAGTTGCCGCCCAGGGCGATGAAGACCTTGGCCTGCCCTTCTTCCATGGCTTTGATCGCCAGCACCGCGTTATGCCCGTGGGCACGTGGCACACGGAACTGGAAGCGTTTTTCCAGGGCGTCGAGCAAGCCGGCCTTGGGCTTCTCGTCGATGCCCATGGTGCGGTCGCCCTGCACGTTGCTATGGCCACGCACCGGCGACAGGCCGGCACCCGGTTTGCCCACGTTGCCGCGCAGCAGCTGCAGGTTGACGATTTCCTGCACGGTGGCCACCGAATGGCGGTGCTGGGTGATGCCCATGGCCCAGCACATGATGACCCGTTCGGCCTTGCGGTACATGCGCGCGGCCAACTCGATCTCGGCCTGGGTCAGCCCCGACTGCTCGACGATATGCGCCCAGGCGGTGGCATCCACCGCCGCCAGGTAGGCATCGACGCCACTGGTGTGCTCGGCGATGAAGGCATGGTCGAACACGGCCGGCTCACCCTTGGCCTGGGCCTCGCGCTCCCACTGCAGCAGGTACTTGGCGATGCCGCGCATGGCCGCCATGTCGCCGCCCAGGGCCGGGCGGAAGTAAGCGGTGTTGGTCGGCTCGGAGCCGTTGCTGAGCATCTCGAATGGGTGCTGCGGGTGCTGGAACCGTTCCAGGCCACGCTCTTTCAGCGGGTTGAAGCAGACCACCTGGGCGCCCCGCTTGACCGCCTCGCGCAGCGGTTCGAGCATGCGCGGGTGGTTGGTGCCGGGGTTCTGGCCGATGACGAAGATCGCGTCGGCCAGCTCCAGGTCATGGAACACCACCGTGCCCTTGCCCACGCCGAGGGTTTCCGACATGCCCACCCCGCTGGCCTCGTGGCACATGTTCGAGCAGTCGGGGAAGTTGTTGGTGCCGTAGGCGCGGACGAACAGCTGGTACAGGAACGCCGCTTCGTTGCTGGCCCGCCCCGAGGTGTAGAACTCGGCCTGATCGGGCGAGTCCAGTGCCTGCAGGTGCTGGGCGACCAGGGCGAAGGCGTCTTCCCAGGAGGTTTCGACGTAGTGGTCGGTGGCCGCGTCGTAGCGCATCGGGTGGGTCAGGCGGCCTTGGAATTCGAGCCAGTAGTCGGTCTGCTCGGCCAGCGCGCTGACGCTGTATTTGGCGAAGAATGCCGGGTCTACCGAGCGGCCGGTAGCCTCCCAGTTGACCGCCTTGGCGCCGTTCTCGCAGAACTTGACCATGTCGTTTTCCGGCGACTCGCCCCAGGCGCAGCCTGGGCAGTCGAAGCCGCCGTTCTGGTTGGTCTTGAGCATGGCCCGCAGGTTCTTGAAGGCGTTTTCGCTGCCCAGCCAGCTTTTGGTCACGCTCTTGAGCGCACCCCAGCCGGCGGCGGCGCCTTTGTAGTCCCTGATGTGTTCGTCCTGGCTCATGCGGTGAATCCTCACGCTCGGTGTTTTTTCCAGACTATTGAGCGTGGGGTGGGAGCGTCCAATCGAAAGATCTTACGGCGTGATAAGCCGTTTCGATCATGGGGGCTGGCCCAGCAGCCGTGATAGAGCATATTGATCATTCGGTCGGGGAAAGCAATTTGACGGGGGTGCACCCAGGTTATAGCTTGGAGATGAGTCCAACCCATTCGAGCACAATCGTGGAACAGAACAGCCGGGCCCTGATCGACGGCTTCAACCGGAAAATCGACTACCTGCGTATGTCGGTCACCGACCGCTGCGACTTCCGCTGCGTCTACTGCATGGCCGAAGACATGCAGTTTCTGCCACGCCAGCAGATCCTCAGCCTCGAAGAACTGTTCCAGGTGGCCGAGCGTTTCGTCGCCCTGGGCACCCGCAAAATCCGCCTGACCGGGGGCGAGCCGCTGGTACGCCAGGGCATCGTCGAGCTGTGTGGGCGCATCGCCGCCCTGCCCGGCCTGCGCGAACTGTGCCTGACCAGCAACGGCTCGCAGCTCGGGCGCCTGGCCCAGCCGCTGTTCGACGCCGGCGTATCGCGCCTGAACATCAGCCTCGACAGCCTGCACGCCGGGCGCTTCAAGCAGCTGACCCGCACCGGCGACCTCAACCAGGTCATCGCCGGCATCGACGCCGCACGCAAGGCAGGCTTTGAAAAGACCAAACTCAACTGCGTGGTGCTCAAAGGCCGCAACGATGACGAGCTGGTCGACCTGGTGCGCTTTGCCATCGACCGCGAGCTGGACATCACCTTCATCGAAGAAATGCCCCTGGGTGAAATCAGCGAACACCAGCGCGGTGAGTCGTTCTACTCCAGCGACCAGGTGCGTGACCGCCTGGCCGAGCAGTTCACCCTGATCGAGTCCACCGAGTCGTCCCAAGGCCCGGCCCGTTACTGGCGCCTGGCCGAAGCGGCACACACCCGGGTGGGCTTCATTTCGCCGCACAGCCACAACTTCTGCGCCACCTGCAACCGCGTGCGCCTGACCGTCGAAGGCCGCCTGCTGCTGTGCCTGGGCAACGAGCATTCGGTGGACCTGAAACAGGTCCTGCGTGCCCACCCTGGCGATGCCGCGCGGCTGGAAAAAGCCATCCGCGACTCGCTGCACCTCAAGCCCTACCGCCATCACTTCGAAGTGGGCGGTGAGGTGCAGATTCTGCGCTTCATGAACATGACCGGCGGCTGATTGGCTGCCTCTGGATTTCCATGATCGTCCACCCCCGCCCCGATGTGCTGCGCGTGCTGTTCACCCTCAAGGGTTCGATCGTCAAGCGCATTGCCCTGCGCTGCCTGATGGTCACCGTGCTGGCCGCGCTGATCGTGCTGGTCGAGCGGCATTTCCCGGCGTTCTTCTACCCGGTCAGCGCCACGCCGTTCACCTTGCTCGGCCTGTCGCTGTCGATTTTCATGAGCTTTCGCAACAACGCCTGCTACGACCGCTGGTGGGAGGGCCGCAAGGCCTGGGGCAAGCTGATCATCGAGACCCGTTCATTCGTGCGCGAGAGTGTGGTGATCGCCGACCCGGCGCTGCGTGCCGAGCTGCTGCGCAACCTGTGCGGCTTTGCCCATGCGCTCAATGCCCGGCTGCGCAACGAGGATGACCTGGCCGCTGCCCGACCTTGGCTGGCCAGCCCGGCTGCAATCAGCCCGCACAATATGTGCAACAGCATCCTGAGCGAGATTGGCGGGCACTGTTCGCGGCTGGCCGAGCAACAACAGATCAGCAATTGGCGCTACAGCGTGCTGGAGCAGCGCCTGGTGGGCCTGTCGGAAGTACAGGCCACCTGCGAACGCATCAAGGGCACGCCGCTGCCGTTCCCCTACACCCTGTTGCTGCATCGCACCATCTACATCTTCTGCCTGCTGCTGCCGTTCGCCTTGGCCGAACCGCTGGGCTGGCTGGCGCCCTTGTTCACCACCATCGTCGGGTACACGTTTTTCGGGCTGGATGCGATTGGCAATGAGCTGGAAGACCCGTTCGGGCGGGATGAAAACGACCTGCCCACCGATGCGCTGGTGCGTACCGTGGAGCGCGATGTGCTGGCGGGGTTGGGGGTAACGCCACTGCCACCGGCTTTGGAGCCGGTGGGGTATGTATTGAGCTGAGGGTTTTCTGCTTTCTGTGCTGGCCGTTACCCTCGGCTGGCACAAGCCTCGACGGGCTTCAGGTGCGGCACGAAATTGCACGGCCGGTGCCGCGCATCCAGCTGCTCCGCCAGGATCCCTTCCCATGCCGTGCGGCACGCACCGGTGGAACCCGGCAGGCAGCACACCAGGGTACCGTTGGCCAATCCGGCCAAGGCCCGGCTCTGAACGGTCGAGGTGCCGATATCGAGAATCGATAACGCCCGGAACAGTTCGCCAAAGCCATCGATACGTTTGTCCAGCAGGCATTCAACCGCTTCCGGCGTACTGTCACGCCCGGTGAAGCCGGTGCCGCCGGTGATCAGCACCACCTGCACCTGCTCGTCGGCAATCCAGGTAGCGACCTGGGCGCGGATCTTGTACAGGTCGTCCTTGAGCAACGCCCGTGCCACCAGGCGGTGGCCGATCTCCACCGAGCGGCTGGCCAGCAGCTCGCCGGAGGTGTCGTTGTCGTAGGTGCGGGTGTCGCTGACGGTCAGCACGGCGATATTGAGCGGTACGAAGACCGCGTCGGGTTTGACGCTCACGTGGGCTACTCCTGAAAGGGCATTGTCACCACGCTAGAGGCATGGCCTGGGGGCGTCCAATCGATATGGCGTACCGGGTGATCAATGACATCTATCGCTGACTTGGTTAAGGTCAGCACAACCAGACGCCAGGCACTCCCATGGACATCAAGCAACTCAAGTTCCTCATCGCGCTCGACCAGACCCGCCACTTCGGCCAGGCCGCAGCGCTGTGCCACATCACCCAGCCGACGCTGTCGATGCGCCTGCGCAACCTGGAAGACGAACTGGACCTGGTGCTGGTCAAGCGCGGCCAGCGCTTCGAAGGGTTTACCGAGGCCGGCGAACGCATCCTGGCCTGGGCTCGCACCCTGCTGGCCGCCCACGACGGCCTGCAGGCCGAAGCCGCCAGTTGCCGTGGCCAGGTGGTCGGTAGCCTGCGCCTGGGCACGGTGCCGCTGGCCAGCTTCAACCCGATGCAATTGCTGCTGCCGCTGCGCGAAAAATACCCCGAGCTGCAGTTTCAGCTCAGCTCGCACAGCACCGAACAGATCATGGATGGCCTGAGCCGCAACCAGCTCGACCTGGGCATCTGCTACCTGGACCAGGTCAACGCCAGTTTCTTCGAAGTGATCGAGCTGGGCACCACCACCATGGGCCTGCTGCACGACACCCGGCACTTCCAGTTCGAGGCCGACAGCCTGCGCTGGGAGGAACTCGGCGAGATCCCCCTGGGCCTGCTGAGCAAAGGCATGCACTACCGTCAGTCGCTGGACCTGAGTTTTCGCAGCCGCAGCCTGGAGCCCAACGCCGTGCTGGAAAGCGACTCAAGCTTCCAGCTGATCCAGGCCATCAACACCGGCGTGTGCTGCGCGATCATGCCACTCGATTGCGGGCTGGAGGACTTGAGCGACCACATGCGCATCCTGCCCATCGTCGATGCCAGCATCCACAGCCCGGTGGGCCTGCTGCTGCGCCGCAGCGAGCCACGTTCGGCAATTGCCGAGCAGTGCTTCGACGAGGCCCGTGCCCTGTTTCAAGCCCCCTGAGCCGCCGTCGCCTGGCGGTACTGGCGCGGGGTGAAGCCGGTCAGTTGCTTGAACTGCCGGCTGAAGGCGCTGTGGTCGGTGTAGCCGCAGCGCATCGCCACGTCGGTGATCGGCAGGTCCGAATGCAGCAAGCGATGGGCATGCTCCAGCCGCGCCTTGTGGATCATCTGCCGCGGCGTGAGGTGGAACACCCGCTTGCAATAGCGCTCCAGTTGCGCCACGGAAATACCCGCGATGCGGGTCAGTTCACCCATGCTGATCGGCTGGTGAAAGTGCTGGCGAATATGCTCATCCACGGCGGCCAGGCGCTGGTAAGCGGGATGGGTGTCGGCGGCTGACTGCAGGTCGACCGAGATGCCCACCAAGCCGATGATGGCGCCTTGCGGGTTGTACAGCGGCCGCTTGTGGGTCAGGCACCAACCGGGCTCGCGGCTGCCGTACAGGTGCAGTTCGAGCTGGTCTTGCAGCACCAGGCCATCCTTGAGTACGCGGCGGTCCTGCTCGGTGTAGCCGGGGCCCAGTTGCGCCGGGAAGACTTCGGCGCTGGTCTTGCCCAGCAACGGCTGCAGGCGCTTGAGGCCACAGCGCTGGACCAAGGTGTCGTTGGCCAGCACGTAGCGGGCGTCGGGGTCCTTGATGAAGATCGCGGCGTTGGGGATGGCGTCGAGGATCGGCAGCAGCAGGGAGACCCCGGCGAGCAGCGCCTCCAGGGTGGCGGGGCGGTGCTGGTCGAAGCACTGATACAAGGTTGCCAGGGAGTGATCTGTCATCTCGCTTCTCGGGGGCGACGCTATTGACCACCTGTGGGAGCGGGCTTGCCCCGCGAAGGCGCCAGAAGCGTCACGGCTCCTCGCCAGCCCACAGCCGGTATGGCTTCCAGCCTATCCGCCCGCCCCCGCCAGCCGCCAGCTTTTTCTGCAACTGTGCCGATTTCGTCATCCCCCTTGCAGAAAACCATCAAGAACCGACGCCCCGATCGGTCCACTCTATGCCCCACGCAAGCCGCCCAAGACCTACAAGAGCGCGGCCCAAAAGCCGCATCTCGTGACATCAGACCTGCCTATCCAAAACCTACAAAAAGGCGCACCCATGTCAGGTAAATTCAAAAAACAGCTGTCATTGCTGGACCTCACCTTCATCGGCCTAGGCGCCATCTTTGGCTCCGGCTGGCTGTTCGCTGCCAGCCACGTCTCGGCCATCGCCGGCCCCGCCGGTATCCTCTCCTGGTTCCTCGGCGGTTTCGCCGTGCTGTTGCTGGGCATCGTCTACTGCGAGCTCGGCGCCGCCCTGCCCCGCGCCGGTGGCGTGGTGCGTTACCCGGTGTACTCCCACGGCCCGCTGCTCGGCTACCTGATGGGCTTCATCACCCTGATCGCTTTCTCCAGCCTGATCGCCATCGAAGTGGTCGCTTCGCGCCAATACGCCGCTGCCTGGTTCCCCGAACTGACCAAGGCCGGCTCCAGTGACCCGAGCGTGCTCGGCTGGCTGGTGCAGTTCGCGCTGCTGGGGCTGTTCTTCGTGCTCAATTACCGCAGCGTGAAGACCTTTGCCAAAGCCAACAACCTGGTCAGCGTGTTCAAGTTCATCGTGCCCTTGCTGGTGATCGGCGTGCTGTTCACCTTCTTCAAGCCGGCAAACTTCGAAGTCCAGGGTTTTGCGCCCTATGGCCTGTCCGGTGTGGAAATGGCCGTGTCGGCCGGCGGCATCATCTTCGCCTACTTGGGGCTGACGCCGATCATTTCGGTGGCCAGTGAAGTGAAGAACCCGCAGCGCACCATCCCGATCGCGCTGATTCTGTCGGTGCTGCTGTCCACTGCGATCTACGCCTTGCTACAACTGGCGTTTCTCGGCAGCGTGCCGACCGAAATGCTGGCCAACGGCTGGGCCGGGGTGACCAAGGAACTCGCCCTGCCCTACCGTGACATCGCCCTGGCCCTGGGCGTGGGCTGGCTGGCCTACCTGGTGGTGGCCGACGCGGTGATCTCGCCCAGCGGCTGCGGCAACATCTACATGAATGCCACCCCGCGGGTGATCTATGGCTGGGCGCAGACCGGCACCTTCTTCAAGTTCTTCACCCGCATCGACGAGCAGTCCGGCATCCCCCGCCCGGCCCTGTGGCTGACCTTCGCCCTGTCGGTGTTCTGGACCCTGCCGTTCCCCTCCTGGGAAGCACTGATCAACGTGGTGTCGGCGGCACTGGTGCTGAGCTATGCCGTGGCCCCGGTCACCGTCGCCGCGCTGCGCCGCAACGCCCCTGACATGCCGCGCCCGTTCCGGGTCAAGGGCATGAGCGTACTCGGCCCGCTGTCGTTCATCATCGCCGCGCTGATCGTCTACTGGTCTGGCTGGAACACCGTGTCGTGGCTGCTGGCCCTGCAAATCGTGATGTTCGTGCTGTACCTGCTGTGCGCCCGCTTCGTGCCCACCCAGCACCTGTCCCTTGGCCAGCAAGTGCGCTCGTCGGCTTGGCTGATCGGCTTCTATGCCGTGACCATCCTGCTGTCCTGGCTGGGCAGCTTCGGTGGCCTGGGCGTGATTGGCCATCCACTCGACACCGTGGCCGTCGCGGCCTGCGCCCTGGGCATCTACTACTGGGGCGCGGCCACCGGCGTGCCGGCCCATCTGGTGCGCCTGGATGGCGAAGATGAAAGCGAAGCCAGCGCCGACACCCACCTGGGCCACCGCCCTGCCGCCGTCGCCTCCTGACCTCGGCCTCAACCAAGGGACATGCCCATGAAACACATTCACGTCATCGACTCGCATACCGGCGGCGAACCGACCCGCCTGGTGATGAAAGGCTTCCCGCAGCTCAATGGCCACACCATGGCCGAACAGCGCGACGAACTGCGCGAGCTGCACGACCCCTGGCGCCGCGCCTGCCTGCTGGAGCCACGCGGCAACGATGTACTGGTGGGCGCGCTGTACTGCCCACCGGTGTCGGAGGGCGCCACCTGCGGGGTGATCTTCTTCAACAACGCCGGCTACCTGAACATGTGCGGCCACGGCACCATCGGCCTGATCGCCTCGCTGCAGCACCTGGGGCTGATCGCACCGGGCGTGCACAAGATCGACACGCCGGTCGGCCAGGTCAGCGCCACCCTGCATGAAGACGGCGCGGTCACCGTAGGCAACGTGCCGGCCTACCGCTATCGCCAGCAGGTGCCGGTCGAGGTACCGGGCCATGGCGTGGTGCACGGCGATATCGCCTGGGGCGGCAACTGGTTCTTCCTGGTGTCCGAGCACGGCCAGCGCATTGCGATGGACAACGTCGAGGCGCTCACCGATTACACCTGGGCAATGCTCAAAGCCCTGGAGGCCCAGGGCATCACCGGCGAGCACGGCCAGCCAATCGACCATGTCGAGCTGTTTGCCGATGACCCCGACGCCGACAGCCGCAACTTCGTCATGTGCCCCGGCAAGGCCTACGACCGCTCCCCCTGCGGCACCGGCACCAGCGCCAAGCTGGCCTGCCTGGCCGCCGACGGCAAGCTCGACGAGGGCCAGACCTGGGTCCAGGCGAGCATCACCGGCAGCCAGTTCCAGGGCCGCTACGAACGCGAAGGCGAGCGTATTCGCCCGTTCATCACCGGCCGCGCCTACATGACCGCCGACAGCACCTTGCTTATCGACGAACAGGACCCTTTCGCCTGGGGCATCTGACCCGCCCAGGCCTTTTATTCGCCCCCCCTACTGAATACTGCAAGGAGTGACACCCATGAGCGACAACATCTTCACCGGCTGCATGCCTGCCCTGATGACCCCTTGCACCGCCGAGCGCAAACCAGACTTCGACGCCCTGGTGCGCAAAGGCCGCGAGCTGATCGAAGCCGGCATGAGCGCCGTGGTGTACTGCGGCTCGATGGGCGACTGGCCGCTGCTGACCGAGGCCGAGCGCCAGGAAGGCGTGGCGCGCCTGGTGGCGGCCGGCATCCCGACCATCGTCGGCACCGGCGCGGTGAACACCCGCGAGGCCGTCGCCCACGCCGCCCATGCCGCCGAAGTCGGCGCCGCCGGCCTGATGGTAATCCCGCGGGTGTTGTCCCGCGGCGCCTCGCTGATCGCCCAGAAGCACCACTTCTCGGCCATTCTGGCGGCTGCGCCGAAGCTGCCGGCGGTGATCTACAACAGCCCGTACTACGGCTTCGCCACCCGCGCCGACCTGTTCTTCGAACTGCGCCGCGAATACCCGAACCTGATCGGCTTCAAGGAATTCGGCGGCGGTGCCGACCTGCGCTACGCCGCCGAACACATCACCTCCAAGGACGACGACGTGACCCTGATGGTCGGCGTCGACACCCAGGTGGTGCATGGCTTCGTCAACTGCAACGCCACCGGCGCCATCACCGGTATCGGCAACGCCCTGCCGCGTGAGGTGCTGCAACTGGTGAGCCTGAGCAAACAGGCCGCCAAGGGCGACGCCAAGGCCCGGCGCCTGGCCCGCGAACTGGAAGCGGCGCTGGCAGTGCTGTCGTCGTTCGATGAAGGCTGCGACCTGGTGCTGTACTACAAGCACCTGATGGTGCTGAACGGCGACCGCGAATACAGCCTGCACTTCAACGAAACCGACGTGCTGACCGACGCACAGCGCAACTATGCCGAGCAGCAGTACGCGCTGTTCCGCAACTGGTACGCCAGCTGGTCGGCCGAGCAGAACATCGCCTAAGCCCTGCGCGGCCCTTTGTAGGAGCGGCCTTGTGTCGCGATCGGGCTGCAAAGCAGCCCCAGCAATTTGTGCATTTGCGCGGAAATCCCGGGGCTGCTTTGCAGCCCGATCGCGACACAAGGCCGCTCCTACAGGGGCTGCGGTTTCCCTTGATACCCGAATCTGATTTCCAAGGAGGCTCCATGCCCCTCACAGGCAACCTGCTGATCGGCCAGACGCCGGTAACCGGCAGCCGCGAAGCCATTCGCGCCATCGACCCGGCCACCGGCCAGCCACTGGAACCGGCCTACCTCGGCGGCACCGGCGAGCACGTGGCCCAGGCCTGCGCCTTGGCCTGGGCGGCGTTCGATGCCTACCGCGAAACATCGCTCGAACAACGCGCACAGTTCCTCGAAACCATCGCCGCGCAGATCGAAGCGCTGGGCGATGCCCTGATCGACCGTGCCGTGGCCGAAAGCGGCCTGCCCAAGGCGCGCATCCAGGGCGAGCGTGGCCGCACCTGCACCCAGCTGCGCACCTTCGCCCGGGTGGTGCGGGCCGGTGAATGGCTGGATGTGCGGGTCGACAACGCCCAGCCAGAACGCCAGCCCTTGCCCCGCGCCGACCTGCGCCAACGCCAGGTGGCCCTGGGGCCGGTAGCCGTGTTCGGCGCCAGCAATTTCCCGCTGGCCTTCTCGGTGGCCGGTGGCGACACCGCGTCGGCATTGGCCGCTGGCTGCCCAGTGGTGGTCAAGGCCCACAGCGCCCACCCTGGCACCAGCGAACTGGTCGGCCAGGCGGTGGCGCAAGCGGTGAAGCTGTGCGGCTTGCCGGCCGGCGTATTCTCGCTGTTGTACGGCTCCGGCCGTGAAGTCGGCATCGCGCTGGTCAGCGACCCGCGCATCAAGGCGGTCGGCTTTACCGGCTCGCGCAGCGGTGGCATCGCCCTGTGCCAGGCCGCCCAGGCACGCCCGGAGCCCATCCCGGTGTACGCCGAGATGAGTTCGATCAACCCGGTGTTTCTGTTTGACGCCGCCCTGCACAACCGTGGCGAGGCGTTGGCGCAAGGCTTCGTCGCTTCGCTGACCCAGGGTGCCGGGCAGTTCTGCACCAACCCTGGCCTGGTGATCGCGCGCCAAGGGCCGGCGCTGCAACGCTTTGTCGCCGCCGCCAGCGAACAGGTGCAACGCGCGGGGGCACAGACCATGCTCACCCCCGGTATTTTCAGCGCCTATGCAACGGGCGTCGGCGCCTTGGCCGAAAATAGCAATGCCGAGGTCGCGGCCAGCGGCCAGCCACCGCAGGGCCCCAACCAGTGCCAGGCCCATTTGTTCGTGACCCAGGCCAGCGCGTTTCTGGCCGACCCGGCGCTGCAGGCCGAAGTCTTTGGCGCCGCCTCGTTGGTGGTGGCATGCGATAGCGACGCGCAGATCCGCCAGGTCGCCGAGCACCTGGAAGGCCAACTGACCGCCACCCTGCAGCTGGACGAGGCCGACCTCGACAGCGCCCGCGCGCTGCTGCCAACCCTGGAGCGCAAAGCCGGGCGCATCCTGGTCAACGGCTGGCCTACCGGGGTCGAGGTGTGCGATGCGATGGTCCACGGCGGGCCGTTCCCTGCCACCTCCGATGCCCGCACCACCTCGGTGGGGACGGCGGCGATCCTGCGCTTCCTGCGCCCGGTGTGCTACCAGGACTTCCCTGACGGCCTGCTGCCAGAGGCCTTGCGCCACGGCAACCCGCTGCAACTGCGCCGGCTGCTCGACGGCAAGCGGGAAGGCTAGGCCATGGGCGAGCCACTCAACGCTGCCGACACCGATATCGCCGTGGTCGGCGCCGGCATCGTCGGCGTCGCCTGCGCCCTGCAACTGGCCCGCCAGGGCCGCCAGGTGCTGCTGATCGACCGCGAGCAACCCGGCCATGGCGCCTCCTACGGCAATGCCGGGCACCTGGCCACCGAGCAGGTATTCCCGATCGCCGACCTGTCGATCCTCAAGCGCCTGCCGAGCATGCTGATGGACCCGATGGGCCCGCTGCGCCTGGACTGGAAGTACCTGCCCAAGGCCATGCCCTGGTTCACCCGCCTGCTGCTCAACCTGCGCCCGGCGCCGTTCCAGCGCAGCGTAGCCGGTATCCGTGCATTGAACGAAGGCAGCCTGGCGGCGTGGCAGCAGTTGCTCGGCTCCATTGGGCGCAGCGACCTGTTCAAGGAAGAGGGGTCGTTGCTGGTGTTCGAACGCAGTGAGTCGCGCCAAGCCCTAGCGGCGTTGCAGGCGCGCATGCAGCAGCAGGCCGTGGCGGTCGACTTCTGGTCGGCCGATGCCGTGCAGGCAGCGGCGCCCCAGTTGAGCCCAGCGCTTTTGGGAGGGCTGTTTTTCCCCGCTACCGGGCATTTCATCGACCCGTACCGCGTGGTCTGCGCACTGTTCGAAGCGGCCAGGGCCAGTGGGGTGCGCTTCGTCCGGGCGCAGGTCGAAGGTGGGCAGTTGCACGGCGGCGGGGTCAGCCTGGTCAGCGACCAGGGCACGTTCAACGCCCGCCAGGTGCTGATCAGTTGCGGCGCGCACTCGGCAACACTTACCGCAGCCCTCACCGGCAAGCGGGTGCCGCTGGATACCGAGCGCGGCTACCACCTGATGTTGCCTGGCGAGCAGCAACGGCTGCCGTTCGCCGTGACCTCACTGGAGCGCAAGTTCATCATGACGCCGATGGCCGACGGCTTGCGCCTGGCCGGCACGGTGGAATTCGCAGGGCTGGATGCGCCGCCGAGCATGCAGCGGGCATGGCAGCTGCATCGGCTGAGCCAGGGTTTGTTCAAGCAGGACCTGGATGCCAAGGGCGCGACGCCGTGGATGGGCTTCAGGCCATCGTTGCCGGACTCATTGCCGGTGATCGACCGGGTGTGTGATGGGCGGGTGTTGCTGGCATTCGGGCATCAGCACCTGGGGCTGACCCAGGCGGCCGTGACGGCCGAATGGGTGGGGCGGCTTGCCGACCAGGAAAAAGGGCCGCAGATGGAGGCCTATCGGTTGGATCGGTTTTGATCAGGGCCGGCCTCTTCGCGGGGCAAGCCCGCTCCCACAGGTAACTGCCAACCTCAAGGCCAGCGGAGTAGCTGTGTGAGCGGGCTTGCCCCGCGAAGAGGCCGGCCCAGGCTACTGAATAATCAGCAACTCAGCGATAACGCTCAAGCCAGTGCGCATAAGGCGCCGGCAAGGTCCACGAGGCTTTATCAACGCCCAGCTCCTTGGCCGCAAAGTACGCCCAATGCGGATCAGCCAAGTGCGCACGCCCTACCGACACCAGGTCGAGCTGATTGGCTTTCAGCGCGCCTTCGGCCAGCTGCGGCGTACCAAAGCCCCACGCCGACGTCACCGGCAGGCCCGCCTCGCGGCGTACACGCTCGGCAATCGGCCCCATGAACGCCGGGCCCCACGGGATGTTGGCGTCAGGGATGGTGAAGCCGACGCTGACACTCAGCAGGTCCAGGCCACCGGCTTTGAACATGCGGGCTAACTCGATGGATTCTTCCAGGGTCTGCTCATCGCGACCGTCATATTCCAGCACGCCGAAACGCGCGGTCAGCGGCAGGTTTTCTGGCCACACCTCACGTACCGCGGCCAGGGTTTCCAGCAGGAAGCGGCTGCGGTTCTCGAAGCTGCCACCGTAGGCGTCAGTGCGCTGGTTGGTGTGTTCGGAGAAGAAGCTTTGGCCCAGGTAACCGTGGGCAAAGTGCAGTTCGATCCATTCAAAACCCGCATCCCGCGCACGGCGTGCAGCGTCGACGAAGTCTTGCTTGACCCGGGCGATGTCGCCCAGGGTCATTTCGCGCGGCACTTTCGGCAGGTGAGCACCGAAGGCAATGGCCGACGGGGCGATGGTGTCCCAGCCACGGGCGTCGTCGGCAGCGATGTGGTCGTCACCTTCCCAGGGGCGGTTGGCGCTGGCCTTGCGCCCGGCGTGGGCGATCTGGATGCCGGGCACCGAGCCTGCGGCCTTGATCGCCTGCACCACCGGCACGAAGGCTTGGGCGTGGGCGTCACTCCAGATACCGGCACAACCGGGGGTGATGCGCCCTTCCGGCGCCACGGCGGTGGCTTCGACCACCAGCAGGCCGGCACCACCTCGGGCCAGGCTGGCCAGGTGCACGTGGTGCCAGTCGTTGATCATGCCGTCCTCGGCCATGTACTGGCACATCGGCGGAATGGCGATGCGGTTGCGCAGGGTGACGTCCTTGAGGGTGTAGGGTTCGAACAATGCGGACATGGAGAAGCTCCCGGGTTATCTGAATACGATAGTTCGATCATAATCGAACTATGGCAATAATTGAAAGGCCCGTTATCATGTCGACCATGCGAGCCTACAAACATCCCAACCCTGAAGACCTGATTCTCGAGCGCCTGCTTTACGCCCTGAGCGACCCCGTGCGCCTGGAGATTGTGCGCCACCTGGCGGGCGTGGCGGAGGCCAGCTGCGGCGAGCTTGACGGCGGGCGGCCGAAGTCGAGCATGTCCCACCATTTTCGCGTCTTGCGCGATGCGGGGCTGGTGCACACGCGCAACGTCGGCACTACCCACATGAATTCGCTGCGCAGCGAAATGCTCGACGAACGGTTCCCTGGGTTGCTGGAGTGCATTCTGCGTCAGCGGTAGTCCCGTGCTGGCCAAAAAAAAAGCCACGAGGTCACCCCCGTGGCTTTCGATTACAACAATGGGGCTTACAGCGCCATGTCGTTCTCAGGCTTGCTTTCTACCGGCTCGCTCGGCGCGTTGCCGAAATCAACGCTGGCGTCGATCACTGGCGGCTTCTCCAACTGCAGCACTTCAGCGGTGTAGTTCCACTCTTTCTGCGTGGCCGCAGCCGAATCATTCAGCTTGGTACCGTAGCTTGGCACGATCTCTTTGATCTTGGCCTGCCACTCTGGCGTCGCCACTTTCTCTTTGAACACGGTCTCAAGCACATTCAGCATGATCGGGGCCGCGGTCGAAGCACCTGGCGAGGCACCCAGCAGGCCGGCGATGGTGCGGTCTTCGGAAGCCACCACTTCGGTGCCCAGCTTCAGCACGCCACCCTTCTCGGCATCACGCTTGATGATCTGCACGCGCTGACCGGCCTGCCACAGGCGCCAGTCTTCTTTCTTGGCGTTAGGGAAGTAGGTGCGCAGCGCTTCGAAGCGGTCGTCGTCAGACAGCATCAGCTGGCCAGCGAGGTACTCGACCAGCGGGTACTGTTCGATACCGACCTTGGTCATCGGCCACACGTTGTGCAGCGTGGTGCTGCCCAGCAGGTCGAGGTACGAGCCGTTTTTCAGGAACTTGGTCGAGAACGTGGCGAATGGCCCGAACAGGATCACGCGCTTGCCGTCCAGCACGCGGGTATCCAGGTGCGGTACCGACATGGGCGGCGCGCCGGTCGAGGCAATGCCGTAGGCCTTGGCCATGTGCTGCATGGCAACGGTCGGGTTCTCGGTCACCAGGAACGAACCACCCACCGGGAAGCCGGCGTATTCCTTGGCCTCCGGGATACCCGACTTCTGCAGCAGCTTCAGCGCGCCGCCGCCGGCACCGATGAACAGGAACTTGGCGTCGGTGGCCGACTCGGTACCGTCCTTCAGGTTCTTGTACTCGACGTGCCAGGAGCCGTCCTTGTTACGGGTGATGTCCTGCACTTCGCTGGACAGCTTCAGGTCGAACTTGTCCTGGGTCTTCAGGTGGCCAACGAACTGGCGGGTGATCTCGCCGAAGTTGACGTCGGTGCCGATCGGCGTCCAGGTCACGGCCAGCTTCTGGTTAGGGTCGCGCCCTTCCATCATCAGCGGGACCCACTTGGCGATCTGCGCGTGGTCCTCGGAGTACTGCATCGGGCGGAACAACGGGCTGGCCTGCAGCGCGTCGTAACGCTTCTTGAGGAACTTGATGTTGTCATCGCCCCAGACGAAGCTCATGTGCGGGGTGCTGTTGATGAACGAATGCGGGTTCTTCAATACACCCTGGCGGACCTGCCACGACCAGAACTGGCGGGAGATCTGGAAGGCTTCGTTGATTTCGATGGCCTTGGTGATGTTGACGTTGCCGTCTTTGTCTTCCGGGGTGTAGTTCAGCTCGGCCAGCGCGGAGTGGCCGGTACCGGCATTGTTCCAGCCGTTGGAGCTTTCTTCGGCGACGCCGTCCAGGCGCTCGACCATTTCCATCGACCAGCTCGGCTCCAGCTCGTGCAGCCAGACAGCCAGGGTGGAACTCATGATGCCGCCGCCGACCAGCAGCACGTCGACTTTCTTGGTTTCTGCCGCGTGCGCTTGCATGACGCTCGCCGCGACAGCCAGACCCAGCAAGGTCTTGCCAGCTTTCTTGAACATTGATTGATTCCAATGGTTAGCACGTAAGGAAGGCCTAGGCGGGGCCTTGTATTTCTCTGTCCTTCAGCGCGCGCTTGTTATTGGTCATTGGAGTCAGCAGCCAAGAGAAACAGTGAACGCTCAGCCGTTGGTCGAATTGACCGGCCACCGCTGAAACGTTTTTCCGATTGTAACCCAATTGCCAGCACAAACAAATTGAGGGGGGTTGCGTCAAGGCGGCAGGTTGTCCCAGGGGGAAAACAAAAGACCCCGGCCACTTGCATGGCCGGGGTCTTTGGATCACGTCGCAAGCGGCGCGATCAGGGTATCGCCAAGATTACTGCGGCTGAGGCAGTTTATCGATTGGGCCGCAGCCACCGATGACCTTGGAGATGGAAACCGAAGGGTGGAACAGGTAGTCGTACGAGCAGTTCTTCTGCTGGTTGTAGACTTGACCAGTGCAGCCGGACAGCAGGGCAACGCCCGAAACGACAGCAACAGCAACGGTGGCTTTCAACAGCTTTTTCATACAAAGTCCTTTAAATGAATCGTCGGCCATCGTGCTGATGGCGCCCGGATCATACAGAACCAAGGCATTGGATCCAAGTCGTGCGGGCCGCGATGTAACAATACGTCGCGTTATCGCAGCATTAACCGACCGTTGAAAAGCGGGCCGCCTCGGAAGATAGTCTGTCGTTCTGCCTCACACCTGCACGCTTACAGGAGTTTCCCCATGCTCGGTGTTACCGACTACGGCGCGTTCGTCATCGCCTTCATCATCGTCCTGGCCATCCCCGGCCCGGGCAACTTTGCCTTGATCACGGCGACCGGCAAAGGCGGCATCAAGGCTGGCATGGCGGCGACCTGCGGGGTGATCCTGGGTGACCAGGTGCTGTTGTGGCTGGCCGTGGCCGGCGTTGCCACCCTGCTGGCCGCCTACCCTGCCGCGTTCCATGTGGTGCAGTGGGCGGGCGCTGCGTACCTGGCCTACCTGGGGCTGCGCATGCTGCTGAGCAAACCCGGCGGCGCCCCGCGTGCAAGCCGCATGGACAACGGCCACTACTTGCGCCAGACCATGATGATCACCTTGCTCAACCCCAAGGCGATCATGTTCTACATGGCGTTTTTCCCGCTGTTCGTCGACCCGGTGAAGCACCAGGGGCTGGTGACCTTTGGCTTCCTGGCGGCGACCGTGGCGGTGGTGACGTTGCTGTATGGGCTGATTGCGGTGGTGTTGACCCACAAGCTGGCTGAACGCATGCGCGCGAATCCGCGGATTACCCACCTGTTCGAGCGATTGGCGGGGGTGTGCCTGGTTGGGTTCGGGATCAAGCTGGCGGCGATGCGCTGAGGGTTTTCCTACAAGGCTTGCGCTGCCCTGTAGGAGCTGGCTTGCCCTGCGATGGGCCGCAAAGCGGCCCCAGGATCTATCCAGCAAACCATAACCAACAGGTCAGCCCAGTATTCATTCCCTGAACGATAAAAGACGGCAACTTAGCCTTCCGCCCTACAGCTAACCTTCAGTTTTTTCCCCTATCTTGTAGTCCATTTCCCAAACATACTCCCAACCCGCTCAAACTGTTGCTAGTGCTTGGGTCGCGCTCTAGTCTCGCCGTGTCGTTGCCACTGTAGCGACCGGCTTTGACAGGCCGTCCCGACTTAAGAACTCACTTGCAGCGCTTAATGGCAGCTGTACATGGGGCACACTCGTGTGCGCCGGGTTCCTTGGGTCACCGGTCTGTCAACCCATGTATAGCTGCCTCCATTCGTTTGACAGCGTTAGCAGGCAGCTCCACCTGACTCAAGGAGCTGTATATGCGCAAGATAGTCCCCGATCCGCCCTACTCCCTCGATGCCTCTCAAATCCTGCAGGACACCCTGATCCAATCCACAGAGTACGTCCTCTGCGCCCTGTCCGTAGCCCGTCAGTCCGTGCAACTCAAACCCACCTCGCCCAGCTCGATCGTGATGCAAGCCGTCATCCACGAGATGGAAGCCGTACAAAGCCTGGTGGAGTCCGCCTTGATGCAACTGCAGATGCAGCCGCATGCTCCGGCAGAGCCGCGCACCCTGCACTGAAACCATTGAAGTGATGCATCGCCTGGGCGTGCCTGTTCGCGGGTAAAACCGCGAACAGGCACGCCCGGGAACTGAACATTCCAGGGAGTTCAATGATGACTACAGACACCCCCAAGCCGCCCACTACAGCCGGCAAAACCACGTTCTACCAAGGCGAAAACCAGACCCACCCACTCTTTCGCATCGAGCCGGGCATCTGCTGCCAAAGCGCCCGCGAACAGGCTTCCGAATTGATGGGCTACGTACGCGACATGACCTTGGCTGGATTGATGGATGGTGATCAAAAGCTGATCTGGGCCTCGCATTACCTGAGCGCGATGGCCAAGGCGCTGCTAGATGATGCTGAGCTGGGGATGATGAAACATTAAGGCAACGCTATGCGAGTCCTCGATCTGAATTTGAGCAACACCAAACCGTTCGAGGCCTCGCGCTTTCTCGACAATGCCCAAGTATTCGCAGCGTTCTTGACGGAGGGTGTGTGGACACTGAGACGTATACAGGCTGGGCAGCGTAGAGCAATTGCCATCGCAAGCACTATCAACAGAGACGCCTGATCACGGCCTCACCAAAAGGCTAAGGTTGTCGCCTGAGCGCTATCTATAACTCATAAGCGCCTGCTCCAGGGCTGTGATAGCAGCCTGAACCTCTACCACGACATCGCTGATCTGGCTCTGATACATCTCCGGTGTACGGCACAAAACCTCCAGTTGACGACAACACTCAACCAGTTGCTCAGCTTTTACCACCCTTGCAGCGCCCTTGATTCGGTGCGCCAGCTCCGCCAGCTTTTCGAATTGGTCTTCCTGCATGAAGATACCAAGAGCTTTACAATCCTTGCGGTTGTTATTGATCAGCTCGTCAAGAATCTGTCTAAACTTCTCAGGCTCGCTGCTGATCAACATTTCCAAGGGCCCAAGGTCGACCACGCTCGTTGAAACAGGCCTCGCCTCTAATCGTTCCGTAGACTGCAAGTCGATCGCAGGACTTTCGTTCTTAGAGCACTGCAACAAGCGAGCGTCCAATTCATCCAAAGCAATCGGCTTAATTAGACAATCATTCATACCGACTTTAAGACAAAGCTCTATCTCTTCCGATTGCGCATCAGCGGTCAGACCCAGGATTATGGAAGCCTCCAACCCTTGAGCCTCCTCTACCTGCCGTATCGCCTGAGTAAGTTCGGCACCGCTCATGACCGGCATGTGGCAATCGGTAATGACAATATCGAAAGCGTGCTCACACCAGCGTTCAAAAGCCGACCGGCCGTTTTCCGCCTCGCTGACATCATGACCCAGAAAATTCAGCTGCTGACGCAGTACCTGTCGATTGACTTCATGATCATCGACTATCAATACTTGCAAACGATAGCGTGGTTGTTGAATTAACGGCAGTGCAGTTATTGGCGTAAAATTAACAGGTTCAAGTATCTGCAGGCCTAGCTCGACTTCGACGCGAGTCCCTCTACCGACGGCGCTGCTCAGGTTCACTCGGCCGCCCATCATTTCGCAAAGCGAGCGACTGATCACTAGCCCCAGCCCAGTGCCTTCGCTTTGATGTGAGTTTCGTTGAGCCTGAACAAAAGGACGGAACAATCGTTGTTGATCTTCAGAACTGATACCCACGCCAGTGTCTTCGACACTGAGCTTGATAGTTAGCACGCTTGCTTCGCTCAACACACCACTGATGCTGATTTTGACTGTTCCCGCTTCGGTGAATTTGATTGCGTTGCTAACCAGATTGGAAAGAACCTGTTTGAAACGTAGAGCGTCGATCAGTACGTCACAGTTGATGCTAGAGTCGATATCGAGCAAAAGCTCAAGGCGCTTTTGACGCGCCAGCCCTTCAAACACCCGCGCCACTGACTCAATCAAAACCCGTAAGTTCGCACGTTTAAGCGACAGGCTAAGGCGTCCAGACTCGATGCGGGCGATGTCGAGGATATCGCCGATCAATTCCAGCAGGCTTTTTGCCGATGTATGAGCGATCTCAATGCTGGCGCGGTCGATTGGCTCGCTGTCGGCGCGCTTGAGTGCAAGCTCGAGGATGCCGATCACGGCATTCATCGGTGTGCGGATTTCGTGACTCATGGTGGCCAGGAAGCTGGTCTTGGCGCGGCTAGCGTCGTCCGAATGGGCCTTCGCTTCGCGTAACTGCGCCACCAACTGGCGGTGCTCGGTGATATCCAGCCAGCCACAGATGACACCCTTTGTCACCCCTTTGGAGTCCTGAAACGGTTGCACCCAGTGGTTGATCCACGCCTCCTTGCCCTGGAGCCGCACGGCATGTACCGACTCGATCGTCTGCCCGTCGCGCATGGCCTGAGAGTAATTGCGATGGAACTCCGGGAGGCTTTCGAAATTCTCCTTCGGTAACTGCCGGACCGTTTTATGCAACACCTCATCGGCGCTCAAGCCAACGCTTTTGAGATAGCTGCGGTTGCACGACAGCATTCGTCCCTTGGTATCACGGACATAAAGCGGTGGCGGCATGCAGTCGGTCAGGGTCTCGATAAATTGCAACTGATCGTTGAGCATGCGCTCGGCCTTGAGCCGGGCTTTGATCTGCCTACGCAGGTAAAACACCCACACCAGTGACAACAACAGCAACAGCGCGGCAGCGGCGACAATTTCAGTGATCAGCCGCTCATAATCTACCCAGGTCTGACCGCTCATACCCGGTGGCGAACGCCAGCGGTTGGAAATCGCATTGAGCTCGTCCGGTGCAATGCTCTGCAAGACGGTATCGATGATCGACTGCAGCTCTACGTCACTACGACGCATGGCGAAATTGACCGTCGCCGGTCCAACATCAAGTATCTGGTTGATGGCCAGTTTGTCGTGGAACAACCGCTCGATGTAATAGCGTGCAGCAGGCAACGCCACCATCGCAGCATCAGCATTGCCTTCATAGAGCAAGTTCATTGTATCCAGCGAGCCACCCGCCTCCACCACCCTGGCTTCGGGGTAACGCTCGCGCAGTTGCTCGATGGCCACATGACCCGTTGGAACCGCCACACGCTTGTCGATCAGATTGCCCAGCTTGCCTTGCTGGTCAATGTTGCTGAGCAATACAAAGGGACTGTTGAGCAGTGGCCGGGAAAAGCGCAGGTATTCCTCGCGCTCCGAGCTTGCCGTCATCAGTGCCAGATCTGCCTTGCCCTTCTGCACCGCGTCGATAATCTGGGGGAAGCCACCACTGCGGGAAACCACTTCAAAATGCAGGCCGGTACTTAGCGTGATCACTTCAAGAATATCGGCGATGCCGCCTGAAAACACCCCGCTAGCATCGAAATAGGCGCCCGGGGCCAGGTCATCATTGATCACCAGGCGTACCACCGGATGCCGCTGTATCCAGCGTGTTTGCTCTACGGTGAGGCTAATGGGGTCTTCACTGGGGATGAAGCTGTTGCCCACCCATCGCTTGGCCAAATTGCGCAACTGATCTTCGCCGATGGATGTGAGGGCGACATTGAGAAGCCGTTGCATACGCGTGTTGTCGACCTTCAGCGCATAACTGTAGTCGCCTCCGCGAACATCCGAGAAACGCTCAAAACGGACAAAGTTGTAGAACGAACGATTGATTAGGTAATAGGCGCTGTACAGGTCGTCCAAGTAAACATCCGCCTGCCCAAAGGCGGCAGCGGCAATCGCTTTTTCATGGTCGGCGTACACCCTAAAAACGGCCCGCGGGTAGCGGTGTTTGAGCTCGGCGCTATGCTCGTGGGTGATCGCGACACGCAAGCCGGCAAGATCAGGGGGTGAATGCCGGGGTTCGGCACTGCGTTTGAACACCGCCAGCCGGTCCCTGGCGTAGGGAATGCTCAGCAGCAGGTCGGGGCGAGGCTCTGTACTGCCGTGAATACTGATGACATCGACACTACCGGCCTGTAATGCCTTGCGCGCGTCCTGCTCATTAGCAAAGGGAACGACCTTCACCTGCAAGCCCAAGAGTTGAGCGACCAGAGCGGTTGCATCGGCGCTGATGCCTTCGTACAGGTTATCTTGGGCATAGACTGAAAACGGCGCGGACTCGGTTGCATACACACCCACCTTGAGCTCAGCCTTGTGCCGCAGCCAATGCCAGTCTTCAGTCGTGATCGCCATATCGTGACGATCGATACGCAGCTGGCTGGACAACACCTGCGGGGCCAAAGGCAGGGTGGCAGCCAGCAGCGGAACGCTGCTCAACAGTAGGCCGATGGACAGGCAGAAAGAACGTAAATGCATGCGAGATAGAAACCGAAGGAGCCTGGGGATCGCCGCCAGTGGCGGCGCAATAATAGTTCAAAGTGGTTGCCGTCGCTCGTTCATGAGGACCTGCCTCACAACCTGCGCTGCATGCAGAAGTCGATGAAGTGGCTTTCCGGCATCGGCCGGGCGAACAAAAACCCTTGGGCAAGGGTGGCGCCCAACTCAATCAGGTGAGCCTGTTGCTCGACGGTCTCTACACCTTCGATAACCAGCGAGATGCCTAACGCCCGGGCCAGCGCCACCGAGCAACTGATAATCGCAGCGCTCTTGGGCTGGTTTTGCATCTTGCGCACGAACGCCCGGTCAAGCTTGATTTCACTAAATGGCAGTTCACTTAGTCTATCCAATGAAGAATAACCGGCGCCAAAATCATCCATGGCCAGGCCACAACCGAGCATACGCAGCCGCACCAGGTTTTCCAGACTTCTGGCAGGTGCACTGATGAGACCAGACTCGGTGATTTCGAACGTCACGCTGGCCGCTGGCACCTGTGACCGCTTGATCAGCAGGGTGATGCGCTCAGTCAACGCGGCGCACGCCAGCTGCGCCGGGTGCAAGTTGAACGCCAGGTCGATCCCCTGGCGCTGCGCTGCCAGCCTTTGCTGAAGAGACAGGCCCTGTTCGAACAGCTGCCAGAACAAGCGGTTGATCAGGTTGTGCGCTTCCATCACCGGTAAAAAATGTGCGGGTGGCAGCACCCCCCATTGAGGGTGCGTCCAGCGTGCAAGCACTTCTGCGCCAACCAGTTGCTGCCCCTGCAGGGTAAATTTGGGTTGGTAATAGGCCTCGAACTCTCCGTTGTCCAAGCCTTGCTGCACATCGTTCAGCGTGGGGAGCTCTGCCGGCGACAACACTTTAGGCGCGGCGCTGCAGTGTTCCCTATAGCGTTTGACCACCTGGCTGAATCCTTCCAGGTTGAAAGGCTTGCCCAAGTCGCCCAAAAAAGTCAGGCCCAGACAGTGGATCATCGCGACCGTGGCTTGACGCAGCGCCGGGTCCAGTTCGCTGCATAGCACCACAGCCCCAATTTTGCCGCTGCTACTGGCTTGGCGAAGAAACGCCAAGCCGTCCATGCCAGCCATTCTCAAGTCACAGATAATAATGTCTACCGCGTCGCAGGCTGACAGCACAGCAACGGCCTCGTGGCCGTCCGCCGCTTGCAGAATGGGCCCCGGCAACACTTTTTCCAGTGCAGTCACGGTGACAAGGCGCTGGAAGGGTTCATCCTCCAGCACCAGAACAGTCAAGTCTTGCATCGCAGGTCTACACGCACGCAATTGAAGGAGCCACAGTCTGCAAGGCTCGCATCTGACACCTCCATGGGAAATTTCCTCTCATCCATCGGAAATTTCCGAAGCAAGTACAGCTCTGTCCTACGCAGCTAATGGTGATAACCTGCTAGTGGCTTATCGATACCGTTCCGTAACAAGCGCGTTCTCAAGGTAGATTCACACTATGCATAGCGTTCTGATAGTTGACGATCATCCAGTCATTCGACTTGCAGTCCGGGTGCTGCTGGAAAAGCACGGCATGCGCGTGGTGGGCGAAGCGGACAATGGCCTGGATGCGGTTCAGCTGGTACGCGAGCTCAACCCGCAGGTGGTCATTCTCGATATTGGTATTCCCAAACTGGATGGGTTTACCGTTATCACCAAGATTAAAACGCTAGATGTGCGTAGCAAGGTGCTTATCCTGACTTCGCAACCTGCCGATTCGGTATGCCGTCGCTGTATCCAGTTAGGTGCACGCGGTTTCGTCAACAAGGAAGAGGACCTGGGCAGCCTGATTACAGCGATCAAATCGGTGGATGCCGGCTATACGTTCTTTCCCTCGCTCACGTTCGACAGTGTCAACCCTGCCGACCAACTGTCGGAACTGGAGCAGATTCGCTCATTAACCGCCCGGGAAGTGACGGTATTGCAATACTTGGCGCAGGGCTACTCGAACAAACAAATTGGCGACATGCTCTTTTTGAGCAATAAAACTGTGAGCACCTACAAAACGCGGCTATTGCAAAAGCTGGGCGCTACGTCGCTGGTTGACCTGGCGGAGTTTGCCAAACGCAATGAATTGACGCGGTAATCGCTGCATAAATGCACCCGTAGGAAATTTCCTATGCTTCCGTAGGCAATTTCCTACTCATTTCTTCCCTTTCGCCCCCTAGGCTTACTCCAGCTCAACGGTACACAGATACCCGAGCAGAAAGAGAGTGTTCAACTAAGCCCCCTTCAAGCACTTCACTATCAACCTAGGAGTATGAAATGAAAGTTAGTTCGTTGGCTGGCGCGATCATGGCAGTTGCCTTGGCATCCACCTCGGCTGTCACCTTTGCCCAAGATCAAGGTCACGGTCGCATTACCTTCAGGGGCGCAATTATTGAGGCACCGTGCTCCATCGCCCAAGAGTCGGCATACCAAACCGTCGAGATGGATCAAGTCTCCAATGTTTCCCTGAAAGACGGCGGAAAATCCACTCCGAAAACCTTCAAGATCGAACTGCGCGGTTGTGAACTGGGCGCACTGAAGTCGGCCACTGCAACCTTCACCGGTTCGCCTGCGTCCAACCCCGACCTGCTGGCTATCAGAGGTACGGCCCAAGGCGCCAGCCTGGCCATCGCCGATCACACCGGTGAGCTGATCAAGCTGGGTGACGCTTCTCCTGCCCAGACGCTGTCCAATGGCGACACCTACCTCGAGTTCAAAGCCTATCTGCAGGGTGACATGGTTGCCCCAGCTGGTGGCGGCGCAGCAACAGGAGCCGCAATCAAACCGGGTGACTTCGAAACGTTCGCCAACTTCACCCTCGCTTATCAGTAAGCTAATCCGTTACTGAGGTGCTCCGCAGTACGCAAGGATAGCGTGATGAGGTGCTCCGAAGTACGCACGGATCGCGTAATGAGGCGCCCCGCAGTACGCACGGATCGCGTAATGATGAGGTGCTCCGCAGTACGCACGGATCGCGTGATGAGGTGCCCCGCAGTAAGCACGGATCGCTTATTGCGGGGAGTTTGCGGAGGTTTAAATGATTCGCTCAACCGTCCTGCTGCTGACTCTATGCCCTCTAATCATGCCCACCAGTGCTGCCGATGCACTCGAAGGGCATGTACAACTGGGCGGGAGCATCGTGGACAGCGCCTGTAATATGCGAGTGGGTAGCGATCGTCAAACGATTGCGTTCAAACCTATGACACTGAATGGCCTGCTAAACGGCGATACATCATCGCAGCATTCCTTAACCCTCTATATCAGCGACTGTATTGCATCGGAAAAGCCCAACGACACCGATGTTTCCCAGCGCTTTAAACTGACATTCGAAGGACAACCCAATGGAAAGTACTTTGCTATCGAGGGCATCGCTAAAGGCATTGCCCTGCAAATAAAAGACCGCCAGGGTAAATTAGTATCGCCAGGCATGGTACTTGAGCACAACGAACTGTCTACTGACAGCCTAATGCTCAACTACTCATTGACGCTCGTTGGCGTCGGACATGCACTGGAAGCAGGCGATTATCACGCCACCATCAAGCTTAACATTCAGCACTTCTGAACTGCCCCACAATCATTTGTGCAGTTTCGCTCAAGGACTTAGTCACGTGAATCACCGTAAGGTACTGGCTACCACGGCGTTGTGCTGTATCGCGACGTGGGCAAGTGCAGCCGAAGAGTTCCAATTCAACACAGATGTACTGGACCTCAAAGATCGCGAGAACCTTGATCTTGGGGTGTTTGCTTCGGCCAACTTCATCATGCCCGGCCAATACAACCTGATGGTACACGTGAACCGCGATACGTTGACGGAGTTTGCTGTCGACTATCTTCCGGCCGAAGACGATCCGAAAAGCAGCGTCCCCTGTCTTTCGCCGGCATTGGTCAATGAACTGGGTCTGAAAGAACAGGTTATTAAGTCGCTCACCTGGTGGCGCGATGGCGCCTGCCTGGACCTGGCCAGCGTTACCGGCATGCAGGCCCGTGGCAACCTGGGCACTTCGGCATTGTACGTGAGCATTCCCCAAGAACAGTTGGAATATACTGCGCCGAACTGGGACCCACCATCTCGCTGGGACGAGGGCATTTCCGGTGTGCTTTTCGATTACAACCTCAATGCCCAGACCACCGACCGCACGCGGGGCAAAGGCCGCAGCGACAACCTCAGCGGCAACGGTACCGCCGGGATCAATCTCGGCGCCTGGCGCTTGCGTGGCGACTGGCAGACCCAGATGCAACGTAGTGACAACCAGCCGTCACAAAACCAATTCGCCTGGAGCCGTTTCTATGCGCTACGCGCGATGCCGTCTCTGCGCTCGAACCTGATCGTCGGGGAAGACTACCTCGACTCCAACCTGTTCGGTAGTTTCCGCTACACCGGGGTGAACCTGAGCAGCAACGACAACATGCTGCCCCCCAATCTAAGGGGTTATGCCCCGGAAGTCAGCGGTGTGGCCCGCACCAACGCGCGCGTGATCATTCGCCAGCAAGGCCGCGTGCTTTACGACACCCAAGTCCCCCCAGGGGCGTTTCGAATTCAGGATCTCAACGATGCGGTTTCTGGCCAGCTAGACGTGCGCGTCGAGGAACAGGATGGCAGCGTCCAGGAATTCC
Source organism: Pseudomonas sp. SWRI77 (assembly GCF_014269105.1). NCBI lineage: Bacteria > Pseudomonadati > Pseudomonadota > Gammaproteobacteria > Pseudomonadales > Pseudomonadaceae > Pseudomonas > Pseudomonas sp. SWRI77. The sequence continues at coordinate 91,383 of NZ_JABWRV010000014.1, read as the reverse complement.
AGATGGACACGGCCAGCATTCCCTACCTGACACGTCCTGGCACGGTGCGCTACAAGCTGGCCACCGGCAAACCCTCTGACTGGGAACATCAACTCGATGGCCCCGCTTTCGCCACCGGTGAGTTTTCTTGGGGTGTGAGCAACGGCTGGTCGCTGTATGGCGGTAGCCTTGGTGCCAAGGACTATGGATCCCTCGCCGTTGGCGTTGGTCGCGACCTGATGGCTTTCGGTGCATTGTCATTCGACGTCACGCAGTCACGGGCCACGATCCCGGAACGTGACACACTGAGCGGTAAGTCCTACCGTGCCAGTTATTCCAAGCGGTTCGACGAGTACGACAGCCAGATTACCTTCGCCGGCTACCGGTTCTCCGAAGAGAACTACATGAGCATGAACGAATTCATCGAGGCCCGGCGTGGCAGCCAACCTTTGAACCAGAGCAAGGAGCTGTACACCGCGACGGTGAGCAAACAATTTCGCGATTCAGCTCTCAGCATGTACTTCAACTACAACCACCAGACTTACTGGAACAGCCAGGCAAGCGACCGCTACAGCCTGTCAGTGTCGCGCTATTTCGATGTCGGTGGTTTGAAGAACCTCAGCCTATCCCTGACCGCGTACCAGAACAAGGGCAAAGGCACCTCTGATGATGGTGCCTACTTATCGGTCAACATCCCCTGGGACAGCACGGGCTCGTTCAGTTACAGCTCGTCGGTCAATCGCGGCGACACTTCTCATAGCCTGAGCTATTACGACCGTATCGATGCGCGTAACAATTACATGCTCAGCGCGGGTAAGTCCTCCAGCGGAGCAATGGCCAGCGGTTTTCTGTCGCATGACGGGGATGAAGCTCAGGTAGTTGCGAGCGCCAGTTACCAGGCCGGTGAGTACACGTCGGCAGGACTGTCTCTGCAAGGCGGTGCCACGCTGACTGCACAAGGTGCGGCCCTGCATCGCAGCAATATCATGGGCGGCACGCGCCTGCTGGTTGATACCCAGGGCGTTGCCGACGTACCCGTGCGCGGCAACGGCGGGATAACTCGCACCAACCGTTTCGGCAAGGCGGTGGTGACGGACGTCAACAGCTACTACCGCAACCAGGCCAGCATTGTGCTGGACGACTTGGCCGACGATGTCGAAGCCACCCAGTCGATCACCCAGGCAACCCTGACCGAAGGCGCGATCGGCTACCGCCGTTTCGATGTGATCTCCGGCCGTAAGGCCATGGTCATCATTCGCATGGCCAATCACCGCGCGCCGCCCTTTGGCGCCAGCGCACGGAACAGCCGCGGCCAGGAGACCGGCATTGTTGGCGAAGAAGGATCGACTTACCTGAGCGGCATGAAGCCAGGCGAAACCATGTCGCTGCAATGGGACGGCAGCGCGCGCTGCCATTTCACACTGCCTGACCAGGTGGTATCGCCCGAACGACAACTGGAACTGCTTTGCCAGCCCGTCAGCGATACGGACGACTCCGCCGCTTAATCTATTTGCAATAGGTACTTCTATGAACACCCGTTTTAAATGCATCAGCCTGACTTTGCTTGCCCTCGCTGGCACCTGCGCGGCGAAAACCTGCCTGGCCGCAGTGTCGCTAGACCGTACCCGAGTCATTTTTACCGGCAGCGAGAAATCGATCAGCCTCAGCGTCAGTAACCAGAACACCCAACTGCCCTACCTTGCACAGGCGTGGATCGAGAATGAGCAGGCCGAAAAAATTACTAGCCCCCTGGTGGTAGTGCCGCCCATCCAGCGGCTGGAAGCAGGGGGCAACAGCCAGGTAAAGATTCAAGGCTTGCCTGAGCTTAGCCAACTGCCCCAGGACCGCGAATCGTTGTTCTACTTCAACCTGCGCGAAATCCCGCCACGCAGCGACCAGCCCAATACCTTGCAAATTGCCCTGCAAACGCGTGTGAAGCTGTTTTATCGACCGGCGGCGATCGTCGCGAGGTCCGGTGTTAACGAAGCCCCGTGGCAGGAAAAGCTGACCCTGACCCGCCAGAACGACCGCTATCTAGTGAACAATCCGACGCCATACTACGTCACCCTGATCGATGCCACGCCCAACCTCAAGGCCGCCAGCGCAACCGACTTCAAACCCCTGATGATCGCCCCTAGAGGCCAACTCGACCTGGGCGTAAGCAGCAAGGCGCTGGGCGACAAGCCAGTGCTGACCTACGTCAATGACTTTGGCGGCCGCCCGCAACTGCAGTTCAACTGTACTGCAGACAGCTGCAACGCCAGCCCCGTTGACAGCAATCGCTGACACCCGACGACTTATTCCAGTGAGGGCAAATCATGAAGCCTGGACTCCGTATCTGTCTTGCCGCCTGGCTATGTAATGCCAGTGTCTTGACCCATGCCGCCGGCAATCTTGCTCAGACGGCCGAATTCCAGGTCACCGGCACCTTGTTAGAAAGCGCCTGCTACCTGGACCCCAGTTCTGCGTACCAGACTCTGTCGCTGGGCGATTTGAGCACTGCCCGCCTGTTGCGCATTGGCGATCAGGGTGCGCCTATAGCCCTGCATCTCAAACTGCAAGGCTGTATACGCGTCAACGGCGGACGTCAGGATGAGCAGCAAGGCACCTTGGTCTGGAGCGCCATCGAGCCGGTAGCCACGATGGCGTTCAACGCGGTCGCCGATGCCAATACGCCCGCGCTTATAAGGGTGAGCGGCGCCGAGGGTTTCGGCCTACGCCTGCTAGATATCCAAGGCAACGATGTACGCCTGGGCCGAACCGCCCCCGGGTGGTTCGTCTCCCCGGGTGACAACCAACTGACATACTACATCCGCCCTGAGCGCACATCCGCCCCTTTGCGCCCGGGCGCCTTCCGCGCCAGCCTCAATGTGAATCTTGCATATGACTAAGGGTCTGGCAATGACCGTCGCACGGCCCGCACTGCTAGCCATACTGTTTGCTTGCGCAACCATGACGCATGCCATCGAGCAAAAGGTGACGATCGAGGGTGTCATCTATGCGGCGATCCCGTGCGTGATCAATAAAAACGCCCCCATCACTGCCCCCTTTGGCGATGTGCAGACCACCGGCATCGATGGCACGTACAAGACCATCACCCTGGAATACGCACTCGACTGCAGCCGCTCCGCGACCAATGAGTTACGCATTCAAGTACGCGGTACCCCAGCGTTCGATCCTCAACTGTTAGTGGTACGCGGTTACGACAACCTCGGTATCGCCTTGAAGAAAGACGGTGTGCCGCTTGCGCTCAATACCTGGGCAGATATAGACACCCGCAAACAGCCTGTGCTGCAAGCCGTCTTGGTCAAGCGCGAAAACAGTGAGGTTCAAGCCGGCAAATTGGATGCCAGCGCAACTCTCGTGGTGGATTATCGATGATTATGCTGCACCGCACCTTTGCGATACTTTCGATCGCCACCCTGCCCCTAATTTGTGCTGGCGCGGACAACCTGAAGTTCACCGGCAACCTGCTGGCGCCGCCGGGCTGCACTGTCAGCGACAAAGGCGGCCGTATCAATGTGCGCTTCGAGCGCAATATCGCCGTTAATCGCATTGATGGCGAACTTTATCGCCAGGCGATTCCGTACCAGATCTCATGCCCGGGTGCTTCCGGGACTGGTATCACTTGGCACATGCGCTTGACTCTCATAGGCAAGTATGCGGATTTCGACCATACCGCACTGACAAGCTCTGTGAACGACCTAGGCATCAAGGTACTGCTCGGCGGTACCACACTCATTCCTAATGAGCCTCGAGAGATCGATGTGAACGCATCCACACCACCGATACTGGAGGCCGTGCCGGTGAAGCTTGCCGCTGCGGAGTTACCCAGCACCAACTTTACCGCTTCGGCACTTCTGATGGCTGAACTCTACTAGGAGGCTGTATGGGCAATTGGGCCATTATCCTGACCATCTGGCTCTCCGCCAGCCTGTGGGTCTCGGCGGTGCAAGCAGCAGAAGATAACCTGTACTTCTCAGGAACGCTGGTGAATGAGCCTTGCGTGCTTGATGAGAGAGATGAGTTGATCAAATTGGACTTCAAAAGCGTGGTCAACAAGGACCTTTATCTCAACGGGAGAACCAAAGGGCGGCCGATCGTGCTGCGGTTGAACAATTGCGACTTAGACGTCGGAAAACGCATGGTCAATATCACGTTCAGCGGCAATGAAAGCAGCGAACCGCCGGGCCTGCTGTTGCTGCAAAGCACCACTGTACAAGGCTTGATGGTAGGACTGGAGACGGCGGGCGGTACCGCACTGCCGCTGAACAAGAACCATCCCATGGGCGAACTGACCAGCGGCTATAACGCGCTCAACTTCAATGCCTACTTGAAAGGAGCACCCGAGGTTCTAGCCAATCGCACCCTAGGACTAGGCGATTTTGAAGCGTCAATGACCTTTGAACTGAGTTACGAGTAACGACCATGAAAGCCTCATACACGACCACGTTACGCCGCACCATTGCATTAGTACTACTGTGTGTTGTAGCTGCACAAGCACAAGCGATCAACATCACGACGACGCAAAGTCGTTATGAGCAGGGGGGTGTACGTTACTACTTTACCGTAACCGACTGGACAACAACTACAAGTGGGGTAAATCCGTGTAGGGATAGCGACCCACTATTAAACACTTGCAATATTATGTTGTCAGCGACCAAGGTTTCGTGGGGGCCGGGCTACCAGGTAGGTCATTACGCTATATGGAGCGTACCTATTCGGCGAGAACTTTCAACCTTGGGCGACCTGTACTCCGACCTACAGGCTGTCGGCTTCAGAGTTCCTCTAAGCGGCTCGATTCTAGTAGCTAACCAAGACGCAAGCAATAATTTATGTATCTCTTTTGCATATGCAACAACCTCTGGAAATCTTGGCGCCGCATTTAACTTGTTCGGCCCGTGCACCCGTGTTGTTGCTCCGACGCTACAATGCGATATCACAGGGGACACCAATATCAACCACAAAACTTTATCCGACATTGAAGCCAACGGGGCTAAGGCTTCGACCAAGCTCCAGCTAAAGTGTCGGGGCCCGGCCAGCGTCACCGTCTCAGCATCCAGAACAGACACTAACGGGGTGCAGCTCAGAGACGACAAAAGCCTGTACTCGAAGATCACGATCAATGGCAAGGACGCCACAGCGGGTATCAACGTGACCGTTCCAAATGGCCAAGCCCCATTAAACATCGAGTCGACCCTTGCCACCCGGGGAACCGTGGCCCCCGGTGCGTTCTCTGGCTCGACAGTTATTACCGTTACACCACCTTAAATTTAATGCCCTCGTGACTGGATGGCAAAAAAACAAGTTAAGCCGTCGCTAGTTCCCTGACATCCTGTCACGAGTGTCTAAACGTCCTATTTGCTAATAGAGGAACTACGGAGCATGCTAACCCACGCCTCATAGGCCGCTTCGTGACGACTCACTGCATTAGCCCACACATCACCCGTTACGTTCCTTGCCACTACAAGCATCATAAGGAGATTTGTTGAAGCGTCAATTTCAAGCAACAAGCGATGGGATTCAAAGCGAAAGTCATCAAGCACAAGCATAAATCCAGCTCCACCAACTAGACAAGAAATTCAATTAAGTCCAAGCTCTCTGTAAATATATGCGCTCCGACTCTTTAATGCAAAATACTTTTAGCATCTCATCTCAGCAAGCCCTGCAGCGCAACCTTATGATAACGAATCGTAGTGGGCGACTCACTCACAGATTGATCATGATCATCGAGGGCGGTCATCTAAAGAACTCTAAACTCTAAGTACAGAAAGCCTTCTACTTTTCGCGGCTCGACAACCTTCACCTCGAAGGCTTAATCGAGTTCAGAATCACGACCTTACAGAGCCCTACTCCTGCATTTTGTTTATCTTTTTAGAGCAATGTAAGACGCCTTACACGCACGCCCAGTTGACAGGGCTCGGTCATAAGCTTTCGCCAATTCTCCCGCTCGAGCATCGGCCCGTGTGAGTAAATCTGAGAGCACCGTGGCGGAAGGGTGGCTGCCTGGCCTTGGGTGATAGCGGCGATATACATACCGGGGCAACTGACGGTGACTATGAGCTGGGTGGCTTAACTGCGCAGCCGGTGACCAGCAGCATCGGCGTCAGTAGCGCCAGCACCAGCAATCGTTCTTTCGTCATACGCTTTTACCCGCGCCTCTTGCTGCGCGTTTGCGCTCCGGTGATCTTCCTGGTGCGCCGATCGTTCGCCGATTACCTCGACCAAGCGGTCGCCGCTGCCCCGTTGCACTGATGCCTGACCGCCCTTCGCCCGCTATGCCGTGCTGGTAGCCCCCCAATGGGACGCCAGAAGTACAAGAAGAGCGGCAGCCGCGCAGGCCAGACGCTCATGCCAAAGCCCGCCGGATACACTCATCAATTATCATCAACGGATACAGGTTACCGCCGCTCTCATGGATGATGATACCGAGCACCACCTTGCGCAGCGTGGCTGGGTCTTTGATGTCGATCGGGTCCGCGCCCGGACGCCCAGGCGCTTGACCACGACAGCAGCATAGCCCTGGGTGTCGTTCTCGCTGCTCGGTACCCAACGGTTGATGGTCTCGAGCCCTGTATCGATGCCGTTCCCGCCCACGCCAGGCATACCGGCCTTGCCGCGGTAGTTGATCAGCAGCTTGCAAGGCACGGATGCCATTCTCTGTATTGTCAAATCGGGCAAAGCGCGGGCTTCCGCCTCTTCTTTCCGGCCGAGCTGCCACTGCTAGGCGTTGCGCGGATTGTAATTGATGTTGCAGGGGTTCTTGGTCCGAACGCCGCTTTTCGTAGTAGGCAATGGCGGAATGATAGCGAACGCTTGGGGGGAAATACACGCTCCCCCATTCCCCCAAATTTCCCCAAACGAAAAAACCCCGAGGGCTATACAGCGCTCGGGGCCTTTAATATGGCGGAGAGATAGGGATTTGAACCCTAGGTACTGTTGCCAGTACAACGGATTTCGAATCCGTCCCGTTCGACCACTCCGGCATCTCTCCAATGCCGCGCATCATACCAGCGAATTCTGAAAACGCAAACCTTTATTTTCAAAAAAATCGCGTGGTATCAGGCGCTTGCGTGAACAGGCCGCTTACAGCGGCACGCCCAGGCGCTTGGCAACTTCTTCGTAGGCTTCGATCACGTCGCCCAGGCCCTGGCGGAAGCGGTCCTTGTCCATCTTCTTGCGGGTTTCTTTGTCCCACAGGCGGCAGCCGTCGGGGCTGAATTCGTCGCCCAGGACGATCTGGCCGTGGAACACGCCGAACTCCAGCTTGAAGTCGACCAGCAACAGGCCTGCGTCATCGAACAGCTTGTTCAGCACTTCGTTGACTTTCAGCGACAGCTTTTTCATCTCTGCCAGCTGCTCGGCGGTGCCCCAGCCGAACGCGACAACGTGGGATTCGTTGATGAAGGGGTCGCCCTTCTCGTCGTTCTTCAGGAACAGTTCGAAGGTGGACGGCTCCAGCTTGATGCCCTCCTCCACGCCCAGACGCTTGACCAGGCTGCCCGCCGCGTAGTTACGCACCACGCACTCGACCGGGATCATGTCGAGCTTCTTCACCAGGCACTCGTTGTCGCCCAGCAGCTTGTCGAACTGGGTCGGCACGCCGGCTTCTTCGAGCTTTTGCATGATGAAGGCGTTGAACTTGTTGTTCACCATGCCTTTGCGGTCGAGCTGTTCGATACGCTTGCCGTCGAACGCCGAGGTGTCGTTGCGGAACAGCAGGATCAAGCGGTCGGCGTCGTCGGTCTTGTAAACCGATTTGGCCTTGCCGCGGTAAAGTTCTTCGCGTTTTTCCATGATGGGCTCCGCTTGCTTGAGTAGTTGGGCTAGGCGATTTCGCGCCAGTCGAGCCCGTGTTCCTGATTCGCCACCTGAAGCCAGTCTGGGTCGCACCCAAGGGTGTCGACGAAGCACTGGCGGGCCAGTTGTGGCAGGTTGTTCTTGCTGCTGAGGTGGGCCAGCACCAGGTGTTGCAGGTTGCTCCAGCCCAACTCGTCCACCAGGCGCGCGGCCTGGTGATTGTTCAAATGCCCTTGCATGCCACCTACCCGCTGCTTCAGGAACGACGGGTAGTGACCGCGTGCCAGCATGTCGCGGCAGTGATTGGCTTCGATCAACAGGGCATCCAGGCCCTGGTAGCGCTCCAGCAACAAGGCATCGTACGAGCCCAGGTCGGTGAGCATGCCGAAACGCCGCCGGCCGTCGCTGAGCACGTACTGCAACGGCTCGTAGGCGTCGTGCTCGACGCGCGCTGCCGTCACCTCCAGGCCACCGATGCGCAGGCTGTCGCCACAAGCGAGAAAACCGGCCACCTCCACCGGCTTGCGCAGGCCGCGCAAAGTCCCTTGGCTGAGGTAGACCGGTACATTGTAGCGCCGCGACAGCAACCCCACCCCATGCACATGGTCGGCATGTTCGTGGGTAACCAGCACCGCGCTCAGCTGTGCCGCCGAGACCCCGAGCAGCGCCAGGCGCCGCTCGGTCTCACGCAGGGAGAACCCGCAATCGACCAGGATGAACGTGTCACCACTGGCGATCAGCGTGCCGTTTCCCTGGCTGCCGCTTCCGAGTACCGCGAAGCGCACTTAACCCAGGTGGTCCTGAATGGCGCTCAGCACACGGCGGGCGACATCGGCCGGAGCCACGGTGTTGATGTTTTTCTCGACGGTGACCTGCACGCTCTCGCCGACCTTGCTCAGGCGTACCTGGTAGCGCTCGGCACGGGCTTCACGCTCTTCCTTGGTCGGTGCACTGCCGAACATGCGGCTGAAGAAGCCCGGCTCGTTCTGCTTGTCGTCAGGCTTTTCGGACAGGTTGATGTAGTACAGGCCCAGGCTGCGGTTGATGTCTTCGACACGCCACTCGCCACCTTGCTCCAGGGCACGGCCCACGCTGGACCAGGCGCGATCCAGGTCGGCGCCCAGGAACAGTACCGGGTTGCCGCTGCCGTCTTCGCTCAGGCTGACGCGGCTTGGCGCATCGAAATCGCGCGCGGCCAGCAGCGAGACAGACCCGCCCTTCTCGGCGCTGCGGTTCATGCTGGCGAGCATTTCGTCAACCAGCAGGGCATCGGCGCCGGTGTTGCTGGAGGTGGACGGGAAACCAGGCTCGGCGGTGCTGCCAGCCGGGCGCTCGACGCTGACGATGTACACCTCGGAGGTGTTGCGCTGCACGCCGGGCTCCATGCGTACACGCACGCGCACTTCGCTGTCGCCGCTGCTGGCGGTGCTCGCCAGGCGCTGGCCGAGCGAGGCCGAGAGTTCATCGAAACGCTGCCAGCTGGTATTGAATTCGCCGGTTTGCGGGCGCTCTTCGGCAATGCGGAAGCCATTGTCTTCAAAGAACTGACGGGCCGCAGGCCAGACTTCGGCTGGCGAGCGCTGGGCCAGCACCCAACGGCTGTTGCCGCTGCGTTGCAAGCTGAAGTCGCTGACTTCGGCACCGGCCGTCAGCGGTTGCGGACGCGGCACTTCGAACTCGCCGGTGGCGCTGTCATCGGCAACGTTACGCGGAATAGGCAACAGCGGGTCGAGGCGCTTGACGTTGCTGGCGTCCGGCGGCAGCTGCATCGGCGCGGTCGGGTGCGCCTGCAGGTAATCGCTGCCGCGGTCGCGGAAATAACCCTCGTCGCCCCACAGCCAGCCGCAACCGCTGGTGCTGGAAATGATCAGGGCAAGGGCGGAAAGACCAGCCAGTCGCTTCATGCGGTGTACTTCCTCGATTAAACCAGTACGCCGGACTGGCGCAAGGCAGTACGGACTTTTTCGTGACAGCCTTCGCTCAACCAGGTCAGCGGCAGGCGAATGCCTTTGTGCATCAGGCCCATTTCGACGAGCGCCCATTTCACCGGAATCGGGTTGGCTTCGCAGAACAGGTCTTTGTGCAGCGGCATGAGTGTTTCGTTGATTGCGCGGGCCTTCTCGGCATTGCCCTCAAGGGCGGCCTCGCACAGTTCGGCCATTTCGCGCGGGGCGACGTTGGCCGTCACGGAGATGTTGCCCTTGCCGCCCAGCAGGATCAGCTCGACAGCCGTCGGGTCGTCGCCGGACATGACGATGAAGTCTTTGCTGACGCCATCGAGGATGGCCTTGGCACGGGCCAGGTCGCCGGTGGCTTCCTTGATGCCGATGATGTTCGGCACGGTCGACAGGCGGATCACGGTCTCGGCCTGCATGTCGCAGGAGGTGCGGCCGGGTACGTTGTAGAGGATCTGCGGGATGTCGACGGCTTCGGCGATGTGCTTGAAGTGCTGGTACAAGCCTTCCTGGGTCGGCTTGTTGTAGTACGGCACGACCAGCAGGCAGGCGTCGGCGCCGGCGTTTTTGGCGTTCTGGGTCAGGTGCACGGCTTCCGAGGTGGAGTTGGCGCCAGTGCCCGCGATGACCGGGATGCGGCCAGCGACACGCTTGACCACGAATTCGATGACCTCGATGTGCTCTTCGACGGTCAGGGTGGCCGACTCGCCGGTAGTACCGACGGCGACGATGGCGTGAGTGCCGTTTTCCAGGTGGAAGTCTACAAGTTTGCCGAGGCTGTCCCAGTCAAGACGCCCTTGTGCATCCATGGGAGTGACCAATGCCACCATACTGCCCGCAATCATGTAACTGCTCCTGCCGGAAAAAGAGAGCGGTAATGGTACTGGGGGCATCGGCCTTGCACAAGCGAAGCAGGCGGGTGGAGCATTCCCCTCGGCGGCTTAATTCGCTACCCTTGATCCTTTGATCGGTGCAGCGCGGCCCGCCGGGCCGTCGACCTTGCTCCCCGCCGGCGTCCACGACCTCGCATGCGAGCCCCGGGCACTGCCGACTGGAGGCTTTTGCCTGTCCTGCACCGACCGCTCATCGCTTTAGGAATGCTGCATGTCCACCCCCACCGTCCGCGAACAATTCCTTGTCATCAGTGCCCTGGGCCCAAACCCCATGGAACTGGCCAACGTCCTCAGCCGCGCTGCCGTCGAGAACCGCTGCGCGGTAGTCACCTCGCGCCTGAGCCGCCATGGCGAGACCAGCGCCCTGGTGCTGCAGGTCGGTGGCAGCTGGGACGCCCTGGCGCGTCTTGAAGCCTCCCTGCCTGGCCTGGGCAAAAAGCACGGCCTGACCCTCGATGTGGTGCGCAGCGCCGACCAGGAGGTACGCCCGCAGGCGCTGCCTTACGTGGCCTATGTCAGCGCGGCCTACCGCCCCGACATCATCAACGAGCTGTGCCAGTTCTTCCTCGACCACCGTGTCGAGCTCGAAGCCATGACCTGCGACACCTACCTGGCGCCACAGACCGGCAGCAGCATGCTCAACGCCCAGTTCACCGTGATTTTGCCGGCCGGCACCCAGATCAGCTGGCTGCGTGACCAGTTCCTGGACTTTGCCGACGCCTTGAACCTGGATGCGCTGATCGAGCCTTGGCGCCCACAGAACCCCATGTAAGGAAGCCCCCATGGCCGTAGCACTCGACCAACCCGTTGCCGATTTCCAGGCCCAGGCCACCAGCGGCCAGGCGGTCAGCCTTGCCGAGCTCAAGGGCCGCCAGGTGGTGGTGTACTTCTACCCCAAGGACAGCACCCCGGGCTGCACCACCCAGGGCCAGGGCTTCCGTGACCAGCATGAAGCCTTTGCCGCCGCCAATACCGTGGTGTTCGGCGTATCGCGCGATGGCCTCAAGTCGCATGAGAACTTCAAGGCCAAGCAAGGCTTCCCGTTCGAGCTGATCAGCGACAAAGACGAGGCCCTGTGCCAGCTGTTCGACGTGATCAAACTGAAGAAGCTGTATGGCAAGGAGTACATGGGCGTGGACCGCAGCACCTTCCTGATCGACAAGGACGGTGTGCTGCGCCAGGAATGGCGTGGGGTGAAGGTACCCGGGCATGTGGATGCCGTCTTGGCGGCGGCTCAGGCGTTGAACAAGGCTTGAGATTGTCGGGGCTGCTTTGCAGCCCCAAAAATCACAACAGCGGCGCCACTGTCGGCTCTTGCCGCGGCCAGGCATCCAGCACCGCCTTGAACAGCGTTGCCAGCGGGATCGCAAAGAAGATCCCCCAGAAGCCCCACAACCCGCCAAACAGCAGCACCGCGCAGATGATCGCCACCGGGTGCAGGCTCACCGCCTCGGAAAACAGCAACGGCACCAGCACGTTGCCATCCAGCGCCTGAATGATCGCGTACACCGTCATCAGGTAGATGAACTGATCGCCCCAGCCCCACTGGAACAGTGCAATCAACGTCACCGGCACGGTCACCACCACGGCGCCCACATAGGGCACCACCACCGACAAGCCCACCAGCAACGCCAGCAAGGCCGCATAGTTCAGCCCCAGGCTGATGAACGCGATATAGGTGGCAACCCCGCAGATCAGAATCTCGATGCCCTTGCCGCGAATGTAGTTGGCGATCTGCCGGTTCATCTCGTTGCCCACGCGGTTGAGCAAGGTGCGCTCACGGGGCAGATAACCCACCACCCAACGCCCGATCACCTCGCGGTCCTTGAGGAAGAAGAACACCAGGATCGGCACCAGCACCAGGTAGATCATCGCGTTGACCAGCAGCGGCAGGCTCGACAACGAAAAGGTCAGTGCCCACTGGCCGAACTTGCCGATTTCACCGCGCACCGACTCGATGGCATGCAATACCTGCTCATCCGACACCAAGTGCGGGTAGCGCTCGGGCAGCAGCAGCAACAGCGACTGCCATTTGCCGAGCATGCCGGGCAATTCGTTGAACAAGGTGATCAGTTGATGCCAGAGCAACGGCACCAGCACCAGCAGGATGACCGCCAGTGCCCCCATGAACAACGCAAACACCACGGCCACCGCCAGCCGGGTGGGCACCCGCAGGCGCTCCAGGGCGTTGACCAGGCCCTGCATCAGAAACGCCAGCACCATCCCCGCCAGCACCGGCGCCAACATGCCGCCCAGGGTCAGTACCGCGGTAAACGCCAGAACCAGCAGGACCGCCAGCACCACCGCCTCCTCATCGGAGAAATAGCGCTGCATCCAGTCGCGAAGCACTTTGAACATTGACGATCCTTGGTTGAGACTCAGGCCTTGCGCAGCCAGTAGGTGTAGGTGCCGGCCTCGGCCGTTTCATGCAGCAGCGTATGACCGGCCAGCTTGGCAAAAGTGCGAAAGTCGCGCTGCGAGCCAGCATCGGTAGCAATCACCTTGAGCACCGCGCCACTGGCCAGGCGGTTGAGTTCCATCTTTGCCTTCAGCAGTGGCAGCGGGCAGTTCAGCCCGCTGGCGTCGAGTTCGGCGTCGCAGGTCAGGGTGTCACTCATCGGGGTTCTCCACGTGCGGGGCAGACGTCTTTGGTAACAGGCCCGCTAGGATACCGCCACTGGTCGCCAACGTGTGAGCGGGCTACAGTAGAGGCCTTTGACCCGACGCGAGCTTCGTGCATGAATCTACTGCGCCCTACCCTGTTGACGCTGGCCTGCCTGATGGCCCTTCCCGGCCATGCTGACGACCTGCCATCACTGGGTGATGCCAGCTCTGCGATCGTCTCGCCGCAACAGGAGCACCAGCTCGGCCGCGCCTGGCTGAGCCTGTTGCGTGGCCAGGTCAACCAGCTGAACGACCCGCAGCTCAAGGACTACGTTGAAACCAGCGTGTACCGCCTGGCGGAAACCAGCCAGCTGCAGGACAGGCGCCTGGAGTTCATCCTGATCGACAGCCGCGAGCTCAACGCCTTTGCCGCCCCTGGCGGCATCGTCGGGGTCAACGGCGGGCTGTTCCTCAATGCCCAGACCGAGGGCGAATACGCCTCGGTGCTGGCTCACGAACTGGCGCACTTGTCGCAGCGCCACTTCGCCCGTGGCGTCGAAGCCCAGCAACGCATGCAACTGCCGATGATGGCCGCCCTGCTGGCAGGCATCGTGCTGGCCGCCGGTGGCGGCGGCGACGCCGGTATCGGCGTGATCGCAGGCACCCAGGCCGCCGCTATTCAGGAGCAGCGGCGCTTCTCGCGGCAAAATGAACAGGAAGCCGACCGCATCGGCATCCAGAACCTGGAAAAAGCCGGTTACGACCCGCGCAACATGCCCAGCATGTTCGAGCGCCTGGCGCGCCAGTACCGCTACGATGCCAAGCCGCCAGAATTTCTGCTGACTCACCCGGTGACCGAGTCGCGGGTTGCCGACACGCGCAACCGCGCCGAGCAGGCACCCAAGGGCGGCATCGAGGACACCCAGCGCTACCAGTTGATCCGCGCCCGCGTGGCACTCACCTACGAAGGCACCCCGGGCCTTGCCGCCAAGCGCTTCCGCGCCCAGCTTGACGAAGACCCGAAGCTTGACGCCGCGCGCTATGGCCTGGCCTTGGCGCAGATCAAGGGTGGCCAGCTGAACGAGGCCCGCGAGCTGCTCAAGCCGCTGCTGGCCAAGGCCCCCAACGACATTACCTACAACCTGGCGCAGATCGACCTGGACATCACCAACAACCGCCTGGCCGATGCACAGCAGCGCGCCGAACGGATGCAGGGGCTGTACCCAGGCAATTACCCGCTGAAACAGGTGCGCGCCGACCTGCTGGTCAAGCAGAACAAGCCAGCCGAGGCGGAAAAGGTACTGAACGACCTGCTCAAGAGCCGGCCGGATGACCCGGATGTGTGGTACGAGGTTGCCGAAGTGCGGGGGTTGTCGGGCAATACCATCGGCTTGCACCGGGCACGGGCCGAGTACTTCACCTTGGTGGGGGATTTCGACCAGGCCATCCAGCAGCTGGATTACGCCAAACGCCGTGCGGGCAGCAACTTCCCGCTGGCGTCGCAGATCGATCAGCGCCAGCGCGAGATCATGGAGCAGCAGCGGATGGTCAAGGACATGATGGGCCGCTAGGGCACATCTGGACCGCCCTATTCGCGGGGCAAGCCCGCCCCCACAAGTACCCCGCTGCCCTTGAGGTTAGCGGGGTTGTGGGAGCGGGCTTGCCCCGCGAATGGGCCGCAAAGCGGCCCCAGCAATATCAGGCGTTACCCGACAACTTCAAGCGCGCCGCCTGAGTAAAATCGAGCATCCTGTTCAATGGCTTGATCGCCTTGGGCACCAGCGCCGGGTCAACGAAAATCTCGTTGCTGCCCGTGCGCAGGCAATCCAGCACCCGCTCCAAGGTATTCATCGCCATCCACGGGCAGTGCGCGCAACTGCGGCAGGCTGCACCGTTACCGGCCGTCGGCGCCTCGACAAATTCCTTGTCCGGGCACAGCTGCTGCATCTTGTAGAAGATGCCGCGGTCGGTGGCGACGATGAAGGTCTTGTTCGGCAGGGTCTGGGCGGCCTTGATCAACTGGCTGGTAGAACCTACCGCGTCGGCCAGGTCGATCACCGCTTCGGGCGATTCAGGGTGAACCAGAATGGCTGCGTCCGGGTAAAGCGCCTTCATGTCGGCCAGCTGGCGCGACTTGAATTCTTCGTGAACGATGCACGCGCCGTCCCACAGCAGCATGTCGGCGCCGGTCTGCTTCTGGATGTAGCGCCCCAGGTGCTGGTCCGGGCCCCAGATGATGGTCTCGCCGTTGTCCATCAGGCTTTCGACGATCTCCAGCGCGCAGCTGGAGGTTACCACCCAGTCGGCACGCGCCTTCACGGCCGCCGAGGTATTGGCATAGACCACCACGGTACGTTCCGGGTGTTGGTCGCAGAATGCCGAAAACTCTTCAACCGGGCACCCCAGGTCGAGGGAGCAGGTGGCCTCCAGCGTCGGCATCAGCACGCGTTTTTCGGGGGTGAGAATTTTTGCCGTTTCGCCCATGAAGCGCACACCGGCAACGATCACGGTCTCGGCGGGGTGGTTCTTGCCGAAACGGGCCATTTCCAACGAGTCGGATACGCAACCGCCGGTCTCTTCGGCCAGCGCCTGGATCACCGGATCGCAGTAGTAATGGGCGACCAGCACGGCGTTCTGGGCCTTGAGCTCGGCAGCGATGGCCGCACGGTATTCGGCCTCCTGCTCGGCTGTCAGCGGGTTGGGCTGTTTGGCGTCGAGGTGGGCCTGAACCAACAGGCGTTCGGAAATCTGGGTCATGATCGCTGGACCTGCAGGCGCGTGTGCGCATCAAATCGAGTGTATCACCCGGCCCTGGCAGATCGGCTAGGGGCGCCGGACGGCGCGCAGGCCATCACGGCCCTCTGCGGGCGCGGATTATTATCGGACGCCGAAGGCTACAGACAATCGAGGCAATTCAAAAGGGTTTTATGCAGCCGGTACAGCCCTGTAACCGGGTTGCCGGCGACAGGGCTGTACCGCTCAGCCAATCAACCTTGCGGCTGCAAGGCTGCAAGACGCGAGGACATCAGCATGGCGAACGCTTCCACGGTCATTTTCTGGCCATTGAAGTCGACCATGCCATCGGCATAGTGCAGGCTGCTCACCACATCATTGCCCTGCACCGTGGCCATGCCGCTTTGCAGCGCCATCATGCCGACCATTTCACCCGCCTGGCTGGACTGCATGGCGATCGCCTGGGCATCGGTCTGCCCTTCCAGCAATGCCTGCAAGGTTGCCAGGTCGCCAATCATCGGCTTGGACAGCGACAGCTTGCTCTTCACCTCGCTGATCAGTTGTTTGCTCAACTGGTCAGGCGGCAGGTCGAAGGAGGTCGGGCTGGCGAAGTCCATGGCCAGGTTGAAGCGGCTTTCGCCATTGGCCGTCTTGAACGAGAAGTTTTCCACGGCCAGCTTGGGCTTGGACGCCAACAGCTGTTGCAGGTCGCCCTGGAACTTGGCCTTCGCGGCCTCGTCCATCTGGATCTGTGGCACCGGCTGGCCGGCTGCGGCCGCTGCCTCGAACTCCGGCAAGTGCGCCTGGTACCAGTGCGACAGCGCTTGCAGCGCCGGCGCGTTGAGCGACTTGATGCTCACGGCCAACTGAGCATTGCCGACCGCGCGGCCGTCCCAGGTGATATCCGCCAGCGTGTAAGCCACGCGCCCACCCACGGTGTCCGGGCCGTCGAGGGTTTGCACGGCATTCTGCTCGAAGCCTTTGATCAACAGCACCTGCTGCTTGGGCCCCAAGGTGACCTTGGTTTCAGCCAGCGACAGGTCGACGTTGCCGACATAGATCGCATCATGCTTGGTGGCCGCCAGGTCGCCGCCGACCTTCAGGCCTTTCAGCTCGAACGTGGCAGGCGGCTGATCGTCGCGGACCACCTTCATCTCGAAGCGCTCGGCACTGCCCTGGAACTGGGTCGCCTTGCCTTCGCGGTCGCCGCTGACGTGCAGCTGCATGCCCGAGAAGTCGAGGCTGTTGCCATCGGTTTCGGTGACCTTGGCCGGGGCCAGCAATACCGTGCTGTCGACGCTGCCGCCGTAACCCAGGCTGGTCTGCGCGCTGACCGGCGACTGCTCGCCCGCTGCGGCGAACCAGGGGGCGGTGAATGCGTCTTTGACCAGCGTGCTGTTGCTGACCGCCAGCACTGGCATCAGCTTCAGCGCCTTGACCCGCGACCAAGGGAACGGGCCATGCTCGATCTGGTCGGTCATGCCCACCTCGAAATTGACCGCCTCGCCGTCGCCAAGGTTGATGTCCTTGGCGGTGAGCCGGTATTGGGCGGTACTGCTGAAGAAGTGCCGCTCCAGCGAGACCAGTTCGACGGTCATGCTGCCGCCGACGCCTACCAGGGCTTTCTTCAGTTCAGCGTTGCTGCGGTTGACGGAATATTCCAGCTCCGCAGGCAGGCGCTCGCCGGTGTACCAGGCGCCAGCGGTGGTTGCGACGGCAATGGCAAGGGCCAGGCCGGAAAGGATGCCTACTGATTTCTTCATGAATAAAACCGATTGCTGTCCATAAGGGCTTGCACGCGGCCAGGTGCCACGCAGGGCCTGAAGAATATCACTGCAGCCAGAGGCACGTGGCGGCCGAAGAAGAGAAATCCCGCTTTTAGGAAGCGTCTGAAAGGCGCAGGAAGCGTTGCGAGTTTGTTCGATTTTACGGACATTCAAATCGACCAAAAGCGCACAAAATCGCGCAAAAACCGAACAAAACCCTATTGGAATCGATAAATATTTCAGCTTGGCAACATCTTGTCATGTTTAACTTGACACCAACCTACCCATCGTTTTTTATTTTAACCACTTGCACCGCGCCCACCTCATAAAGAACAACCGGCGTCTCGCACGCGCCTCCCTCTGCTCCGAACAATAAAGGTGAACAACATGGAGCCCACCCGCTCGCACTTGCCGCATGCGCCACTCACTGTGCCCGCCGTTCACGCCCAGCCGCAGGAGCCATGCCAGCATGCAGCCTGACCAGAGCGCTACCGGCAGCGGCCAATTCCACAAATCCCTGCGCCTCTGGCACGTGGTGATCATCGGCCTGGCCTACCTGACACCGATGACCGTGTTCGACACGTTCGGGATTGTTTCCGGCATCACCGCCGGGCATGTGCCCAGCGCCTACATCCTGGCGCTGGCCGGCATTCTGTTCACCGCCGTGAGCTATGGCACCCTGGTACGACGCTTCCCGCAATCGGGGTCGGCTTACACCTACACCCAGCGCGCCATCAACCCGCACGTTGGCTTCCTGGTGGGCTGGTCATCGCTGCTGGACTACCTGCTCCTGCCCATGGTCAATGCGCTGCTGGCCAAGCTCTACCTGTCGGCCATGTTCCCCGAAGTGCCGGCGTGGGTGTGGGTGGTCGGGTTCGTCAGCCTGATCAGCCTGATCAATATGCGCAGCATCAACCTGGTGGCGCACTTCAACCTGCTGTTCGTGGCGGTGCAGGTGGCAATCATCGGCGTGTTCATCTACCTCTGCGTGCGCGGCCTGCACCATGGCGAAGGGATGGGTACCACCTGGAGCCTGCTGCCCTTCGCCGACAACCAGACCCAGCTCAGCGCCCTGGCCGCTGGCGCGACCATTCTGTGCTTCTCGTTCCTGGGCTTCGACGCAGTCACCTGCCTGTCGGAAGAAACCCGCGACCCGGGCAAGACCATCCCACGGGCGATCTTCCTCACCGCGCTGATCGGCGGGATGGTGTTCATCCTGGTGTCGTACTTCATCCAGGCCTACTTCCCGACCATGGCGCGCTTCCATGACCAGGAAGCTGCCTTGCCGGAAATCGCCCTGTACGTGGGCGGCAAGCTGTTCCAGTCGGTGTTCATCGCCTGCACCGTGATCAATACCATCGCCTCGGGCCTGGCCTCGCAGACCAGCGTGTCACGCTTGCTGTACGTGATGGGCCGCGACAACGTGATCCCGGCCAGCATCTTTGCCCGCCTGCATTCGCGCTACAAGACGCCGGTCATGAACATCGCGGTGGTGGGGTTGATTTCGCTGTCGGCCATCTTCTTCGACCTGGTCACGGCCACGTCGATCATCAACTTCGGCGCCCTGGTGGCCTTCAGCTTCGTCAACCTGTCGGTGATCAACCATTGCTACCTGCGCGAAGGCAATCGCCAGGGGCTGGCCAACAAGCTCAAGTACTTGGTGCTGCCGACCATCGGCTTCTGCATCATCGTTTCGCTGTGGCTGGACTTGAACGCGCACTCGCTGATGTTTGGCGGCATCTGGGCATTGTTCGGCTTGTGCTACCTGGCCTGGCTGACCAAGGCCTTCAGGGTTGCCCCACCGAACTGCATCGCTGAATGACCCACGCTGCCGAAAACGCCCGCGCCTGATCGCGGGCGTTGCGCTTGATCGAAAAGGAAAGCCCCTATGCCGCTGCGCCGCCTCTCCATCCAGTGGAAGATCACCCTGCTTGCCGGCTTGTGCCTGCTGGCCATCGTCGCCCTGCTGGTCGCCACCTCGCTGACCCAGGCCCGACGCAGCGCGGCACTGGTCAACCAGGCCAACACCGAAATGCTCGACCAGAGCGCGCGCCTGCGCCTGCAAGCGCACGCCCAGACCCAGGCATTGCGCATCCAGCGCTATTTCATGGACGCTTATCAGTATGGCAATGGCTTGCGCCGCTTGGTGCAGGTATTGAAGGCCCGCGGCGGCAGCGACCTGCGCGGCGACCTGACCCGCGAAGCGCGTGCCAGCTTGGCCGGCAACCCGGATGTGATCGGCCTTTACCTGGTGTTCCAGCCCAATGCCTTGGACCACCAGGACAGCCAGTTCATCGGCCAGGATGCCCTGGGCAGCAACGACAGCGGGCGGTTCTCGCTGTACTGGTCGCAACCACGCCCTGGCACCCTCGAAGCAGAAGCCATGCCAGATTCGATGCTGGCCGACACCCGCACCAGCACCAGCGGCAGCCCGCAGAACCGCTGGCTGACCTGCCCGCAAGAGACGGCCCAGACCTGCAT
The DNA here is from genome assembly GCF_014269105.1 of Pseudomonas sp. SWRI77. NCBI lineage: Bacteria > Pseudomonadati > Pseudomonadota > Gammaproteobacteria > Pseudomonadales > Pseudomonadaceae > Pseudomonas > Pseudomonas sp. SWRI77. The sequence goes on along the minus strand of NZ_JABWRV010000014.1, from coordinate 71,172 downwards.
GCTCGAGCCGTACCTCGACGAGGTCAATGGCCGCCAGGTGCTGATGACCAGCATCGCCTTGCCCCTGCTGGAAAACGGCAAGGTCATCGGCGTGATCGGCCTGGACATTGGCCTGGACAACCTGCAGCAGCTGAGCCTGGACGGCCGTCAGGAGCTGTTCGATGGCCAGGGCCAGGTCAGCATCGTCAGCCCGGCCGGCCTGCTGGCAGGCCACAGCCGCGACAGCTCTCAGCTCGGCAAGGCGCTGAGCACGAGCGTGGCGAGCGGCCTGCTGCGGGTTGCCCACCCCTTTGCGCCGATCCCCGATGCAGCCCCCTGGCAGGTACTGCTTGAAGTGCCACAAAGCGTCCTGCAAGCGCCAGCGGTCGCCCTCAACCAACGGCTGGACGCGAACAACCAGCGCGCCAACCTCACCAGCCTGATGATTGGCCTCGCCGCTGCCGTGCTGGGCCTGCTGTTGGTCTGGCTGACCGCACGCGGGGTAACCCGGCCGATCCTTGCCGTAGCGGCGCGCCTGGAGGACATCGCCAGCGGTGAAGGGGACCTGACCCGCCGTCTGGACTACGCCCACGAGGACGAACTGGGCCAGCTGACGGGCTGGTTCAACCGCTTCCTCGACAAACTCCAACCTGTAATTGCCCAGGTCAAGGGCTCGCTGCAGGAAGCCCGCGGCACCGCCGACCAGTCCGCTGCCATCGCCAGCCAGACCAGCAACGGCATGCAGCAACAGCACCGGGAAATCGAGCAGGTGGCCACCGCCGCCAACGAAATGAGCGCTACCGCACTGGATGTCGCCCACAATGCCGCCCAGGCAGCTCAGGCGGCTCGCGGCGCCGACCAGGCGAGCCGCGAAGGCCTGCAACTGATCGCCAGTACCCGCCAGGCCATCGACCGCCTGGCCGCCGACATGACCACCGCGATGGACGAAGCACGCGCCCTGGAAAGCCGCAGCGAGCAAATTGGCTCGGTGCTGGATGTGATCCGCGCCATTGCCGAGCAGACCAACCTGCTGGCGCTCAATGCCGCCATCGAAGCCGCCCGGGCTGGCGAAGCCGGACGCGGTTTTGCCGTGGTCGCCGATGAAGTGCGCAGCCTGGCCCAACGCACCCAGGTATCGGTCGAGGAAATCCGCCAGGTCATCGAAGGCTTGCAGCAAGGCACCGAGGATGTGGTGGGCGCCATGCATGAAGGCCAACGCCAGGCCCAAGCCAGCGCAACGCGCATGGAGCAGGCACTGCCGGCCCTGCAGCGAATCGGCGAGGCGGTGACGGTGATCAGCGACATGAACCTGCAGATCGCCTCGGCAGCGGAAGAGCAAAGTGCGGTGGCCGAGGAAGTGAACCGCAACGTGGCCGGCATCCGCGATGTGACAGAATCGCTGTCTGGCCAGGCCGAGGAGTCGGCACGGATCAGCCAGGCACTGAACCGGCTGGCCAACCAGCAGCAAGCCTTGATGGAGCAGTTTCGCGTCTAGTCTGTACTGGCCGCTTCGCGGGGCAAGCCCGCCCCCACAGGATTATCACCAGCCTTGGGCGCGCTGCCGCACCTGTGGAGCGGGCTTGCCCCGCGAAGAGGCCGGTACAGGCAACCCACCTTTTGAAAGAGCTTTACCCATGGAAGCAGCACACAAACCCCCATTCTTCGACATCACCAGCGAACAGGGCCTGCTACGCACCTCGATCGCCGTCACCCTGTTCATCGCCACCATCGGCATCGCCTTCGGCCTGGCCTCCGGCTCGTTCTCGATCATCTTCGACGGCGTCTATTCACTGGTCGACGCCAGCATGAGCGGGCTGTCGCTGGTGGTGGTCAAGCTGATCACCTCGCACACCACCACCGCACACATGTCACGCAAACTGCGCGAGCGCTTCACCATGGGCTTCTGGCACCTGGAGCCGATGGTGCTGGCGCTCAATGGCATCCTGCTCAGCGGCGTGGCCATCTATGCGCTGATCAACGCCGTCAGCAGCGTGCTGCAAGGCGGGCGCCACCTGGAATTCGGCATCGCCATGGTCTACGCGGTACTGACCGTGATTGCCTGCGTGACCATCGCGGTGATCGAAGCCCGGGCCAACCGCAAGTTGTGTTCGGACTTCGTGCGCATGGACGTCAAGGGCTGGGTGATGTCGGCCAGCATTACCGCCGCGTTGCTGATCGCCTTCTGCTTTGGTTATGCCGTGCAAGGCACGCAGTGGGAGTGGATGTCACCGTACATCGACCCGGCGGTACTGGCGCTGGTCTGCCTGGTGATCATTCCATTGCCGTTGTCGGTGGTACGCCAGGCATTTTCAGAGATATTCCTGGTGACGCCGGGCGACCTCAAACTGCATGTCGACGAGGTCGCCAAGGCATTCGTCGCCCGCCACGGCCTGCAGTCGTACCGCGCTTATGTGGCCAAGGTGGGGCGCTCGCGGGAGATCGAGCTGTACTTCATCGTGCCGACCGGCATGGGCGCGAAAACCATCGATGAGTGGGATGCACTGCGCAACGAGATCGGTGATGCCGTGGGCGGCGAAGGGCCGGACCGCTGGCTGACCGTGGTGTTTACCGGCGACCCGGAGTGGGCCGAGTAACGGGGCCGCTTTGCAGCCCATCGCCGGCTCGCCGGCGATGGGCCAAGGCAAGCAACACGAGCCAGAAACGACAAAGCCCGCGACCGTTGCCGGTAGCGGGCTTTGACTTACTGCGTGTGGTGGGTCGTGTAGGATTCGAACCTACGACCAATTGGTTAAAAGCCAACTGCTCTACCAACTGAGCTAACGACCCGTTGGATGGCGCGTATAATACTGATTTCTAACGGGAAATCAACACCCTACGGCAAAAAAATCAAAAATAACGCGTCGGGTCGCTCACACCGGCAGCTTTGAAGCCATCGGCACGCAGGCGGCAGCTGTCGCACTTGCCGCAGGCACGGCCCTGCTCATCGGCCTGGTAGCAGGACACCGTCAGGCTGTAGTCCACACCGCGGGCGATGCCCTCCTGAACGATCTGTGCCTTGCTCAGGTTCTGCAACGGCGCCTGGATACGGAAGCCCTGCCCTTCGACGCCCGCCTTGGTCGCCAGGTTGGCCATGCGCTCGAAAGCTTCAACGAATTCGGGGCGGCAGTCCGGGTAACCGGAGTAGTCCACGGCATTGACGCCAATGAAGATGTCACGCGCTTCGAGCACTTCCGCCCAACCCAGGGCCAGGGACAGGAACACAGTGTTGCGCGCTGGCACGTAGGTGACTGGAATCCCCTCACCGGGGGTTTCCGGAACATCGATGCTGCTGTCGGTCAGGGCCGAGCCACCGATACCGTTCAGGCTCAGGCCGATGACCTTGTGCTCGACCACCCCGAGGTCGCGAGCCACGCGGGCAGCGGCATCGAGTTCTGCACGATGACGCTGGCCGTAGTCGAAACTCATGGTGTAACAGCTGTAGCCCTCGGCCTTGGCCATGGCAACAACGGTGGCCGAGTCGAGGCCGCCAGACAGCAGGATTACCGCGCGTTTTTCAGTCATGTACTGCTACTCCTCAATCAACGCCCGGGTTCGTCGTTCCACAGCAGCTTGTGCAGCTGCAGCTGGAACCGTACGGGCAGGTTGTCGGCAATGATCCAGTCGGCCAGGTCACTCGCGCGCACCTGGTGATGGCTAGGCGAGAACAATACCTCGCCGGCACGCTCGGCAAGGTTGTACTGGATCAGCTTGGACACCGCCCAGTCATAGTCCTCGCGCGAGCAGATCACGAACTTGACCTGGTCGTTGCGGGTCAAGTGCTCGATGTTCTCATAGCGATTACGGTGCGACTCCTCGGAGCCTGGCGTCTTCAGGTCGACCACACGGCTGACGCGGGTGTCGGTACCCGAAATATCCAGCGCGCCGCTGGTCTCCAGCGAAACCTCGTAGCCGGCATCGCACAGCTGTTGAAGCAACGGCAAGGCATTGGGCTGGGCCAACGGCTCGCCGCCCGTGACGCAGACGTAGCGCGGCTTGAAGCCGGCCACCTGTTCCATGATCGAATCGAGGGTGCGCAGGGTGCCGCCGCTGAACGCGTAGGCACTGTCGCAGTACTGACAGCGCAGGGGGCAACCGGTCAGGCGCACGAAAACCGTGGGCAGCCCAGCCGTTCGTGTTTCACCCTGCAAAGAGTAAAAAACTTCGGTGATGCGTAATGTGTCTTGCATGATCGCCACGGGCGTGACAGCTAAACAGGCTGTCCGCCTCCGTCAGGCACTGTCGCGGACTCGACATGGCGTTATCCGCTGCAGCGTGTTTAAGAAAAAGGGCAGTGATTCTAACGAAAAAACCCGCGACTGGCGCGGGTTTCTTGCGAAGGGTGCTGCTTAGAGCTTTTGCAGGTCACGCTGCGCCAGTTGCGCGGCGGATGTGCCGGGGTACTGGGTGATGACCTGTTGCAGAATGCCTTTGACCTTGTCGGTGTGGCCCATGCGGCGCTCGACGTCGGCCAGCTTGTACAGCGAATCAGGCACCTTGCTGTGCTTGGGGTACTTCTGGCTCACCTGCGCGAACGCCTGGCTGGCACCTGGCAGGTCGCCCTTGGCCAGGTTCACCTCACCCAGCCAATACTGGGCATTGCCGGCGTACTGGCTGTTGGGGTACTTGCGCAGGAAGGCGTTGAACGCCTGGCTGGCCTTGTCGAAGTCCTTCTGCTTGATCAGGTCGAAAGCGGCATCGTAATAGAGCTTCTCTTTCGCCGGATCACCGGGCTCGCCACTGGCGGCCGGTTGTTGCGCAGCGGCGCCAGCGGCACCTGCTGCTGCACCGGCGGCGGCATTGGATGCGCCCCCGGTAGAGGAATTGTCAGGGGTCGCGGCAGGCGCGGCACCACTGTTGATGCGACGGTCCAGGTCCTGGTATCGCTCCAGGTTTTCCTGCTTCATGCGCGACACATCGTTTTGCAGCTCTTCGATGATGCCTTGCTGGCGGGAAAGCTGGTCCTGCATCTGTTGCAGCTGCATGAACAGCTGGCCCTGTGCCGAGGTAGGGGTTGAAGCCCCTGCCCCGGCATAGGCGCCGCTCGTGCCATAACCCGCAGGCGGATAACTGCCTGCGTTGTCATCTACTACAGGGACCTCAGCCCAGGCCGCGAGCGGCAGGCTGAGTGCGAGGACGGTTACTACACGGCGGCACATTCGCATGGGAACTTACTTACGCAGTTCTACGCGACGGTTCTGAGCCCAGGATTGCTCGTCGTTGCCGGTAGCAACAGGACGCTCTTCACCGTAGGAGACCAGTTCCAGCTGAGCAGGGGAAACGCCCTGCAGAACCAGGTAACGCTGAACGGCCTTGGCACGACGCTCACCCAGAGCCATGTTGTACTCGCGGGTGCCGCGCTCGTCGGTGTTGCCTTCCAGAACAACGCGGTTGCCGTTGGACTTCAGGTCCTTGGCGTGAACGTCCAGAGCGCGCATGGCTTCTGGCTTCAGGTCCGAGCTGTCGTATTCGAAGTAGAAGGTGGTGATTGCGCGCAGGGCGGCTTCTTCGCTCAGGGAGCCGTCGACAGCGCCAGTGTTGGCACCGTAGCCAGCGTTCGGGTCAACAGCGCCTTCACCAGCGTTGTCACCGCCTTTCGAGGAGCAACCTACAGCTACAGCCATGGCCAGAGCCAGCGCAGCGAATTTACCAAACTTCAGCATTTCCATCGTGAAACTCCTAATGAAACCCCAGTGTGTTAAGCAAAACGTATTACGCCGCAATCAGTTCAGGTAAGGGGACCAGGACGGTTCTCTGACTTCGCCTTGAGCGGTAGGAAGTGGGAGCCTCACGCGGCCATTAAGCGACACGAGCATCAAGACTCCCCGGCCCTGCTGGCGGGTGGCGTAGATTAGCATGGTGCCGTTTGGCGCAACAGTGGGAGACTCATCAAGACTTGTTTCTGAGAGAATCTTTACACTTCCGCGTTGCAAGTCCTGTGCCGCCACTTTGAAGTTGGTGAAGCCCTGCTGACGGTGGATCATCACCAGCGTCTTTTCGTCCGCCGAAAGTTTCGGGTTGGCGTTGTAGTTACCAACGAAAGTTACGCGCTCGGCGCTACCACCACTGACCGACTGTTTGTAGATCTGCGGCTTGCCGCCACGGTCGGAGGTGAAGTACAGGGTGTTGCCATCCTTGCCCCAGAATGGCTCGGTATTGATACCAGGGCCGGCAGTGACACGGCTGATCTGACGCGAAGCCACGTTCATCACGTAGATGTCCGGGTTGCCATCTTTCGACAGCACGAACGCCAGGCGCGAACCGTCAGGCGACCAGGCCGGTGCACCGTTGAGGCCTTCGAAGTTGGTGACCTGCTCACGGCGGCCGGTGTCGATGTGCTGCACGAAGATGCGCGGGCGCTTCTGCTCGAACGACACATAGGCAATACGCTTGCCATCCGGTGCAAAGCGTGGCGACAGGATCGGCTCACGCGATTGCAGCAGGGTCACTGCCCGGGCACCGTCGTAGTCCGAGCGCTGCAGGGTGTAACGGGTGTTGTTGGTGGAGAAACGCTCGGCCGTCACGTACAGCATGCGGGTAGAGAACGCACCTTTGATGCCGGTGAGCTTTTCGAACGACTGGTCGGCGATGTAGTGCGACATGTCGCGCAGTTGGTCGACGCTGCCTGCCACGCTGCCGGTCAGCACTTGCTGCTCGGTGGCGACGTTGAACAGGGCGTACTGCACCTGCAGGCGGCCGCCGGACGGCACGATGCTGCCAACCATCACGTACTGCGCACCCAACGCCTTCCAGTCGCGGAAGATGACTTCGCTGGCCTGGGAAGGCTGGCTGATCATGTTCTGCCGCGGGATCGGCGAGTAGTAGCCGGAGTTGCGCAGGTCGTTGCCAATGATGTCAGCCATGTCTTCGGGCAGCACGCTGCCGCCCTGCAGACCGAACGGCACTACCGCGATGGGCGTGGCCCGGTCGCTGCCGCTGGTGACCAGGATGTTCTTTTCCTCTGCTACGGCCATGCCTGCCACGCAGCACAGCATGACCAGCAGTCCTCGAAGGAGTTTAATCACAACGCTAGATCCTCAGGAGTAAATGTCATCTTGAACGAACGATACCTGTTGAAATCGCTCGGCTTCATACCCTGCATTTCGGTCAGACGACCGATGTTCTTCATTGCTGCCACCGCCGAACTGTCAAACGGGCCGTCGCCACTGGAGCGCAACACGCTGACGTTGGTGATGGTGCCATCTGGCAGCATGTTGATCTGCAGGACTACCGTCATGCCCTTGCGCGCGGAAGGCGGACGTGCCCAGCCCTCGGCTGCGCGCATGCGGATCAGGTCGTCGAAATCGCCGGCCACCTGGTCACCTTGCTCGTCAGCCAGCGCCTGCTGCCGCTCGGTGGTATCGGACAACAGCTCGGCCAGGGCCTGGGCTTTCTTGTCTTCTGCCGACTTGCGGGCCGCTTCCTGTGCCTTTTTCTTCTGGGCGTCTGCCGCGGCCTTTTTCTTGGCCTCTTCAGCTGCCTTCTTCTTCGCGTCCTCGGCCGCCGCTTTCTTCTTGGCGTCCTCGGCTGCTTTCTTCTTGGCCTCTTCGGCTGCCTTTTTCTTGGCATCCTCGGTGGCTTGTTTTTTCGCTTCCTCGGCGGCCTCTTTCTTGGCGTCCTCGGCGGCTTTCTTCTTGGCCTCTTCCTCAGCCTTCTTCTTGGCGATGTCGGCCTGCTGTTTCTCGGCGGCTTTCTTCGCCTCATCGGCCTTCTTGGCTTCGGCGGCTTTCTTGGCCTCGGTGGCCTCTTTCGCCTCGGCGGCCTTGGCGGCGTCCTCGGCCTTCTTGGCTTCGGCGGCCTCGCGAGCCTCTTCGGCCTTTTGAGCGGCGTCGGCTTTCTTTTGTTCCGCGGCCTTCACGGCCTCTTGCTCGACCTTCTTCTGCTCCAGCTGCTCGACTTCGGTCTGGCGCGAGGCGGTTTTCTTCGCTTCCCCGGCAATCTTCTGATTGGTCTGGGTAGTCGCCTGGCTCTTGGACTTGAGCTGATACAGAGTAGCCTGGACGATCGGCTTGGAAGGCGGCAGTTCAGGCGTCATGGCAAAACTGACGAACAGCATAGCGAACACCAGCACATGCAGGCCGATGGCCCAGACGCTGGGCCAGAAGTAGCTTTCCGAGGCGGATGGCTCTCGCTGTTGCATCAGGGCGCCTCGGTAATCAGGCCAACGTTACCGACACCGGCCTTCTGCAACCCGCCCATGGCACCCATGACCGCGCCGTAGTCGACAGCCTTGTCGCCACGAATGAAGACCTGGGTCTGCTTGCCCTGGTCACGACCGGCAGCAATGATCTTGGTCACTGCGTTGGTCATGTCGGGCAAGGTCATGGCCTTGTCCATCTGTTTATCGGTATCGACTTCGCTGCCGAGGTTCCAGTAGTAGGTCTTGTCGGCCTTGATGGAGATGGTGAGGATCTGGACGTTGTTGTCTTGCGGCAAGGCTTCACTGGAAACCTTGGGCAGGTCGACCTTCACGCCCTGGTTGAGCATGGGGGCCGTCACCATGAAGATGACCAGCAGCACCAGCATCACGTCGATGTAGGGCACCACGTTCATCTCGGCGACCGGCTTGCGTTTGTGGCGAACTCGGGCCATGGGCTTCTACCTGATTACTCTTCGCTGGTGTGCACTTTGCGGTGCAGGATCGCCTGGAACTCGTCGGCGAAGGTGTAGTAACGGCCGATCAGCACTTCGCTGCGTGCGGCGAAACGGTTGTAGGCGATAACCGCAGGGATTGCCGCGAACAGGCCGATTGCGGTGGCGATCAGGGCTTCGGCGATACCTGGGGCAACCGTGGCCAAAGTGGCCTGCTGGGCGCTGGCCAGGCCGCGGAAGGAGTTCATGATGCCCCACACGGTACCGAACAAGCCGATGTACGGGCTGGTCGAACCGACAGTGGCGAGGAACGGCAGGCTCTGCTCGAGCTTTTCTTCCTCACGCGAGATGGCCACGCGCATGGCCCGGCCAACGCCTTCCATGACCGCGTCCGGGTCTACGCCAGGCTGCTGGCGCAGGCGCGAAAACTCCTTGAAACCTGCGCGGAAGACTTGCTCCACGCCCGAATCAGGGTCCGGGTTACTGCCTGCCTGACGGTACAGCTTGGACAGGTCGATGCCCGACCAGAAGCGCTCCTCGAAGGCATCCAGCGCACGACGACCGGCGCGCAGCATGGTGCTGCGCTGAAAGATCATGATCCATGAGGTGACCGAGGCGGCCACCAGGATCAGCATTACCAGCTGTACCACCACGCTGGCATTGCTGACCAGACTCCACATGGAGGTATGGTCGACGACGTTAGCTTCCACGCTTATTCTCCTGCATTCGATTGAGTACCCGAGCCGTCCGCCACAAAGGCGTCGCGCAGCTTGGGGGGTATGGCTCGGGGTTTGAAAGTGTCGGCGCGCACGGCGGCCACCAGGAACTGCCCCTCGCAGAGCAGCGTTTCATCCTTTTCCCGCCAGACCTGCTGCACGAAGCGCAGGCTGGCACGATTGAGTTCAAGTACTTGCGCGGTGACCCGTAGCTCATCGTCCAGCCGCGCCGGCGCGTGGTAGCGCGCCTCGCTGGAATGGACCACGAACAACAGGTTTTCACCGGCCAGTTGCGACTGGGAAAAGCCCAGGTGCCGCAACCGCTCGGTACGCGCGCGCTCCATGAATTTCAGGTAGTTGACGTAATACACCACGCCGCCCGCATCGGTGTCTTCGTAATAGACGCGACAACGGTGGGCGAACGGTTCGAGCTGATTTTGCGCGCGCATACTCTAGTGCTTACTCCTCAGCTTGCCAATCCGCTGCGGCAACTGTTTTTTCTTCATTAATGTCTTATTGCCAGCGCGCCTGTGGCATGCCAGCGGTAGGACCACAAAAAGCCGGTTTTGATCTGTCATTCATCGCCTGGCTCGGAAAAATCACCACCCTCCCCCAGGCGCCCGGGAACATTCAGGCCAAAGTGCAGGTAGGCATGCCGGGTGACCACACGGCCGCGCGGCGTGCGCATGATGTAACCCTGCTGGATCAGGTAGGGCTCGAGCACGTCCTCGATGGTGTGACGCTCTTCGCTGATGGCTGCCGCAAGGTTGTCCACCCCCACCGGGCCACCGTCGAATTTCTCGATCATGGTCAACAGCAGGCGGCGGTCGGAGTGGTCGAAACCACGCTCGTCGACGTCAAGCAGGTTCAGCGCAAGGTCTGCCACGGCCTTGGTGATCTGGCCCTTGCCGCGCACCTCGGCGTAGTCGCGCACACGGCGCAGCAAGCGGTTGGCGATACGTGGCGTGCCACGGGCACGCCGGGCGATCTCGAAGGCGCCCTGGTCTTCGATGACCAGGCCCAGGATACCGGCGGAACGGCTGACAATGGTCGCCAGGTCCTTGTCGCTGTAGAACTCCAGGCGCTGAACAATGCCGAAACGGTCCCGCAAGGGGTTGGTCAGCATGCCGGCACGGGTGGTGGCCCCCACCAGGGTGAAGGGCGGCAGGTCGAGCTTGATCGAGCGTGCGGCGGGCCCCTCGCCGATCATGATGTCGAGCTGGAAGTCTTCCATTGCCGGGTAGAGCACCTCTTCGACGACCGGCGAAAGCCGGTGAATTTCGTCGATGAACAGCACGTCATGGGGCTCAAGGTTGGTCAGCATCGCCGCCAGGTCGCCCGGGCGCTCGAGAATTGGCCCCGAGGTACTCTTGACCGACACGCCCATTTCCTGGGCGATGATGTTGGCCAGGGTGGTCTTGCCCAGCCCTGGCGGGCCGAAGATCAAGGTATGGTCAAGCGACTCGCTGCGGCCACGCGCGGCCTGGATGAACAGCGCCATCTGCTCGCGCACCACGGGCTGCCCGATGTAGTCGTCCAGGCGCAAGGGGCGGATCGCGCGGTCCTGGACCTCTTCGCGGTCACGCCCACTGGCGGCGATCAGACGGTCGGCTTCGATCACTTGGTAATCATCCCTTTGAGGCTGCGGCGGATCAGCTCTTCACTGCTCAGGCCGGCCTTGTCCTTGATGGCGGACACTGCCTTGCTGGCTTCCTGGGGTTTGTAGCCCAGGGAAACCAATGCACTGACCGCATCGGCCTCGGCTGAGGAGTCGCCGCTGGCCGGTACCGGCCCGTCGGACACCAGGGTGAACATGGCCGGCGAGGTCTCCCAGGCCTTGAAGCGGTCCTTGAGTTCGACCAGCAGGCGTTCGGCGGTCTTCTTGCCAACACCCGGCACGCGCACCAGGGCCGAGGTGTCCTGGGCCTGCACGCAGCGCACCAATTCGTCGGCTTCCAGGCCCGACATCAATGCCAGCGCCAGCTTCGGCCCGACGCCATTGAGGCGAATGAGTTCGCGGAACAGTTCGCGCTCGCGCTTTTCGTGGAAGCCATAGAGCAAGTGGGCGTCTTCACGTACCACCAGGTGGGTGTGCACGGTCACCGTTTCGCCAACCCTGGGCAGGCGATACAGGGTGGTCATGGGCACTTCCAGCTCGTAGCCCACGCCATTGACGTCGATAATCAGGTGCGGCGGTTGTTTTTCCGCCAGGGTGCCGCGCAAACGTCCAATCACGTTCCGATCCTTCCTCTCGGGGAGCCGGTCAAAGACCGCTCAACCCTATCAGCAAATGCGCCGGGTGAGCTTGCCACCCGAACAAAATGTGTATCAGCGCATGAAGCGCTTACAGACGCAAGCGCCCACCGCGTCGGCGTGCCGTGGCCAAGCCATGTGGCACCAGGCTGGAGCGGGTATGGGCATGACACAGGGCGATGGCGAGGGCGTCGGAGGCGTCGATCTGCGGCTTTTGCGTCAGCTTGAGCAGGTGCATGACCATCATCATCACTTGCTCCTTGTTGGCACCGCCCGTGCCCGCGACGGCCTGCTTGACCTGGGTGGCACTGTATTCGGCGATTTCCAGCCCCGCCTCGGCCGCCGCCACGATCGCCGCACCGCGGGCCTGGCCGAGCTTGAGCGCCGAGTCGGGGTTGCGGGCCATGAACACCCGTTCGATGCCCATGGTTACCGGTTCGTGCAGCCTGATGACCTCGCCGACACCGCGAAAGACGATCTGCAGACGTTCATGCAACTCGCCACTGCCCGTGCGGATACAACCCGACGCCACATACTCGCAACCACGGGCCGTTTGGCGAACCACGCCGTAACCGGTGATCCGCGAGCCGGGGTCGATACCAAGAATCAGAGTCATAACGCCTGTCGTATTTAGGGATGCATTTTTGCAAACTGCACCGGCCCTTTCGCGGGGCGAGCCCGCCCCCACAGGTACCCCGCTGGCCTTAAGGATGGCAGGGACCTGTGGGAGCGGGCTCGCCCCGCGAAAGGGCCGGTACAGACGCTGAAAAACTCACATGCTGGGCTTGATCCGCCAGCACACCTTAGCCGAGTTTTTCCATGATCTCGTCAGAAATCTGCGCATTGGAATAGACGTTCTGCACGTCGTCCAGGTCCTCGAGCATGTCGATCAGCTTGAGCACCTTTTCTGCGCCTTCCAGGTCGAGTTCGGCGCTGGTGGTCGGCTGCATGACGATTTCGGCGTCATTGGCATTGAAGCCGGCCTCTTCCAGGGCATTACGCACAGCGTAGAAGCTGTTGAAGGAAGTGAAGACGTCGAACGAGCCATCGTCATTGCTCACCACGTCGTCGGCATCGGCCTCCATCGCGGCTTCCATCAAGGCGTCTTCATCCACCCCCGGCGCGAAGCTGATCTGGCCCTTGCGCTCGAACAGGTAGGCCACCGAGCCATCGGTACCGAGGTTGCCACCACACTTGGTGAAGGCATGACGCACGGCCGCGGCAGTACGGTTGCGGTTGTCGGTCATGGCCTCGACCATGATCGCCACGCCACCTGGGCCGTAACCCTCGTAGCTGAGCTCTTCGACGTTGTCGCTTTCGTTGGTGCCAGCACCACGGGCAACAGCGCGGTCGATGATATCGCGGCTCATGTTGGCGCCAAGGGCCTTGTCCAGCGCCAGACGCAGGCGCGGGTTGGACGCCGGGTCACCGCCGCCCTGCTTGGCTGCAACGGTCAGCTCGCGGATCCACTTGGTGAAAACCTTGCCTCTCTTGGCATCCTGGCGCTCTTTGCGGTGCTTGATGTTCGCCCACTTGGAATGACCAGCCATAACGACTCCAAATTCTTTGAAACACAAACAATTGCGCCCCTGACGGGGCGCAACGACAAAAAAACCTGCGCCGTAACGCAAAGGCGCATCCATGTGGATGCGCCTGGGGCCCGCTTACTCGACCTTGGTCTGTTCGCGCAGGCGGATGTGCAGCTCGCGCAAGGCCTTGGCGTCGACCATGCCTGGGGCCTGGGTCATGACGCAGGCAGCGCTCTGGGTTTTCGGGAAGGCGATCACTTCACGGATCGACTGGGCGCCGGTCATCAGCATGACCAGGCGATCCAGGCCGAAGGCCAGGCCACCGTGAGGCGGGGCGCCGAACTTCAGGGCGTCGAGCAGGAAGCCGAACTTCTCTTCCTGTTCTGCCGCTTCGATACCCAGCAGACGGAACACCGCCTGCTGCATCTCTTTGCGGTGGATACGGATCGAGCCGCCACCCAGTTCGGTGCCGTTCAGCACCATGTCGTAAGCACGCGACAGCGCGGTGGCCGGGTTGGCCTCCAGCTCTTGCGGGGAGCACTTCGGTGCAGTGAACGGGTGGTGCAGCGCTGTGAAGCTGCCGTCGTCGTTCTCTTCGAACATCGGGAAGTCGACAACCCACATCGGCGCCCATTCGCAGGTGTGCAGGTTGAAGTCGTTACCCACCTTGATCCGCAGCGCGCCCAGGGCTTCGCTGACGATCTTGGCCTTGTCGGCGCCGAAGAACACGATGTCGCCGTCGACTGCGCCCACGCGATCAAGGATCACGTTGAGGTTGGCCTCAGGGATGTTCTTGACGATCGGCGACTGCAGGCCTTCGACGCCTTTGGCGCGCTCGTTGACCTTGATGTACGCCAGGCCCTTGGCACCATAGATGCCGACGAACTTGGTGTACTCGTCGATCTTGCTGCGCGGCATGCTGGCGCCGCCTGGCAGACGCAGGGCGGTAACGCGGCACTTAGGATCGTTGGCCGGGCCTGCGAAGACCTTGAACTCGACGTCCTTGAGCTGATCGGCAACGTCGACCAGTTCCAGCGGGTTACGCAGGTCTGGCTTGTCGGAACCGTAACGGCGCATGGCTTCTTCGAAGGTCATGTGCGGGAATTCACCGAACTCCAGGTCCAGGACTTCCTTGAACAGCTTGCGGATCATGCTCTCGGTGAGGCCCATGATCTCGGCTTCATCGAGGAAGCTGGTCTCGATGTCGATCTGGGTGAATTCCGGCTGGCGGTCAGCACGCAGGTCTTCGTCACGGAAGCATTTGGCGATCTGGTAGTAACGGTCGAAACCGGCAACCATCAGCAACTGCTTGAACAGCTGGGGCGACTGCGGCAGGGCAAAGAAGCTGCCAGCGTGGGTGCGGCTCGGCACCAGGTAGTCACGCGCGCCTTCTGGGGTGGCGCGGGTGAGGATCGGCGTCTCGACGTCAAGGAAGCCGTTCTCGTCGAGGAAGCGACGGATGCTGCTGGTGATGCGCGAACGCAGACGCAGCTTGTCGGCCATTTCCGGACGACGCAGGTCGATGAAGCGGTAGCGCAGGCGGGTTTCCTCGCCGACGTCGGAGTATTCGTTGAGCGGGAACGGCGGCGTTTCGGCCTCGTTGAGCACCTGCAGCTCGTAGCCCAGCACTTCGATGCCACCGGAGGCCATGTTCGGGTTGACCGCGCCTTCCGGACGGCGGCGTACCTTGCCGGTGATCTGCACGACGTACTCGCTGCGCACACGGTCGGCGGCAGCGAAGGTTTCGGCGCGATCAGGGTCGAATACGACCTGGGCCATGCCCTCGCGGTCACGGATGTCGAGGAAGATCACCCCGCCGTGGTCGCGGCGACGATGGACCCAGCCGCAAAGGGTGACTTCCTGGCCGTCCAGGCTCTCGTTCAGTTGGCCGCAATAATGGCTGCGCATCATGATGGTGGTTTCGCTTCTCGTGATTCGTGTATTCGGTGGAGGCCTTGGCCGCCCAGAGGGCTAATACTGCAAGACCCGGTCACAGCATTCAACTCAGTCGGCCTTGTCGCCGCCTGCCAGATTCTTTTTTGCCCCGGTCTTGAAGTCGGTTTCGTACCAACCGGTGCCGCTCAGGCGAAAGCCTGGGACAGACAGCAGCTTCTTCAGTGCCGGCGCCTGACAGGCCGGGCAATCGGTCAGCGGCGCGGCGCTGATCTTCTGCAGCGCTTCCATGCGGTGCTCGCAGGACGCACATTGATAGTCATAAAGGGGCATGGGTGTCTCTCGTCAACCATAACGCTGGCTGCCGGGGCAGCAAAAAGCGGGATTATATATGGTTAGCAAGCACTGCGCAGCCCGCCTGGCGATCAGCGTGCACTCGGCGGGTCGAGCAGCCAGGCGACGCAGATCACGCGGATCAGGCCGCTGAAGTTGCGCACCCCACCCTGGCGCAGATGCACCTCGCGGTCCACATACGACAGCACCGCACTGACCGAACAGCGGTTGGCCTCGGCGATACGCTCCAGAATGCCCCAGTAGACTGCTTCCAGCCGCAGGCAGGTTGAAAACCCATTGAGCCGGACCGAGCGTGACACCGGCCTGACCTGCAGCATGTCGAAATCGGCCTTGAAGGGGTCGACGCATTGCTTGCCTGGCCACCCCCCCCGACCAGCGCCCCGCTTGTCCACCTGCCACATACTCGCCATCGGGCCACTCCATCCATCGACTGTCATTGCCCTGCACCCAGGGCTACGGCAGCCATGAAGCGCCAGCCTGCGCATCCGCAGCAGCGGCAAAACCTTCCCGCAGAAATGCAGAAAGCCCGGTTGCCGTGACGGCAACCGGGCTTTTCAGGCATTTCTGACGCTACGGCGGCTATTTACCGTCAAGCAACACGCGCAGCATCCAGGCAGTCTTTTCGTGCACCTGCATGCGCTGGGTCAGCAAGTCGGCGGTCGGCTCATCGCTGACCTTATCCACCACCGGGAAGATGCTGCGCGCCGTGCGCACGACCGCTTCCTGGCCTTGCACCAACTGACGGATCATCTCATCCGCCACCGGCACGCCCCCCTCCTCCTTGATCGAAGAATGCTGCGCATAAAATGCATAGGACCCCGGTGCCGGGAAGCCCAGGGCTCGAATCCGCTCGGCGATCGAGTCGACCGCCAGGGCCAGCTCGTTGTATTGCTCTTCGAACATCAGGTGCAGGGTGCGAAACGAAGGGCCGGTGACGTTCCAATGAAAGTTATGGGTTTTCAGATACAGCACATAGGTATCCGACAACAGGCGCGACAGCCCGTCGACGATGGACTTGCGATCTTCTTCACTGATACCGATATCGATTGCCATGAAGTTCCCCTTTCCATAAGGCTTGATGATCAAGCGGGCCCTTGACACTGTATCAACACTTGGCAAAAGCCGCCTGTGACATGGCGCAACACATCGGCTGCGCAGACCTGCGGTTTGAGTAGCCTGCGCCTTTGCTGTTAAATAGGCAGGGTGCCACCCGTGCGGATTGTCATTGCCGGGTGCATAGGCTGGCCCATCACGTGTTCGCGCTTTACACCTCATGCGCACCGTGTCGCCAGCTCTTCCTGTGATCAGCTTGTCAACTGTGAGCCAACCCCATGTTCAAGATCGTCCATCTGGTGACGGGCGTAGCGGCTTTGCTGCTATCGCTCATGCCCAGCCTGAAAACCGATGCAACACCCTTCCTGCAGCAACCCGATGCGGTCTACCTGGCACTGCTCGGCCTGCTTAACCTGGTATTGGCCCCGGTCGTGCCGCTGTACTACCGAGGTGCACGGCAACAGCTGCAACACCTGGCTTGCGCCTTGCTGGTGGTCGCCGTGGTACTGCAGACACTGACCCTGCTGGCTCGGCCCGAGATGGGCAACCTGGCTGCACTGGTGTGCGCGGTGCTGGCCGTGGCCCTGCACCTGGCCGCAGGTTTCGCCCGCAGCCCCCGCAAGGCCCGCAGCAGCCAGAGCGCCCCACTGGAGGCCGGCAACCGCGATACGGGCACCGTGAAGTGGTTCAATACTTCCAAAGGCTTTGGCTTTATTTCCCGCGATTCGGGCGATGACATCTTCGTGCACTTTCGCGCTATTCGGGGCGAAGGCCACCGTATTCTGGTGGAAGGCCAGCGCGTCGAGTTTTCGGTCATGCACCGTGACAAAGGCCTGCAGGCCGAAGATGTGGTGGCAGTAACCCGTCGCTGACCTTGCCAGCCCTGGTGCAATGCCAGGGCTGCCTGAACTCAATAATGAGGGGGCGGCGCCTCTTCTCCCTCGCTGCCGTACTGCCCTACCATTTCTTCGTAACGCTTGAGCAGTTCGGCCATCTGCAGCTGCAAGCGGTCGATCACACGCCCCTGCTCGACCACAACATCATTCAACGCCTGGAGCGTGTCGTCCTGGAACGCCTGGCGGGTTTCAAGCTCGATAATTCGCGATTCAGGTGACATATCAGGCCTCCCGGTAATCGTTGTCGAGCAGCGTGCGAAGGCGTTGACGAATGCCGTCGACCTGCCCAGGCGCATACTCGCCCGCAGGCACCTTGCCCCACACCGGCGCAGGCCAGGCCACATCGCCATGGCGGCGAACGATGACATGCATGTGCAACTGGCTGACCACGTTACCCAGCGTGGCAACGTTCATCTTGTCAGCCTTGAACTCACCCTTGAGCGCCTGCGACAGGTCCGTGGTTTCCTTGAACAGCTGGGCCTGGTCTTCCTGACTCAAGTCGAACACTTCGCTCACGCCGGCGCGCCTGGGCACCAGGATGAACCAGGGGTAATTGGCATCTTTGCTGAGCAGCAGACGGCACAACGGGAAGTCTCCAAGCACCAGGCAATCCTGCTGCAAACGCGTATCCATCTCAAACACTGCAAAACCTCCAACAGACAAAAACGGGCCCGCCCTACACGGGGCATCGGGCAAGGATACCTTGCTTCGCAGGCGCCGGCATGCAAGCGCTGCCCTGCGCTGCACACTTTAAGTTCATCTATGCCCCCCGCCTGCACAACGGCGGTAACACAGCGCTACTTTTCGCACCAAAATGAGGCCGCAAACGAGCACACCACTACGCTTTTACCCACTCGAATGACACTGCATTAACAGTGGCCGGTAACACATTGACTTTTATGACAGCTTTTGGGTTTCAAACGCCTAACTTATCTGGCACACCATCAGACAAGCTTCAGCCCGTGTTTTCGGTACTTTCCGACCTTCGGCACCCCGATTTGTGAAAATTTCATGAACCGGGGTTAATTTTGTGCACGCTTGTTGCATTCCCTCCACACCAAGTCGGCACGACATCTGCATCAAGGGATGTACGCGACAAATAACAACAGCCGCTTTGGATACACCAGGGAGTTTCCCTAGCCGGAATCTGTAGTTACAGATTCGTTACGGTGACAGGAACGGCGCTGGCGTTGTACGGCCCGGGAATCCGGGACGTGATTTGCGACATGGAATTACCTACAAGCGACATGACCATAAAGATCCCGAAAGGTTCTATATGCCCATATCGCCAACAACAGTCAGCGTGCTATACATTTCCGCCGACATAACAAGAAAGAGCTGCCCCATATAACTAAAAGACTTGGGCGCAGCGGTACTCTTCCTAAAAACCAAAGGAGCAAATCACGATGCGCGTGATGAAGTGGAGCATGATCGCCCTGGCCGTTTCGGCAGGGACCTCGCAATTGGCCTTCGCCTCTGCACAAGACGAGTCCAAGGGTTTCATCGAAGACAGCCAGCTGAACGTCAAAACTCGCATGCTGTACTTCAGCCGTGACTTCCGCAACAACCCAGCCGGCACCCAGAGCCGCGTGGAAGAAACCGGCCTTGGCTTCCTCGGCACTTACGAATCGGGCTTCACCCAGGGCACCGTAGGCTTCGGCGTCGACGCCATCGGCATGCTTGGTCTGAAGCTGGACAGCGGCCGTGGCCGTGCCGGCACCGGCCTGTTCCCACAAGGCTCCGACGGTCGCTCGCAAGATGATTACTCCGAAGGCGGTGGCGCTGTAAAAATGCGCATCTCCAATACCGTGCTGAAGTTCGGCGACCAGTTCACCGCCATGCCAGTATTCGCCACCGACGACAGCCGACTGCTGCCGGAAGTTGCCGAAGGCGGCCTGATCACCAGCAACGAGATCAGCGGCCTGACCTTGAACGCCGGTCACTTCACCGCGATGAATGCCCAGGCTCAGACCTACCACGACAGCCTGAACCTGAGCGAAGCCAACATCTTCGGTGGCACCTACGCCTTTACCGACAGCCTCAGCACCAGCATCTACTACTCGCGCGTCGAAGATCACTTCCGCAAGTGGTACGGCAACGTGAACTGGGCGCTGCCGATCAGCGACAAGCAAGGCCTGGTGTTCGACTTCAACATCTATGACACCAAGTCCATCGGCGACAACCGCACTGGCGCGTTCGTCACCAAGTCCGACGGCAGCAACGAACTCGACAACATCGCAGCCAGCCTGTCCGGCGCCTACAACATCGGCGCCCACACCTTTACCCTGGCCTACCAGAAGGTCAGCGGTGACGGCGACTACGCCTACGGCGTAGACGGCGGCGGTACCGTGTTCCTGGCCAACTCCATCGCCCGTTCCGACTTCAACGCCGAAGACGAGAAGTCCTGGCAGGCGCGCTACGACCTGAACTTCGCCGAGTTCGGCGTACCAGGCCTGACCTTCATGACCCGTTATGCTCGCGGTAGCGGTGCAACCACCCGCACCACCGACAACGGCAAGGAATGGGAACGCGACATCGACGTCAAGTACGTCCTGCAGAGCGGCCCAGCGAAGGACCTGAGCTTCCGTGTCCGTCAGGCCACTTACCGTTCCAGCGACGGTGTGTACTACGGTTCGAGCTCGATCGACGAACTGCGTCTGATCGTCGAGTACCCGCTGAGCATCCTGTAAGCCTCGCTTATAGTGCCCCGCACCTGAAAAAGCCCGGCACGATTGCCGGGCTTTTTCTTGGCTGACAATTGCCACGCCCTGGGGCATCCTGTACGCCTTCGTTTCACCCCCGTACAATGCGGGGTCATTTCAACGTCTTAGGCAATCGACACGGCCCACCATGCGCACCAGTCAATATTTGCTCGCCACCCAGAAAGAAACCCCTGCCGACGCAGTGGTCATCAGCCACCAGCTCATGCTGCGCGCCGGCATGATCCGCAAACTGGCCTCGGGCCTGTACACCTGGCTGCCGATGGGCTTGCGAGTAATGCGCAAGGTCGAAGCCGTGGTCCGCGAAGAAATGAACGCCGCCGGCGCCCTGGAAGTGCTGATGCCAAGCATCCAGCCCGCCGAACTGTGGCAGGAATCCGGCCGCTGGGAGCAGTATGGCCCCGAGCTGCTGCGCCTCAAAGACCGCCACAACCGTGATTTCTGCGTTGGCCCGACCCACGAAGAAGTCATCACCGACCTGGCCCGTAACGAGCTGTCCAGCTATAAACAGCTGCCGCTCAACATGTACCAGATCCAGACCAAATTCCGTGACGAGATCCGCCCGCGCTTCGGCCTGATGCGCGGCCGCGAGTTCATCATGAAGGACGCCTACTCCTTCCATGCCGACCAGGCTTCCCTGCAGGAAACCTACGACCGCATGCACCAGGCGTACACCAACATCTTTACCCGCCTGGGCCTGGACTTCCGCCCGGTGCAGGCCGATACCGGCTCCATCGGTGGCAGCTATTCGCACGAGTTCCACGTGTTGGCCGAGTCCGGCGAAGACGATGTGATCTTCAGCGACAGCTCCGACTACGCCGCCAACATCGAGAAGGCCGAGGCCATCCCGCGTGAAACCGTGCGCCCTGCCCCTGCCGAGGAGCTGCGCCTGGTCGACACCCCGGACGCCAAGACCATCGCGCAACTGGTCGAGCAGTTCGGCCTGCCGATCGAGAAAACCGTCAAGACCTTGATCGTGCGCGGCGCCGAAGAAGGCAAGCTGATCGCCCTGATCGTCCGTGGTGACCACGAGCTCAACGAAATCAAGGCCACCAAACTCGAACAGGTTGCCGACCCGCTGGTCATGGCCACCGAAGCCGAACTGCACGACGCCATTGGCGCCGGCGCAGGTTCGCTCGGCCCGCTGAACCTGCCGCTGGAATGCATCATCGACCGTTCGGTTGCCCTGATGAGCGACTTCGGCATTGGCGCCAACATCGACGACAAGCACTACTTCGGCGTCAACTGGGAACGCGACCTGCCGGTACCGCAAGTCGCCGACCTGCGCAATGTCGTCGAAGGCGACCCGAGCCCGGACGGCCAGGGCACCCTGGTGATCAAGCGCGGCATCGAAGTCGGGCACATCTTCCAGCTCGGCACCAAGTACAGCGAGGCGCTCAAGTGCCAGGTACTGGGCGAGAACGGCAAGCCGGTGGTGCTGTCGATGGGTTGCTACGGCATCGGCGTTTCCCGCGTGGTCGCCGCCGCGATCGAGCAGAGCTACGACGACAAAGGCATCATCTGGAACGATGCCCTGGCGCCATTCCAGATCGCCCTGGTGCCGCTGCGCTACGAAACCGACGTGGTTCGCGAGGCTACCGACAAGCTGTATGCCGAGCTGACCGCCGCCGGTTTTGAAGTGTTGCTGGACGACCGCGACAAGAAGACCAGCCCAGGCATCAAGTTTGCCGACATGGAGCTGATCGGCATCCCGCACCGCATCGTCGTCAGCGACCGCGGGCTGGCCGAAGGTAACCTGGAATACAAGCACCGCACCGAACAGGATGCTCAAGCGCTGCCACTCAATGAAGTGCTGTCGTTCCTGCAGGCCCGCGTTCGCCGCTGATAATCAATGCACGAGTGATCATGTCCAAGCGAAGTACCTTTACCCTGGGGGGCGCCGCACTTAGCGGCGCCCTGCTCATCAGCGGCTGCGCCAACCAGATGTCCCAGCGCAGCGAGCATGAGGAGCGCGTCGAGCGCAAGTTGCTCGAACACAGTCTGCAGATCGATGTCGGCGAGCCGAAGGTGATGGAGCTGCCGCAACGACGTGTGCGCGTGCATGAGCAGAAGCGCTTCGAAGTCACCGAATTCGAAGTCACCCGTCGCTACGACCGCTACACGCCCTACCAGCCCTGGCGGGAGGTCTACGAGATCCCGCTGGGCGCGGTGGCTGTGGTGGCCGGCGTGGGCGCCAACGTGGTCAATGTGTTCGCCTTGGGCAACCTGCCCAAAAGCGTGACCCACGACTGGCTCAGCTATGGCGCGGCGGGGCTCAACCCGTTCATGAACGTGCAGTCCAACGGTCGCGCCCAGCAGAACCTTGCCGGGATCAGCGAAGTGCAGAAGGACCAGCGCGAAGAATCCACCAGCCTGCCCTGGAGCGAGCGCCTGGTCGAGGTCAAGGCCGGCAAGATGACCCACGAGCTGACCACCGACAGAAACGGCGTACTGCGCCTAAACCTGCTCGACAGCCCGTTCTCCGAGCAGAACCTCAACCACATTGGTACCCTGCACTTGCAGGTGGTCGATGAGGACAACGCGGTGCGCGGTGACGCTAGCCTGCTGGTCAGCGCCACCCTGCGCAACAAGCTGCTCGAAGCCCACGAACTGATCTTCGACGACCTGGAAGACGATGATGTCGGCCAGTGGGTACACCGGGTCAAACGCCTGTCCGAACTGGGCCTGGAAGAGGAAGCCAGCGAAATGGAGCAGAGCCTGATCGAGCTGACGCGCAACGATCCGGAACTGCAGCAGGAATTTCTGCAGTCGCTGACCAAGGCAACCGGGCGATTGGTCGCCGACCCTGGCGTGCAGTGAACTGATTCAGGGGCCGCCTTGCGGCCCCTTTCATTTAGGCGGGAACAATTCCAACTGTTCATGCGCCCCGCGCAAGTCCTTCAACCTCACCCCTACCCCCAGCAAGCGCACCGGCTTGCCACCCCGGGCAAACGCCTGCCGCAGTAACTGCCGATAACTTTCCAGGTCTCTGCCAGCCCCTGCCTGTTCCATCGTTGTCTGGCTGAAGTCATGGAACTTGACCTTGACGAAAGGCTTGTCTGGCCGGTAACTGCTGTCCATGCGGGCAATGCGTTCATTAAGGCTGTCGAGCAAGGCTGGAAGACGCTCCAGGCAACTGGCCAGGTCTGGCAGGTCAGTGTCGTAGGTGTTTTCCACGCTGACCGACTGCCTGCGGCTGTCGTTGTGCACGGCGCGGTCATCAATACCCCGCGCCAACCCCCACAACCGCTCACCAAAGCTGCCGAACTCGCGCACCAGCCCCAAGCGCGACCAGTCACGCAGGTCCAGGCAGGTATCGATACCCAGCCGCGCCAGTTTGTCCGCCGTGACCTTGCCAACGCCGTGCAACCTGGCCACCGGCAAAGCCGCGACAAAGGCTTCGACTTCACCCGGGGTTATGACGAACAGCCCGTTGGGCTTGCGCCAGTCACTGGCGATCTTGGCCAGGAACTTGTTGGGTGCAACACCCGCCGACACGGTGATATGCAAGGTACGGGCAACGCGCCGGCGGATATCTTCGGCGATACGCGTGGCGCTGCCGGCATACCACTGGCTATCGCTCACATCCAGGTAGGCTTCATCCAGCGACAACGGCTCGATCAGCTCGGTGTAGTCACGGAAAATGGCGTGAATCTCACGGGATGCCTCGCGATAGGCTTCAAAGCGTGGCTTGACGATCAACAAGTCAGGGCAAAGCTTGAGCGCATGGCGCGATGACATGGCCGAGCGCACACCATAGGCCCGCGCTTCATAATTACAGGTGGCGATCACCCCGCGGTGGTCGGCCGACCCGCCTACGGCCATGGGCCGACCGGCCAGGCGCGGGTCATCACGCATTTCGATTGCGGCATAGAAACAATCGCAGTCGACATGGATGATCTTGCGCAAGGACATGGATGACCGTCAGTACTGTAGATTCATACAGATAATATCGCATGCCTCCTACGCTGCAACAGATTGCACGCCGCTTGCCTCGACAATCGGCCTGAACCCCCCGCCGCGCCTGAGCCGCGTGCTTTGAGCGAGTGCTAAGGGTTTGAACGAAAAAGGTTTTTTAGGAAAAACGCTTGACATAGTTGCGTAAATCCGTAGAATTCGATCTCACAGGCGCGGGATGGAGCAGCCTGGTAGCTCGTCGGGCTCATAACCCGAAGGTCGTCGGTTCAAATCCGGCTCCCGCAACCAGATTCGAGAAAAGGCCACTGTTAACGCAGTGGCCTTTTTCTTTGCCCGTAGAAAAGCCATTGGCAAAAACTGGCGAGAAATCAATTAGTAGCGCTTGACACTGATTCGATTAACTGTAGAATGCGCCCCACAGACGCGGGATGGAGCAGTCTGGTAGCTCGTCGGGCTCATAACCCGAAGGTCGTCGGTTCAAATCCGGCTCCCGCAACCAGCTTTAAGAAAAGGCCACTGTTAACGCAGTGGCCTTTTTCTTTGCATCGAAAATGATGCCGAAGAAAAAAGATCGATAAATCAACAATTAACGCTTTACACAGTTTCAACAAGCTGTAGAATGCGCACCTCTGACGCGGGATGGAGCAGTCTGGTAGCTCGTCGGGCTCATAACCCGAAGGTCGTCGGTTCAAATCCGGCTCCCGCAACCATATTCGTCAGAACAAACCCCGCCTGTGTAACAGCAGCGCGGGGTTTGTTGCTTTACGCCCTCTGCATTTCGTCGCCTGGAAATGCCTTGCCATCAGCCTACCCCCAGGCTTGAGATGTCGCCCTTTGGATGAACTATCTTTAACCCTGCCAGGCAGCTGAAAGCGTCTGTGCCCGGAGTAACATTGGATACGTTTTCCTAAGGGACTTTCACTTGGCCGCACCTCGCCCTCACCTCGCGCTGCCTGCTCGGGGTATTGATTCATGACCTCCCATAACCCCGAACCTCCGGAGCCCCTTGCTTCGGTGCTACCCACGGCCGCGCAGCGCCTGCCCCTGATCGAGCGATTGAGCCGCTATCGTCAACCCATCAGCCTGGCGGTGACGCTGATACTGTTCGCCATGGCCCTGGTTGCCTGCCGCCACCTGCTCAGCGAGCTGGACATCTACGCCTTGCACGATGCCATGCTCAGCGTGCCGACGCAGTCGCTGCTGGGGGCCTTGCTGGCCACGGCTGTCGGGTTCGTGATTCTGCTGGGGTACGAGTGGTCGGCCAGCCGCTATGCCGGGGTAAAACTGCCAGCAGGCAGTTTGATACTGGGCGGCTTCAGCGCCTTCGCCATTGGTAACGCCATCGGCCTGTCGATGCTGTCTGGTGGTTCGGTGCGTTACCGCCTGTATGCCCGCCAAGGCCTGGGGGCTGGCGAAGTCGCGCGGATGACCGTGTTTGCCAGCCTGTCCCTAGGGTGTGCGCTGCCCCCCCTGGCTGCTCTGGCTACTTTGAGCGACCTGCCAGCAGCCTCGACCGCACTGGGCCTTTCGCCGGGGCTGCTGGCCGGCATCGCCGCAGCCGTGCTGGTGCTGGCTGCCGTGCTGGTGCTCGGGCTTTACCGCAAGCGCCTGGCCGAACAGCCCTTGGCCGACAACCTGCTGGTTCAGCTGGGCCGGCGTACCCTGCGCCTGCCAAACGGTCGCCTCGCCTCGCTGCAATTGCTGATCACCGCCCTGGATGTGGCCGCCGCCGCCACCGTACTGTATCTCCTGCTGCCAGAAGCCCCGCCATTTGGCGCTTTCATCCTGGTGTACCTGCTGGCCCTGGCCGCAGGCGTGCTCAGCCATGTGCCAGGGGGCATCGGGGTGTTCGAGGCGATCTTGCTGGCAGCCTTTGCCGACCAGTTGGGCGCCGCGCCACTGGCTGCGGCCCTGCTGCTCTATCGCCTGATCTATGTGGTGTTGCCGCTGCTGCTGGCGTGTGTACTGCTGCTGGCCAACGAAGCCCGGCGTCTGCTGTTCGCGCAACAGGCCATCAAGGTGGCCTCCGGCCTGGCGGCGCCGGTGCTGTCAATTCTGGTGTTTCTGTCCGGGGTGGTGCTGCTGTTCTCGGGGGCCACGCCCGAGATCGACACGCGCCTGGAACACATGGGCTTTCTGGTACCCCACCGCCTGATCGATGCTTCGCACTTCGGCGCCAGCCTGATCGGCGTGCTGTGCCTGCTGCTGGCCCAAGGCTTGCGCCGGCGCCTGTCCGCAGCCTGGCTGCTGACCACCACCTTGCTGCTGGTCGGCGCATTGTTGTCATTGCTCAAGGGCTTCGACTGGGAAGAAGCCTGCCTGTTGACGTTCACCGCCGCGCTGCTGGCCCTGTTCCGCCGTTCGTTCTACCGCCCCAGCCGCCTGCTGGAACTGCCCTTCTCTCCGGTGTTTCTGGTGGCCAGCGCCTGCGTGGTCGGGGCCTCGGTATGGCTGCTGCTGTTCGCCTACCAAGATGTGCCCTACAGCCACCAACTGTGGTGGCAGTTCACCCTGGACGCCGATGCACCGCGGGGCCTGCGCGCCGCCATGGGCAGCGCCGTGCTGCTGGTGGCTGTCGCCCTGACCTGGCTGCTGCGCACCGCACCGCCGGTCATCCACCTGCCTGACGACGCAGAACTGCAACGCGCCAACCGCATCCTGCTGGCATCCGACCAGCCCGATGGCGGCCTGGCCCTGACCGGCGACAAGGCTTTGCTGTTCCACCCGCGCGACAACGCCTTCCTTATGTACGCCCGTCGCGGTCGCAGCCTGGTGGCCTTGTATGACCCGATCGGCCCGGCCCAGGAGCGCGCCGAGATGATCTGGCAGTTCCGCGACCTGTGCGACCTGCACCACGCCAGGCCGGTGTTTTATCAGGTCCGCGCGGAGAACCTGCCGTTCTACATGGACATTGGCCTGACCGCGCTCAAACTTGGCGAGGAGGCCCGGGTCGACCTGCGCCGCTTCGACCTCGAAGCCAAGGGCAAGGAGATGAAAGACCTGCGCTACACCTGGAACCGCGGTGGCCGTGACGGCCTCAGCCTGGAAATCCACGAACCCGGTCACGCGCCACTGATAGCGCTCAAGGAAATCTCCGATGCCTGGCTGGGTGGCAAGAACGTGCGCGAGAAAGGCTTCTCGCTCGGGCGCTTCAGCCCCGAGTACCTGCAGCACTTTCGCATCGCCCTGATTCGCTTCCAGGGCCGGCCGGTGGCCTTTGCCAACCTGTTGGAAACCCACGGTCGCGAGCTGGCCAGCCTCGACCTGATGCGGGCCCACCCTGAAGCTCCGAAGCTGACCATGGAGTTCATGATGATAGGGCTCATCCTGCACTACAAAAGCCACGACTATGCCCGCTTCAGCCTGGGCATGGTCCCGCTGTCCGGGCTGCAGCCACGGCGCGGCGCGCCCTTGACCCAGCGCCTGGGTTCAATGGTGTTCCGCCGTGGCGAACAGCTCTACAACTTCCAGGGGCTTCGACGCTTCAAGGACAAATTCCAACCGGACTGGGAACCCCGTTACATGGCCGTGCCTGCGGGGCTCGACCCGCTGGTGGCACTGGCCGACACTGCCGCCCTCATCGCTGGCGGCCTGACTGGATTGGTGAAACGCTGATGATCCGACGCTATTGGCTGTACCTGGCGATTCCCCTGCTGCTGGCCGCCCTGGGCGGTGCCGTGGCCTTCTGGCTATGGACGCGCCCTGCGCCTGAGGCGCACCTCGAACAGCTGTCCCTCAACAACCTCAGCATCACCCGCGTGACCCCGGGCGTGCACGCCAAGGCCCGGGTCGCCATCGGCGTCCCTCAGGACCAGGCTCTGACCGACAAGCAGTTGCTGGACCTGAGCCAGGCTGGGGAAGCGCAACTGGTGCAGGTTATCCTGCCACCCAACGACTGCACCCAGCAGCAACAAGCGCTGGACCTGGCAGCGACCCAGCTGTCCGAAAAACCGACCCTGGTAGCCGGTATCGGCCCAGGCGCGGCGCAGGCCTGGCGCTGGCTGGCGGCACAGACCGACGACAAGGCGCGGGCCATTTCCGTGGACTTCAGCCTGGAGCAACCCGGCTGCCAGGCCGCGCTACCCAAAGCGGCGGCCCATGGCCACTGGAACGTCGCCTGGAACGACAACCCGGATGACGCCAGCGCAGCCTTCGTGCGCGACCAGGCCAACGCCGAAACCAGCATCAGCGATTACGACATCCACTTGCCGCAGGTGCTCAAGTCACAGCTGACCCAAGCCCTGGTCGGCCACGACGGCAACGCCCTGGCCATTCCAGTAGTCGAGGTGCCGGCAGGGCAATCCACCGACACCGTCACCCTGTTCCTCTCCGGGGATGGCGGCTGGCGCGACCTGGACCGCGACGTGGCCGGAGAAATGGCCAAGCTAGGCTATCCGGTGGTCGGCATCGACACGCTGCGTTATTACTGGCAACACAAGACCCCCGAGCAGAGCGCCGCAGACCTGTCGGAACTGATGCAGCACTATCGCCAGAAATGGGGCACCAAGCGCTTTGTATTGACCGGCTACTCGTTTGGCGCCGACGTGCTGCCAGCGATCTACAACCGCTTGCCGGCCGAGGACCAGCAGCGTATCGATGCGGTGATGCTACTGGCCTTCGCCCGTAGCGGCAGCTTCGAGATCGAGGTGGAAGGCTGGCTGGGCAAGGAAGGCCAGGAGGCGCCAACCGGGCCGGAAATGGCCCGGCTGCCGGCGTCCAAAGTGGTGTGTGTGTATGGCGTGGAAGAGACCGACGAGAGCGGTTGCACCGAGAAGACGGCGGTGGGCGAGCGCCTGAAGCTGCCGGGCGGGCACCACTTCGACGAGAACTACCCGGCCCTGGCCAAGCGCCTGATCGGTGAGATCGAGACGCGCCAGGGCAAGTCGAGCGTGGCCGAGCAGAATTGAGCCACGCCTAACCCACTACGCAGATCAGGCACCCATTCAGATCTCGACCTGGGTGCCCAACTCGATCACCCGGTTCAACGGCAGATTGAAGAACCGCAGGTTACCGTTGGCATTTTTGAGCAAGAACGCAAACAGGTTGCCACGCCAGCGCGACATACCCTCCAGCCGCGAAGCAATCACCGTTTCGCGGCTGAGGAAGTAGGTGGTGCGCATCGGGCTGAAATCCAGGTCATCCAGATGGCACAACTTCAGGGCCGCCGGCACGTCCGGCTCGTCCATGAAGCCAAAATGCAACAGCACACGGAAGAACCCGTCGCCATAGGCTTCCACCTCGAAACGCTCCTGCTCCGGCACCCGTGGCCGGTCTTCGCTGACCACCGTCAGCAGCACCACCTGGCTGTGCAGCACCTGGTTGTGCAACATGTTGTGCAGCAGCGCATGGGGCACGGCGTCCGGCCGTGCAGTCAGGAACACGGCAGTACCTTCAACCCGGTGCGGCGGCTGTATGCGGATGCTGCTGATGAACACCGGCAGCGGCAGCGCCCCTTCATCGATGCGCTCGACCAGGATCTGCTTGCCGCGCTTCCAGGTACTCATCAGCAGATACAGCACACCACCTGCCAGTACCGGGAACGCCCCGCCCTGCACGATCTTGGGCACGTTGGCGGCGAAGAACAGCCCGTCGACGAAGAGAAAGCCCAGCAGAATCGGCACTGCCAGCACCGGCGGCCACTTCCATAGCAGCAACATCACCACCGACACCAGAATCGTGGTCATCAACATGGTGCCGGTGACCGCCACACCGTAGGCCGCCGCCAGGGCACCGGAAGATTCGAAACCGATGACCAGCAACACCACACCAACCATCAGCGTCCAGTTCACCGCACCGATGTAGATCTGCCCCTGCTCATCGCTGGACGTGTGCTGGATGTGCATGCGCGGAATGTAGCCCAGCTGGATGGCCTGGCGGGTCAGGGAGAACGCCCCGGAAATCACGGCTTGCGAAGCGATCACCGTGGCCATGGTCGCCAGCCCCACCAGCGGCAACAGCGCCCAGGAAGGTGCCAGCAGGTAGAAGGGGTTGCGCGCCGCCTCCGGGTTCTGCAGCAGTATTGCGCCCTGGCCGAAATAGTTGAGCACCAGCGCCGGCAACACCAAGGCAAACCACGCGCGAGCGATGGGTTTACGGCCGAAGTGGCCCATGTCGGCGTACAGCGCCTCGGCACCGGTCAGCGCCAGCACCACGGCGCCGAGAATGGCCACGCCCATGCCGGGGTGGACGATGAAGAAGTTCACCGCCCAGCCTGGGTTGAACGCCCTGAGCACTTCGGGGCTCTGCGAGATGCCGTGCACCCCCAATGCCCCGAGCACCACGAACCAGGCCACCATGATCGGGCCGAACAGCTTGCCGATCTTCTCGGTGCCATGCTTCTGCACCAGAAACAGCGCCACCAGCACCACCAGCGAAATAGGTACCACCCAGTGATCGATGCCGTCGAAGGCCAGGCCCATGCCCTCGACAGCCGACAGCACCGATACGGCCGGGGTGATCATGCTGTCGCCATAGAACAGCGAAGCGCCGATCAACCCGCAGATGACCATCAAGCTACGCAGCCGCGGGTGGGCCGCAGTGGCCCGCCGCGCCAGCGCGGTTAGCGCCATGGTGCCGCCCTCGCCCTGGTTGTCGGCGCGCAGGATGAACATCACGTATTTGAACGAGACCACCCACAGCAGCGACCAGAGGATCAGCGACAGGATCCCCAGCACGCCATCATGGTTGACCGGCACGCCATAGCCACCGGTAAAGACTTCTTTGAGCGTATACAACGGGCTGGTGCCGATATCGCCATAGACCACCCCGACTGCCGCCACGAGCAGGCCCAGCGACCGTGTCGCGCCCTGCTTCCCCGCGTGCCCGCCTTCGGCATGACTGCTTGCCTGAACCATCGACCACTCCCGCAGACGGCCCTCTCGGCCGATAGAATTCACCCCCACGCCAGGGCATGGCAGATGCCCGGACGCAACGGCGCGAAGCATAGCGCAGCGTTCGTCGCATTTCTGCTAGTCAAGTGACCTTGCGCTCGCTAGAATTGCGCACTTTTTGATCAGAGGCGCCAATAAGCGCCCGTCAAGATCGCCCCCGTTTCCGGCCGGGCGACCTGCATTCAATACCGAGGTTAGTCATGTCCACCACTCCCGCCACTCCCAAGGTAGGTTTCGTAAGCCTGGGTTGCCCAAAAGCCCTGGTCGATTCCGAGCGCATTCTGACCCAGCTGCGCATGGAAGGTTATGAAGTCGTGCCTACCTACGAGGACGCCGACGTGGTGGTGGTCAACACCTGCGGCTTCATCGACAGCGCCAAGGCCGAGTCGCTTGAAGTGATCGGTGAAGCCATCAAGGAAAACGGCAAAGTCATCGTCACCGGCTGCATGGGTGTCGAGGAAGGCAGCATCCGCGATGTGCACCCAAGCGTGTTGTCGGTGACCGGCCCCCAGCAGTACGAGCAAGTGGTCAACGCCGTGCACCAGGTAGTGCCACCGCGCCAGGACCACAACCCGCTGATCGACCTGGTGCCGCCGCAGGGCGTCAAGCTGACCCCGCGCCACTATGCCTACCTGAAGATTTCCGAAGGCTGCAACCACAGCTGCAGCTTCTGCATCATCCCGTCGATGCGCGGCAAGCTGGTCAGCCGCCCGGTTGGCGAAGTGCTGAGCGAGGCCGAGCGCCTGGTCAAGGCCGGCGTCAAGGAGATCCTGGTGATTTCCCAGGACACCAGCGCCTACGGTGTCGACGTCAAGTACAAGACCGACTTCTGGAACGGCCGCCCGGTCAAGACCCGTATGCTCGAGCTGTGCGAAGCGCTGAGCAGCCTGGGCGCCTGGGTGCGCCTGCACTATGTATACCCGTACCCGAACGTCGACGACGTGATCCCGCTGATGGCCGCCGGCAAGATCCTGCCGTACCTGGACATCCCGTTCCAGCACGCCAGCCCCAAGGTGCTCAAGGCGATGAAGCGCCCGGCCTTCGAAGACCGTACCCTGGCGCGCATCAAGAACTGGCGCGAGCAGTGCCCTGAGCTGGTGATCCGCTCGACCTTCATCGTCGGCTTCCCCGGCGAAACCGAAGAAGACTTCCAGTACCTGCTCGACTGGCTGACCGAAGCCCAGCTCGACCGCGTCGGCTGCTTCCAGTACTCGCCTGTCGAAGGTGCCCCGGCCAATGACCTGGGCCTTGATGAAGTACCGGATGAGGTCAAGCAGGACCGTTGGGACCGCTTCATGGCCCATCAGCAGGCCATCAGCAGCGCCCGCCTGCAACTGCGCATCGGCAAGGAGATCGAAGTGCTGATCGACGAAGTCGAAGAGCAAGGTTCGGTGGGCCGTAGCTTCTTCGACGCGCCGGAAATCGACGGCAGCGTGTTCATCGATGGCGACCACGGCTTCAAGCCAGGCGACAAAGTGCGTTGCCGGGTGGTGGATGCCGACGAATACGACATGTGGGCTGAGCCTGTCTGATCGCCGTATAGGTGTGAAATGCCGGGGGCTGCGTTGCAGCCCCAACATCCGCCAGGCCCCCTCTGTTTTTTACATCT
Source organism: Pseudomonas sp. SWRI77 (assembly GCF_014269105.1). Taxonomy (NCBI): domain Bacteria; kingdom Pseudomonadati; phylum Pseudomonadota; class Gammaproteobacteria; order Pseudomonadales; family Pseudomonadaceae; genus Pseudomonas; species Pseudomonas sp. SWRI77. The sequence goes on along the minus strand of NZ_JABWRV010000014.1, from coordinate 38,773 downwards.
ATGTTTTCCTCAATCCCCTAGAGGAATACACGGATGCGCCAGGTATCGACGCTACAAACCCCTCATCTTAGCGACTACCCCGAGCTGACCCAGGTCTGGGAGGACTCGGTGCGCGCGACCCATGACTTCCTGCCTGATGCCTATATCGTCCTGCTTCGCGAGCATGTACTGCGCCATTACCTGGACGCAGTGATGCTGATCTGCAGCAAGGACAGCCAGCAACGCATACAGGGCTTTGCCGGCGTGTCCAACAGGCAGGTCGACATGCTGTTCGTCGCGCCCGCCTGCCGTGGCATGGGCATTGGCAAGCGGCTGCTGCGCTACGCCATCGACGAACTCAATGCCGAACGCCTGGACGTCAACGAGCAGAACCCGCAGGCGCTGGGGTTCTATCTGCACGAAGGCTTCGAGGTGGTCGGCCGCTCGCAGACCGATGGGCTGGGGCAGCCCTACCCCTTGCTGCACCTGCGGCTGATCCGCACAGGGGCCTGAGCCGCCTGCCGTGTTGTCTCGCCAAAACGGCGTAAATGACACAGATTCCGAGCCCTTCGACCGCTCAGGCAGGTACAATGGCGGCCTTTCCCTGCCTTTGCGAATCACCGTCATGTCTGAGCCCGTCCGCCTGTCCAAACGCCTTATCGAGCAGTTCGGCTGCTCCCGCCGCGAAGCCGAGCTGTATATCGAAGGCGGCTGGGTCACGGTCGATGGCGTGGTGGTCGAGCAGCCGCAGTTCAAGGTCGACGGCCAGCAGGTCGCGCTGCTACCTGGCGCGCGTGCCGACAGCCTTGAGCCCGTCACCCTGCTGCTCAACCAGCCTGCTGGCTTGGACACCGAGTCGGCGCGTATCAGCATGACCATGGACAGCCTCAGCGAGGCGCACCGTGAAGGCGTACGGCCATTGCATGGGCATTTCACCAAGCTGTCCTGCATTGCCCCGCTGGAGCGCGGCGCCAGCGGCCTGCAGGTGTTCACCCAGGATTGGCGGGTTGCCCGCAAGATCGACGCCGACCTGCGGCGCCTGGAGCAGGAGTACATCATCGAAGTAAGCGGCGAAGCCACGCCACAGGCGCTGGAGCGCCTGGCCCGCGGCATCATGCGCAACGACCGTGAACTGCCCAAGGCCAAAGCCAGCTGGCAGAACGAAACCCACCTGCGCCTGGCCTTGAAAAACCCGCAACCGGGGCAGATCTCCGAGCTGTGCGCCAGCCTGCGCCTGCAGATCATCAGCATGCGCCGCATTCGGCTGGGCGGTGTGTCCATGGGCAAGCTGCCACTGGCACAGTGGCGTTACATGGCCGCCAGCGAACGTTTCTAAGCAATACCGCCGCGCCAGATGGCGCGGCTCTGAACAGGATTCGAGTCAAATGAACCACAACGATGTACTGCGCAGCCTGCGCTACATGCTCAAGATCAATGATGCCAAGATGGTGGGCATCATCAAGCTGTCTGGCCTGGAGGTCAGCGCCGAGGCCTTGGCCAGCTACGTCAAGAAAGAAGAAGAGCCCGGCTTCGTGCGCTGCCCTGACCCGGTCATGGCGCACTTTCTGGATGGCCTGGTGATTCACCGTCGCGGCAAGGACGACAGCCGCCCGGCCCAGCCGGTGGAGCTGCCGGTGACCAACAACACCATCCTGAAAAAACTGCGGGTAGCGTTCGAACTCAAGGAAGAAGACCTGCATGTCATCCTCAATTCGGTCAAGTTCCCGGTCTCCAAACCCGAACTCAGCGCCTTGTTCCGCAAAGTCGGCCATGACAACTACCGCCCGTGCGGCGACCAGTTGCTGCGCAACTTCCTCAAGGGCCTGACCCTGCGCGTGCGCGGCTGAGTGGCCATGCAGCATACGGTTTCACCGGTCGGCATCGTCCGCTCGTGCTTCAAGGAAAAGTTCGCCATCCCGCGCCAGCCGCAGTTGGCACCGGCGGCGCGTGGTGTGCTGGAGTTGCTGCCGCCGTTCGACCAGGGTGATGCAGTGGCGGGGCTGGAACAGGTCAGCCATGTGTGGCTGCTGTTTCTGTTTCACCAGGCCCTGGAAGACAAACCACGCCTGAAAGTGCGGCCACCCCGCCTCGGCGGCAACAAGAGCATGGGGGTGTTCGCCACCCGCGCCACCCACAGGCCCAACGGTATCGGCCAGTCGGTGGTACGCCTGGAGGGCGTTGAGCCTGGGCGCCTGCTGCTGTCCGGGATCGACTTGCTCGATGGCACCCCAGTGCTGGATATCAAGCCCTACGTACCGTACGCCGACAGTGTTGCCGGCGCCAGCAACCTGATGGCCAGCGAAGCGCCTGACGCAATCGCCGTGCAGTGGCACGACAATGCCCTGCCCCAGGCCCGCGCGCATGCACTGCGCCTGGGTGAGCCGCTGGTGGAACTGATCGAGCAGTGCCTGGGGCAAGACCCGCGGCCGGCGTATCAGGTGCCACCTGCGGAGCGGGTGTACGGGGTGAAGTTCTGGGATGTGCAGGTGCGCTGGCATTATCCGCAGCCCACGCTGATCCGGGTGCTGGAAGTGGTCCAGGACTGTTGATCGACCCACCACGAAAAAGGCGACCCGAAGGTCGCCTTTTTCATTTCAGTTGCGCGATCAGCGAGCCGGGCCTTCGGCCACGCCGAGGTCGTCGGTCGGGCGGGTATCTTCCAGCGGGGCGCCACCGGAAGCCAGTTCCGAGGCCAGCTTGTCGTTGTCCATTTCGTTGACCCACTTGGCCACGACCACGGTAGCGACAGCGTTGCCAACCAGGTTGGTCAGGGCGCGGGCTTCGGACATGAAGCGGTCGATGCCGAGGATCAGCGCCAGGCCGGCAACCGGCAGGTGGCCAACTGCAGACAACGTAGCGGCCAGTACGATGAAGCCCGAACCGGTTACACCAGCAGCGCCTTTGGAGGCCACCAGCAGCACCAGCAGCAGGGTGATCTGGTGGGTGATGTCCATGGTGGTGTCAGTCGCCTGGGCGATGAACACAGCGGCCATGGTCAGGTAGATCGAAGTACCGTCGAGGTTGAACGAGTAACCGGTCGGGATAACCAGGCCAACCACGGATTTCTTCGCACCCAGGCGCTCCATCTTGGCCAGCATGCGGGGCAAGGCGGACTCGGAGGAGGACGTGCCCAGCACGATCATCAGCTCTTCACGGATGTAGCGGATCAGCTTGATGACGCTGAAGCCGTGGGCGCGGCAGATACCACCGAGCACCACCAGGACGAACAGCAGGCAGGTCACGTAGAAGCAGGCCATCAGGTAGCCCAGCTGCACCAGCGAACCCACGCCGTACTGGCCGATGGTGAAGGCCATGGCACCGAAGGCACCGACCGGGGCCAGCTTCATGATCATGTTGATGATGTTGAACATGACATGGGCGAAGCGGTCGATCAGGTCCAGCACCGGCTTGCCGTAGCTGCCCAGGCGATGCAGGGCGAAACCGAAGATCACCGAGAACATCAGCACTTGCAGGATGTCGCCGTTGGCGAAGGCACCGACCACGGTGTTGGGGATGATATTGAGCAGGAAGCCAACGGTGGTCTGCTGCGCGCCGGCGGCGGCATAAGCGGCCACGCTGCTGGCGTTCAGGGTGGTGACGTCGATGTGCATGCCAGCGCCCGGCTTGACCACGTTGACGACGACGAGGCCGATGATCAGGGCGATGGTGGAGACGATTTCAAAGTACAGGAGCGCGTAGCCGCCGGTCTTGCCTACCGACTTCATGCTCTGCATGCCAGCGATGCCACTGACCACGGTGCAGAAGATGATGGGGGCGATGACCATCTTGATCAGTTTGACGAAGCCGTCACCCAGCGGTTTGAGGGCGACACCGGTTTCAGGATAGAAGTGGCCGAGCAGGATGCCGATGGTGATGGCGACCAACACCTGGATATACAGGGATTTGTACAGCGGCTGACGTGTCGTCATGGCTAATTTCCTCAAGTGTGCCGGTTTTCACCCTTCCCAGGGTGAGGGCACCTGAATCGCTAACCCTCCTGCACTTGGAGGGATTTGTCGTTGTGTTCGAGTTGCCTTTGCAGGCCTCTGCCAGGATCAATAGCAAGGGCAATGCCAAAATGCCCATGAAGGGTGCAAAGGCACTGTTTGCTAGGGGTCACTGCCCAACGACAGGGCGAAAATGCTGAGGAAGGCTGGCGGATATCCGCCCGGTGGCGGATTTTGTACAGGGGATGATGGCGGGAATCCGCCCGCTATGGGTTCCCCCGCGAAAGGGCTGCCCCTGGCCGCACGTCAATCCAGCCTGAAGGTGACCCGGAACGCCGCGCCGCCCAGTGGCGAATCCCCCAGGCTCAAGCTGGCGTCATAGCTGTCGACGATATCCTTGACCACCGCCAGGCCGATGCCCTGCCCCGGGTGTTGGCTGTCCAGCCGCTCGCCGCGCTCAAGAATGCGCTCGCGCTGATCGGCCGGCACCCCGGGCCCATCGTCTTCGATGCACAGGGTCAGTTGGCCTGGCGCTTGTTCCAGGCTCACCCGCACCTGGCCCAGGCTCAACCGGTAGGCGTTCTCCAGCAGGTTGCCGAGCAGTTCCAATAAGGCGCCCTGCTCCATCGGCACCTGCGCGGCCTCGGGTATTTCCAGCAGCACGCTGACGCGCTTGTCCCGATAGACCTTGTCCAGCGTGCTGCACAAGCTGTCGAGCAATGGCTTGAGGTGCACGCTGTGGCGCACTAGGCCGCTCTTGCGCAAACTGGCGCGCTGCAGTTGATAGTCGATCTGCTGGCTCATGCGCTCGATCTGGCTTTGCAGCACCCGCGCCTGCTCGCGCTCACCACTGCGCTGGCGCAGGCTCTCGCCCACCCCCTGCAACACCGCCAGCGGTGTCTTGAGGCTATGCGCCAGGTCATCCAGGGAGTCTCGGTAGCGCTGGCGTTGTTCACGCTCGCTGTGCAGCAGGCGGTTCAACGAACCGGTCAGGCGCAGCAGTTCACGCGGGTGCTCGCGGCTCAACCCGTCCCGCGCGCCAGCCTCGACCTCGTCCAGCTCCCGGCTCAGCCGCCGCAGCGAACGCAGGCCCCAGGTCAGGCCGGCCCACAGCAGTACCAGCAGCGCCAGCAGCGCTGCGCCAAAGCCCAGGTAGAGCTTTTCACGCAGGCCATCGAGGGTGTGCTGGTACTCGCGCACCGGTTGCAGCGCAACGATGCTGTAGGCCGCACTCTGGCCGCCGAGCAGTTTTATTTCGACGTCATAGACGAAGAACTCTTCGCCATCGCCTTGGTGGATGCGGGCGAACTCGTTGCCACGCCCGTCGTAGCGTGGCCGGTAGTTGACGTTCTGGTCTGCAGTGGCCCGCGACTGCCACACCAGATGGCCTTCACGGTCAAAGATATAGCCAAGCAGGCCGGTGTACGGCAGGTTGTAGCGCTCGTCCGGCAACAGTGTCGGCATCTGCAACTGGCCGTGTTCGATGCGTGCTGCGGAGATCAACGTGGTCACGTCCGAGGCCAGGCGTTGCTCGATGGATTCCTGCAGGGCAAGGCTGAAGGCCTTCTGCAAGGCAGGCAGCAGCGCCAGCATGAACAGCAGCGCCAGCACTGCGGCCGCCAGCATCAGGCGCACCCGCAGGGAACGGATCATCGGCAGCGCTCGGTGAACAGGTAACCCAGGCCACGTACCGTATCGATGGGCTTGAAGCCTCGTTCGCCCTCGAGCTTGCGACGCAGGCGCCCGACCAGCACTTCGATGACATTGGGGTCACGCTCCTCATCGCCCGGGTACAGCTGCTCCATCAGGCGGTCCTTGGCCACCACCTGCTGGTGATGGCGCATGAGGTATTCGAGGATGCGGTATTCGTAGGCGGTCAGGGCCAGGGGCTGATCGTCCAGGGTCGCCTGCTTGCGGTTGAGGTCGAGTACCAGTGGCCCGGCGGCGATGGTCGACTGGGTGAAACCGCTGGAGCGGCGCAGCAGGGCGTTGAGGCGCGCTTCGAGCTCTTCGAACTGGAAGGGCTTGACCAGGTAGTCGTCGGCACCGGCGGCCAGGCCTTCGACCTTGTCCTGCCAGTTGCCACGGGCGGTGAGGATGAGAATGGGGAAGGTCTTGTCCTGGCTGCGCAGGCGACCAATGAGTTCGAGGCCGCTCATGCCCGGCAGCCCCAGGTCGATCACGGCCAGGTCAAAGTGGTACTGCTCGGCCTGGTACAGCGCTTCTTCGGCATCGGCCACCGCCTCGACCACATGGCCGCTTTCGCCCAGGCGCGTGTAGAGGTGATGGCGAAGCAGGGCTTCGTCCTCGACCACCAGCAGTTTCATGTGCAGCTCCTTTTTTATGGCCTGTACTGCCCTGTGCGCGGGTTTACCCGCGCACAGGGCAGTACAGGATAACAACTACCTCAGAACTTGTAGTTGGCCGACAGATACGTCTGTGCACTGCTGGTCAGGCGCAGGGTGCCGTCCTTGGGCCCACCGCTTTGGCCGACTTCGGTCGCGGCATTGGTGCGCAGGTAACGGTAGCCCAGTTCCACCGACGCCTTGTCGGTAATCTCCTGGATCACACCGGCCTGCAGGCCGACCGCGTAGCCGTAGTCGGTATCACGGCTGGCACCTGGCGAATCCTGGGTCAGCTTGGTCATGCCCAGGCTGCCACCGCCGAACAGCTTGGTGGTGTCGCCCACCGGCAGGAACAGGTCATAGCTGCCCAGCAGGTTTTCCTGGCGCAGCTTGAGGCCGCTGTGGTCGCCCGAGACGTTGTCGTAGGTCATGTAGTAGCGACCCTGGTCATTGATTTTGCCCAGACGCACACCCCAGGTGTCGTCCTTGCCGATGATGCCGTCGGCGTTCAGGTTGTCGGTGTTGCGCTGCAGCAGGCCGGACTTGCGGACTTTGTCGCTGGTCTGGCCGTAGGTCAGGCTGGCGAAATTGTCATCGGCGGCCTGGACGGTGGTGATGCCAGCGGCGCAAACGGCCATGGCAGCGAGCAGGGTGTTGAAGGATTTCATGGCTTCGTACTCCAGTTGGATGCGCTGTTTCGGTCTGGAAGCTAGAGTAAGGAGGGCACCCTGAACCGTGACTGAACCCTGGCTGAACCGCGGCTGAACGAACCGTTTGCGATGAACAAGGAGTAGTGAACATGCGTGCCCTGCTGGCCTTGACCCTGATGTGCAGCGCCGCCCTTGCCCAGGCGCAAGTGGTGACCCGCGATATCCCCTACCAGGACGACGAAGGCAAGCGCTTTGTCGGCTACTACGCCTATGACGATGCGCTGGACGACAAGCGCCCGGGCATCGTCGTGGTGCATGAATGGTGGGGCCTGAACGACTATGCCAAGCGCCGCGCCCGCGACCTGGCGGCCCTGGGCTATAAAGCGCTGGCCATCGACATGTACGGCGATGGCAAGCACACCGAGCATCCGCAGGATGCCCAGGCATTCATGGCCGAGGCAATGAAAGACCCGGCAGCGGCGGCCGCGCGCTTCGACGCAGGCCTTGAGTTGCTGAAAAAGCAGCCCAACGTGAACAAGCACCAATTGGGCGCCGTGGGTTACTGCTTTGGCGGCAAGGTGGTGCTCGATGCGGCGCGCCGGGGTGAGAAGCTGGACGGCGTGGTGAGTTTCCATGGGGCATTGGCCACACAGACCCCGGCCAAGCCCGGCGTGGTCAGGGCCGACATACTGGTCGAGCACGGCGCGGCAGACAGCATGGTGACCGAGGAGCAGGTTGCAGCGTTCAAGGCGGAAATGGACGCAGCCAAGGTCAATTACCAGTTCGTCAGTATTCCTGAGGCCAAGCATGGGTTTACCAACCCGGATGCCGACCGCTTGAGCCATGGCGAGCATGGCGGGCCGGACATTGGTTACAACAAAGCGGCTGATGAAAGCTCGTGGAAGGATATGCAGGCGTTCTTCAAGAAGGCGTTCCAGTAATGATCGCTGGGGGCGCAAGCGCCCCCGACGCGCCCACCTCCCCTACAGCCGCTACGGCTGGCACAATACCCCCCATGAACACACTCCCCACCTGCTGCGCCCCGCTTCAGCACCACTGGCCCCTGCCCCGCCCGCTGCCAGGTGCGGTGCTGGTCAGTTGCGCCTTCGACCCCGCCCGCCTGGCTGCCGACGACTTCCAGCGTGCCGGCATCGTCCCCAGCGCCAGCCTGCAACGCTCGGTGGCCAAGCGCCAGGCCGAGTACCTGGCCGGCCGTGTCTGCGCCCGTGCCGCGCTGCAACGCCTGGACGGCCGCAACTACGTGCCAGCCAGCCATGAAGACCGCTCGCCCATCTGGCCCGCCGGCATTCACGGCTCGATCACCCACGGCCAAGGCTGGGCCGCCGCCGTGGTCGCCGGCCAGGGCAGTTGCCGCGGCCTGGGCCTGGACCAGGAAGCGCTGCTGGACGACGAACGCGCCGAGCGCCTGCTAGCCGAAATCCTCACGCCCGCCGAAATAGAGCGCCTGGACCGCCGCCAGCTCGGCCTGGCAGTGACCCTGACCTTCTCGCTCAAGGAAAGCCTGTTCAAGACCCTCTACCCGCTGACCCGCCAGCGTTTCTATTTCGAGCACGCCGAGGTGCTGGAATGGTCGGCCGAGGGCCTGGCCCGTCTGCGCCTGCTCACCGACCTATCGGCCGAGTGGCAGCAGGGCACCGAGCTGCAAGGCCAGTTCTGCCTTCAGGACGGCCACCTGCTCAGCCTGATCAGCGTCTGAGCCCTACAGCGGCGCCTGTGCCCGCGGCCAGCTCAGGCTGAAGCAGGCACCGCCGAGGGTTTCGCTGCGCCCTACCGTGGCCCGGCCTGCGTGCCAGTAGATGATCCGCCGAACGATCGACAGGCCCAGGCCATGCCCGCCCGACGCACGGGTGCGGCTGTCGTCGAGCCGGGTGAAGGGCGTGAAGATGCGGTCCCAGACCCCTTCCGGGATACCCGGGCCGTCGTCTTCCACGTCGACCCGGCAGCGTTGCTGGCCCAACTGGTAGCTCAGGCGCACCTCGGCCTCGGCATGGCGCATGGCATTGCTCACCAGGTTTTGCAGGGCCCGGTGCAGGTAGCGCGGCTCAGCTTCGACCCAGGCGCCATCGCTTTCATCCCCTTGGCATGCGCCGCGCACCACCTTGATTTCAGCGCGCAGCGGCGCCAGCTCCTCGATTACCCGGTCCAGCAACGCATCCAGGTCGACCCGCTGGAATTTCAGGGCCGGTGCGCCTTGCTCAAGGCGTGCGTAGGTCAGCATTTCATCGACCAGCTTGTCCAGGTCCTGGATGTCGCCATCCATGCCTGCCAAGTGTTTGGCACGGGCCTGCTCAGTGCTCGCGGTCTCTATCATCTCCAGGCCAAAACGCAGCCGCGCCACCGGCGTGCGCAGCTCGTGGGACACCGCCCGCACCAGCTCGCGCTGCATGGTCAGCGAGCGCTGCAAATGTTCGGCCATGCCGTTGAATGCCGCAGCCAGGCGCCCGACCGAGTCGGCATCGCCAGCCGGTACCCGCGTGTCGAGGCTGCCCTGGGCAATACGCGTGGCGGCAACCTCCAACCCCGACACACGCCGCTCCAGCTGACGCACCAGCAGGTACACCACCAGCCCGATCAGGCACAGCCCAAGGAAGGCGATCAAGATCAGCAACTGCGGCGGATAGGGGTTCAACTGATGCAACGGGCCGATTTCCAGCACCCAGGGCGAGCCCGACAGCCCGGCGAATACCCGGATCGAATCGCCATCCTTGCCCAGGGCCATGACCGTGTCGCCCTCCTCGACCCGGCGCCGCTGGTCGTCATCCAGGCCAACCCGCTCCAGGCGCTGCAGGGCAATGTCAAAACCAAAGCCCTTGCTCTGCTTGAGCTGCGCCAGGCGTTGCTGCTGCTCGGTAACCGGGTAACGCACCAGTTCGTCGGCCAACAGATAAAGGGTGGCCCGCGCCAGTTGCTCGCTGACCTGCTTCACTTGGGCCACCAGCAGCACCTCCTCGCGGCCGACCTTGCGCAGCACCTGGGCGGCGTGCGGGCCGGTCTTCTCGACCACCACCAGGCCACGGTACAGGCGGGCACGCTGGCCGCCATCGAGGGTACGCGCCGACATCGGCTGCAGCGCCAGCGGCACCCCGAGCAGGCGCTCCCACATCAGCAGCGAGCGCTTGCGTTCGGTTTCGTTCTGCCCGGCCAGGTTGTCAGCCATCAGGCTGAAGGTACCCTGGGCCAGGCCCTCGCGGTGCTGGGCGGCGCGCACTTCGTTGACCAGGTGCAGGCTGAGCACGCCGAGCAGCGCCACCAGCACCAGCACGGCGAGCATGCCGCCATAGATGCGCAGAAAGATCGAGTTGTTCATGGCGCCTCGCCGACGAACAGGTAGCCCTTGCTGCGCAGGGTCTTGATCAGGCGTGGGTGGACCGGGTCGTCACCGATCTTGGGGCGAATCTTGGAGATGCGCACATCGATGGAGCGGTCCTGGCCGTCGTAGCCGACACCGCGCAGGGCGGTGAACAGTTGCTCGCGCGACAGCACCCGGCCGGCGTTGCTGGCCAGCAACCAGAGCAGGTCGAATTCGGCGCCGGTCAGGTCTATCAGCTGCTCGCCCAGCCGGGCTTCGCGCAGGCGGTTGTCGATGCGCAGCGCACCAAAGGCCAGGGCCTGGCGCTTGCTTTCCGGCGCCTCGCTGCGCCGCAGCAGGGCCTGGATACGGGCCAGCAGCAAGCGCGGGCGCACAGGTTTGCAGACATAGTCGTCGGCGCCCAGGTCCAGCCCCTGCACCTGGTCGAGCTCGTCGCTGCGGGCGGTGAGCATGAGGATCGCGCCCGCGTACTGGCTGCGTACCCGGCGGCAGATGCTCAGGCCGTCTTCACCGGGCAGCATGAGGTCGAGCACCACCAGGTCGGGCTGGCTGTCGACGATTCGCCGCACGGCGCGGCCACCATCGCCCTCGACGGCCACATCGAAGCCGTTGGCCTGCAGGTATTCGGCCGTGAGTTCGGCCAGGCGCTGGTCGTCTTCAACGATGAGGATGCGCGGTGCGGGTTGGTCCATGGCCTGTGCCTTTGCAATTGTTGTTGTTCTGTGGCCGATACTACGTGCCGCCCCGGGTACTGCCAACCGGCCAGCGGTGCCGCACAAGCCACTGGACTGAACCGTTTTTTGTGGTAGGGTTCGCGCCCTCAAAATTCTGCCTTGGGGCAGCGAGCGAAAGAAAAATACTGCAAACCACTTGGCACAAGGCCTACAGGCCATACCCACAAAGTACGCACAACTTATCCACAGGCGCTCGCCTTGCAAAGACCCCAATACCGCATTATCTTGTATCCCGATCGCAGCGAACCACTAGATGTTGGGGTTCGTGCAAAATCACACACAAAAGTCAACCCGGCAAATTATTCGATTTTACGGTTGAACTTCAGGTGATCTGACCAGCCATACCGCTCCAGCGGAGTACTGAACTGCAACAGCTTTTGGGCTCAGCCCAAAGCCTTTGACTTCGGCCAGGGAGCGGCAAGCTATTGCCCCTTATTCCTGAGTCTGTCCCGAAGTCGGTACGCCCGAGCGGGCGGATGCGCGCGCATGACGCATCCCCCGCCAGGTGATCGAGCAAGTGGACGGAACGGTGGGCGCTCAAAAGGCGCCTGTACAATATAGAAACTGTGGAGACACCCACCCATGCAAACCGACACAACTCGCGAGAACCCGCAGGCCCAGGTGCCGCAGGCCGCCGATGCCAACCAGGATCTGGCTGCCACCGCGCCCGGCCAACTGCGCGTGATCAAGCGTAACGGCACTGTCGTCCCCTACACCGACGACAAGATCACCGTGGCCATCACCAAGGCGTTCCTCGCAGTTGAAGGCGGCACCGCCGCCGCCTCGTCGCGCATCCACGACACCGTCGCGCGCCTGACCGAGCAAGTCACCGCCACGTTCAAGCGTCGCATGCCATCGGGTGGCACCATCCACATCGAAGAAATCCAGGACCAGGTCGAACTGGCCCTGATGCGTGCCGGTGAGCAGAAAGTCGCCCGCGACTACGTGATCTACCGCGACCAGCGCGCGAAAGAGCGCGCCACCCGCGCCAACACCGACGCTGTGGTCGAGCCGCACCCAAGCATCCGCATCACCCTGGCCGACGGCAGCATGGCGCCGCTCGACATGGCGCGCCTGAACACCATCATCAGCGAAGCCTGCGAAGGCCTGGCCGAAGTCGATGGCGACCTGATCCAGCGCGAAACCCTGAAGAACCTGTACGACGGCGTGGCCATCAAGGACGTCAACACCGCCCTGGTGATGACCGCCCGTACCCTGGTCGAGCGTGAGCCGAACTACTCGTTCGTCACCGCCCGCCTGCTGATGGACACCCTGCGTGCCGAAGGCCTGGGCTTCCTCAGCGTTGCCGACAGCGCCACCCACCACGAGATGGCCGAGCTGTACGCCAAGGCCCTGCCCGCCTACATCGCCAAAGGTATCGAGTTCGAACTGCTGAACCCGGCCCTGGCCGACTTCGACCTGGAAAAACTGGGCAAGGCGATCAACCACGAGCGCGACCAGCAATTCACCTACCTGGGCCTGCAGACCCTGTACGACCGCTACTTCATCCACAAGGATGGCGTGCGCTTCGAGCTGCCACAGGTGTTCTTCATGCGCGTGGCCATGGGCCTGGCGCTGGAAGAGAAAGAAAAAGAAGCCCGTGCGATCGAGTTCTACAACCTGTTGTCGTCCTTCGACTACATGGCCTCGACCCCGACCCTGTTCAACGCCGGTACCCTGCGCCCGCAGCTGTCCAGCTGCTACCTGACCACCGTGCCGGACGACCTGTCGGGCATCTACCACGCGATCCACGACAACGCCATGCTGTCGAAATTCGCCGGTGGCCTGGGCAACGACTGGACCCCTGTGCGTGCACTGGGCTCCTACATCAAGGGCACCAACGGTAAATCCCAGGGCGTCGTACCCTTCCTGAAAGTGGTCAACGACACCGCCGTTGCGGTCAACCAGGGCGGCAAGCGCAAGGGCGCTGTCTGTGCCTACCTGGAAACCTGGCACCTGGACATCGAAGAATTCATCGAGCTGCGCAAGAACACCGGTGATGACCGTCGTCGTACCCACGACATGAACACCGCCAACTGGATCCCTGACCTGTTCATGAAGCGCGTCTTCGATGACGGCAAGTGGACCCTGTTCTCGCCGTCGGAAGTGCCAGACCTGCACGACCTGACCGGCAAGGCCTTCGAAGAGCGCTACGAGTACTACGAAGCCCTGACCGAGTACAACAAGATCAAGGTGTTCAAGACCATTCAGGCCAAAGACCTGTGGCGCAAGATGCTGTCGATGCTGTTCGAGACCGGCCACCCATGGCTGACCTTCAAGGACCCGTGCAACCTGCGTTCGCCGCAGCAGCACGTGGGCGTGGTCCACAGCTCGAACCTGTGCACCGAGATCACCCTGAACACCAACAAGGACGAGATCGCGGTCTGCAACCTGGGCTCGATCAACCTGCCGAACCACATTGTCGATGGCAAGCTGGACACCGCCAAGCTGCAACGCACCGTGAATACCGCCGTGCGCATGCTCGACAACGTGATCGACATCAACTACTACTCGGTGCCGCAAGCGCGTAACTCGAACCTCAAGCACCGCCCGGTCGGCCTGGGCATCATGGGCTTCCAGGACGCACTGTACCTGCAGCACATCGCCTACGGCTCCGACGCTGCCGTCGAGTTCGCCGACAAGTCGATGGAAGCGGTCAGCTACTATGCGATCCAGGCTTCCTGCGACCTGGCCGACGAGCGTGGCGCCTACGAGACCTTCCAAGGTTCGCTGTGGTCCAAGGGCATCCTGCCGCTGGATTCGCAACAGATCCTGATCGAAGCCCGTGGCCAGAAGTACATCGATGTCGACCTGAACGAGACCCTGGACTGGGCACCGGTGCGTGCTCGCGTACAAAAAGGTATTCGTAACTCGAACATCATGGCCATCGCGCCGACCGCGACCATCGCCAACATCACCGGCGTATCGCAGTCCATCGAGCCGACCTACCAGAACCTGTACGTGAAATCGAACCTGTCGGGCGAATTCACCGTGATCAACCCGTACCTGGTCCGCGACCTGAAGGCCCGCGGCCTGTGGGACTCGGTCATGATCAACGACCTGAAGTACTACGACGGTTCGGTGCAGCAGATCGAGCGTATTCCACAAGAGCTCAAAGACCTGTACGCCACTGCGTTCGAAGTCGAGACCAAGTGGATCGTCGATGCCGCCTCGCGTCGCCAGAAGTGGATCGACCAGGCTCAGTCGCTGAACCTGTACATTGCCGGCGCTTCGGGCAAGAAGCTGGACGTGACCTACCGCATGGCCTGGTACCGTGGTCTGAAAACCACCTACTACCTCCGTGCCCTGGCCGCGACCAGCACCGAGAAGTCGACCATCAACACCGGCAAGCTCAACGCCGTTTCCAGCGGCGGCGACAGCGCCCCGGTCCAGGCTGCCGGCCCGGCACCAGTGCCGAAAGCTTGCGCGATCGACGAGCCTGACTGCGAAGCCTGCCAGTAAGGCCTGATGCCGCAAAAGGGGTGCCCACGGGTACCCCTTTGCGGCATTTTTGTATCTGCACAGTGGCCGGCTGAACGCGGTTCTGTAGGAGCGGCCTTGTGTCGCGAAAGGGCTGCGCAGCGGCCCCAGGATTTTAGCGTCGCCGCGGGTATCGATGGGGCCGCTACGCAGCCCTTTCGCGACACAAGGCCGCTCCTACAAGAATCGCGCCAGACACAACATAATGTGCCGCTAAAATTAAAACACACAACATGTAGTGACATGCGCTTTTTACCGCTACACTTCCACCCCGTAAATACCGACACAAGCCTCGTGAACGGACGCACCTAAAACCGGTCGAAAAAGTTACCCCCGACCGCCAGACACGCGCCCCGATCGAAGACGAATTCCGGTATACTGCGCCCCCTCTGAAAAGGGCACCCATTCAAGTCCCTGGCCCCTCCCCGAGGCCTGGCCAGGCACACGTCAGATGTAACGAGAGTCAGCCTCTCGAGCTGTCCATTCGCCGTAACGGCCTTGCGTCAGGCATCACATTCTTAAAATCCAACCGGTTGCCTCAGGGCAACCCTCAAGCAGGAGCCAAACCATGCTGAGCTGGGACGAATTCGACAACGAAGACGGCGAAGTAGCCGCCAAAGGCAACACCCCTGCGCAGGCCAACGCCGCCGCCACCCTCGACAAGCTCGACAGCGCCGGCGGTGCCGCCGCCCTGGAAGCCCGTGCTGCTACCGCTTCTGACTCCGAAGCCGTAAAACGCGCCAAGGCCGCCCTCGACGCCCTCGACGTTGCCGAAGGCCTGGCCGAGCTGGAAGGCTCCGCTGCCCGCGTTGCGGTCGACGAAAAGCGCATGATCAACTGCCGCGCCGACCTGAACCAGCTGGTACCGTTCAAGTACGACTGGGCCTGGCAGAAGTACCTCGACGGCTGCGCCAACCACTGGATGCCGCAAGAGGTCAACATGACCGCCGACATCGCCCTGTGGAAGAGCCAGGACGGCCTGACCGAAGACGAGCGCCGCATCGTCATGCGCAACCTGGGCTTCTTCTCCACCGCCGACTCCCTGGTTGCCAACAACCTGGCCCTGGCCGTGTACCGCCTGATCACCAACCCGGAGTGCCGCCAGTACATCCTGCGCCAGGCCTTCGAAGAGGCGATCCACACCCACGCCTACCAGTACTGCATCGAGTCGCTGGGCATGGATGAAGGCGAGATCTTCAACATGTACCACGAGATCCCGTCGGTCGCGAAAAAAGCCGCCTGGGGCCTGAAGTACACCCGCGCCATCTCCGACCCGGAATTCAACACCGGCACCCCGGAAACCGACAAAGAGCTGCTGCGCAACCTGATCGCCTACTACTGCGTACTGGAAGGCATCTTCTTCTACTGCGGCTTCACCCAGATCCTGTCGATGGGCCGCCGCAACAAGATGACCGGCGTTGCCGAGCAGTTCCAGTACATCCTGCGTGACGAGTCGATGCACCTGAACTTCGGTATCGACGTGATCAACCAGATCAAGATCGAGAACCCGCACCTGTGGGATGCCTCGATGAAGGAAGAAGCGACCCAGATGATCCTGCAAGGGACCCAACTGGAGATCGAATACGCCCGCGATACCATGCCGCGTGGCGTACTGGGCATGAACGCCGCGATGATGGAGGACTACCTCAAGTTCATCGCCAACCGCCGCCTGACCCAGATTGGCCTGAAGGAAGAGTACCCAGGCACCACCAACCCGTTCCCATGGATGAGCGAGATCATGGACTTGAAGAAGGAGAAGAACTTCTTTGAGACGCGTGTGATCGAGTATCAGACTGGCGGGGCTTTGAGCTGGGATTGATTGTCCGGGCTGAGAAACAAGAAGGCTGCCAATTGGCAGCCTTTTTTTTGGGCTGTACGTTAGTGATCAATCAATCCCGTGCCTTGGTAACAGTACTGTGTGCTGCCGCCTTGGCGGGTAAGTCATGTCTTCGGTGTGTACCCAGGGCATGCCCACTCCCACAGGATATGCGCCGGGCTGAACAAACCAGGTGGGTCAGCTCGCATTCAAGCCAGCGCCATCCGGTATTCGATCACCCCGGGCTTTTCAGCGATCCAGTCGTACAGCCGCTGTGCGGTCTGGTTGGTTTCCTGGGTATGCCAGTAGAGCCGGTCACAGCCCTTCTCCTGCGCCTGGCCCTGCACAAACTCGATCAACTGCTTGCCCACCTTCTTGCCCCGTGTGCTCGGGCAAACGAACAGGTCTTCCAGGTAGCAGAAGTCATTACGCCCCCAGGTCGAGCGATGGAACACATAATGGACGAAGCCGAGCACCCGCTCACCGTCCGTGGCCACGGCGCAGTGCACGGGCTCGGCCGGGTCGAAGAAACGGGCCCAGGTCAGTTCGGTCGTGGCCTTGCTCAGCTCTACTTTGTAGAACGCCTGATACTGCTCCCAATACGCGCTCCATTGCTGCAAATCGCTCTGCTTCAACTCGCGAACCGAAACCAATGTTTGTGCAACTGTCATGGTGAACCCCTCTCAATGTGGGAATGGTCGGAAACAGGTGCATTTATAGCGATAGAATGGCCTGAATAGCCCCGCCACTTTTCGCAAGTGAAGCAGACCAATGTTCAAACATGCACAGTTGCAATCGGTGAAAGCCTGGATGAGTGACCCCGCCCATGGGGCGTTGTCGCTACACTTACGGATCCAGAGGGCGATTCGCCAATTGATCCTTGAGGGCGCATTGCCGGTCGGCAAGTCGCTGCCGGCTTCACGCCCGCTGGCGCTTTCCCTGGGCGTCTCGCGGGATACCGTCGAGGCGGCATACAGCCAGTTGCATGCAGAGGGCTTCATCGAGCGCCGGGTGGGCAGCGGAAGCTTCGTGTCACAACGCGCGCGGCACCTGCCGCGGCGCAAGCGCCAACGCGAGGTGCTCTGCGATGAGCCAGCTCACCTGAGCCGCAGAGCAATGGCCGTGCTGCACAGCGGGGGCGTGAACAACTTCCAGGGGCCGCGCCCGTTCGCACCGGGGGTTGCCGAGACCCGGCAGTTTCCCCTCACAACCTGGGAGAAGCTGGAGCGCCAGGTTTACAAGGAATATGGCACCCAGGCGCTGGAGCACAGTGCGCCACAAGGCATGCCTGCGCTGCGCAGCGCGATCGCTGACTACCTCAACCTCGAACGGGGGGCTCAGGCGACTGCCGATCGGGTGCTGATCCTCACCAGCTCGCAGCAGGCACTTGGCCTGTGCGCCCAAGTGCTCATGGATGCCGGCGATCAGGTGCTGGTCGAAGACCCGCTCTACCAAGGCACCCGCAAAGCCATCGCCGCCGCAGGCCTGGCAGGCGTGCCCGTGCCGGTGGATGAAAACGGCATGCGGGTAGAGGACATGGCGCGGCTGGCCGTCAATGCCAGGGCGGTTTTTCTTACGCCCTCCCACCAATACCCCACCGGCGCGACCTTGTCGCTGGACAGGCGCCTGCAGGCGATCGAATGGGCCCGGCAGCAGCGAGCCTGGATCATCGAAGACGACTACGACAGCGAGTTCCACTACGAAGGCCGGCCGACTGCCTGTGTGCAGGGCCTGGACGCGCATGACCGCACGCTCTACATCGGTACCTTCACCAAGTCGCTGTTTGCCGGCCTGCGTATCGGCTACCTGCTGTTGCCCCCCTCGCTCGTCGCCCCGATGACCAGCGCACGTACGCTGCAGGACGGGCATAACGCGTCCATTGCGCAACTGACCTTGGCAAGGTTCATGGAGGGCGGGCATTACACGGCTCATGTGCGGGCCATGCGGGCGCTGTATGCCGAGAGACGGGACGTGCTGGCTGAACTCGTGCACAAGCATCTGGGGGCGTTTCTAGCGCCGTGCATCCCGGCCGGCGGGCTGCAGATGCCCTGCCATTTCGTGCAGGGTTTGCCTGAAGAGGCGGTGGTCAAGGCGGCGCGCGCGGTAGGGATTGATCTGCTGGGGCTCGGCAGTTTGTATGCGACGCCGCGCAATGATACCGGCCTGTTGATGGGGTTCGCGGCGCAGACGCCAGCCGAGATGCGGGTAGCGGTGGAGGCGCTGGCGAAGGTGTTTGCGCGGGTGAAATAGGGGCTGGCTGCCGCCGCCTTCGGGTGCCGTTTTCTCAAGGCATACACCCGCCAGCCTATTCGCGATCCCCGTCGAGAACCTGCACCAAAACCAAAGTCATAGTACCTCTACAAAGCCATCGCACCACAAAGCGTTGACATCCCCCTCCCCACTTGCTAAAAATCGCCCAAGTTGTACGACAACGCATAACAAAAACAACAATCAGTGGAAAATCCCATGTCGACACACCTCGCGCACTACCCTCGCCGCTCGCCTGTCCCGTTTTCACCCCCTAGGCCCTGACCGGTCCATTACCCACCCGCCCTCGCCGCAGGCCGCTTGCGCGTGCCCGGTGGACGGGCTGCCACACCCTTTTGTGGAGCACAACAATAATGAAAATCTGCCAAACCCTCCCCTTTGCCCTGCTGGGCGCCGGCATGCTCGGGAGCCTGCCGGGCACCAGCGTGGCGGCGGGCTTCATCGAAGACTCCAAGGCCACGCTCGGCCTGCGCAACTTCTACATCAACCGCAACTTCACCAACCCCAGCAACCCGCAAAGCAAGGCCGAGGAATGGACGCAGAGCTTCATCCTCGATGCCCGCTCGGGGTTCACCGAGGGGCCGGTGGGGTTCGGTGTGGATGTGCTGGGGCTGTGGTCGGTCAAGCTCGATGGCGGTGGCGGCACCTACGGCACCGCGCTGCTGCCGCGCCACGACGATGGGCAGCCGGCCGATGATTACGGGCGGCTGGCGGTGGCAGGCAAGGCGCGCATCTCGAAGACCGAGCTGAAGATCGGGGAATGGATGCCGGTGCTGCCGATTCTGCGTTCCGACGATGGCCGTTCGCTGCCGCAGACGTTCCGCGGGGGGCAGGTCACCTCCAACGAGATCGCCGGGCTGACGCTGTATGGCGGGCAGTTCCGTGGCAACAGCCCGCGCAACGACGCGAGCATGGAGGACATGAGCTACGGCGGTGGGCTTTCGGACCGCTTCAACTTCGTCGGCGGCGAATACAAGTTCAACCAGGACCGCACGCTGGTCGGGCTATGGAATGCAGTGCTCAAGGACGTCTACCAGCAGCAGTACCTGCAGTTGAGCCACAGCCAGCCAGTGGGTGACTGGACCCTGGGTGCCAACCTGGGCTACTTCCATGGCGATGAAGACGGCTCCGAACGTGCCGGGCAGCTGGACAACAAGACCTATTCGGGGATGTTCTCGGCCAAGTACGGCGGCAACACCTTCTGGGTCGGCCTGCAGAAGGTCGATGGCGATACCTGGATGCGGGTCAACGGCACCAGCGGCGGGACGCTGGCCAACGACAGCTACAACTCAAGCTTCGATAACGCCAATGAGCGGTCGTGGCAGGTGCGGCACGACTTCAACTTCGTCACCGTCGGGGTGCCTGGGCTGACATTGATGAACCGCTACATCAGCGGGCAGGATGTGCACACAGGGGCGGTTACCGATGGCAAGGAATGGGTGCGCGAGACGGAGCTGGCCTATGTGATCCAGAGCGGGGCGTTCAAGGACTTGAGTGTGAAGTGGCGTAACTCGAGTATTCGCCGGGATTACAGCAACAACGAGTTCGATGAGAACCGGTTGATCTTCAACTACCCCCTGTCGCTGTTGTAACCCAGGCTTCCCTGTAGGAGCGGCCTTGCGTCGCGAAAGGCCCGCAAAGCGGGCCCAGCAATGGCGGGGCCGGTAGAGTTCCGGGGCCGCTGCGCAGCCCTTTCGCGACGCAAGGCCGCTCCTACAGTTGACCACCTAGCCAGGCGAAAGCCGCACACGCCTCATTGACAACAGCCAACGCCACTGCCAATAATCAACGAAGTCATACGACAACCTACAACAACTAACAATGAGCCGGCCATGACCACTACCCCCCTCAATCGCCTGCTGCTCACCGGAGCCGCAGGCGGCCTGGGCAAGGTCCTTCGCGAACGCCTGCAAGGTTACGCCGAGGTCCTGCGCCTTTCCGATATCAGCCCGATGGCGCCCGCCGCGGGCCCGCATGAAGAAGTCGTGACCTGCGACCTCGCCGACAAAGCCGCTGTGCATGCACTGGTCGAAGGCGTAGACGCCATCATCCACTTCGGCGGCGTGTCCACCGAGCATTCGTTCGAAGACATCCTAGGCCCCAACATCTGCGGCGTGTTCCACGTCTACGAGGCGGCGCGCAAGCATGGGGTCAAGCGCATCATCTTCGCCAGCTCCAACCACACTATCGGCTTCTACCGCCAGGACGAGCGCATCGACGCCCACGCCCCGCGCCGCCCCGACAGTTACTACGGGCTGTCCAAGTGCTATGGCGAGGATGTCGCCAGCTTCTACTTCGACCGCTATGGCATCGAGACCGTGAGCATCCGCATCGGCTCGTCGTTCCCGCAACCGCAGAACCCGCGCATGTTGTGCACCTGGCTCAGCTACGACGACCTGGTGCAACTGATCGAACGCGGGCTGTTCACGCCCGACGTCGGCCACACCGTCGTCTATGGCGCCTCCGACAACCGCACCATGTGGTGGGACAACCGCCATGCCGCGCACCTGGGCTATGAGCCCAAAGACACCTCCGAGGTGTTCCGCGAAGCGGTTGAAGCGCAACCGGCGCCTGCCGCCGATGACCCGAGCATGGTCTATCAGGGCGGCGCCTTCGCCGTGGCCGGACCGTTCAACTGACCCCAGCGCGCCAGGAGACACGGCCATGAATTGCGAACTGATCGTCGACGCCCGCAACGGTACCGGCGAGAGCCCTGTGTGGCACCCCACCGAACAAGCCCTGTACTGGGTCGATATCCCCGCCCGCCAGCTACATCGCTGGCAGCCCGACGGTGCCCACCACACCTGGCAAGGTGACGAAATGCTGGCCTGCATCGCACGCACCGAACAGGGCTGGGTTGCAGGAATGGAAAGCGGCATCTTCGCGCTCGAAACCCAGGCCGATGGCAGCCTCGACAGCCGTTTGCTCAGTCGCGTCGAACATGCCATGGGCGGCATGCGTTTCAACGATGGCCGCTGCGACCGCCAAGGCCGTTTCTGGGCCGGCACCATGCTGATGGACATGCCCCAGGGCGCCCCGGTCGGGGCGCTGTACCGGCATGACGGCGAAGGGCAGTTGCACCTGCAGCAGGACGGCATGATCGTGCCCAATGGCCTGGCCTTCAGCCCCGATGGCACGCGCATGTACCTCTCGGACTCGCACCCCAACGTGCATAAGATCTGGGTCTTCGACTACGACATCGACAGCGGCACGCCCCACAACAAACGCCTGTTCGTCGACATGCAGGCCTTCCCCGGCCGCCCAGACGGCGCCGCCATCGACCAGGATGGCTGCTACTGGATCTGCGGCAACGACGCCGGCCAGATCCACCGCTTCACCCCCGATGGCCGCCTCGACCGCTCACTGAACCTACCGGTGAAGAAACCCGCGATGTGCGCCTTTGGCGGCGCCAACCTGGACACCCTGTTCGTCACCTCGATCCGCCCTGCGGGCATCGACCTCTCCGACCAGCCGCTGGCCGGTGGGGTATTTGCCTTCGAACTCGGCGTCAAAGGCCTGGAGGAGCCCGCCTACCGAGGCTGAACAACCGCACTGCCAACAACGCTCGCACAAACGAAACCGGATAATAAAAACCACGGAGTTTCATCATGACCTTCAAACGCAAGCTGCTCCTTGCCGTACTCCCCTTCGCCTTCAGCCTGTCGATGCCGGCCTCCGCGCTGGACATCAAGTTCGCCGAAATCCACCCGGCCGGCTACCCGACCGTGGTCGCTGAACAGAACATGGGCAAGAAGCTCGAAGCCGCCAGCAATGGCGAAATCACCTTCAAGATGTTCGCCGGTGGGGTACTCGGCTCCGAGAAGGAAGTGATCGAGCAGGCGCAGATCGGTGCCGTGCAGATGACTCGGGTCAGCCTGGGTATCGTCGGCCCGGTGGTGCCGGATGTGAACGTGTTCAACATGCCGTTCGTGTTCCGCGACCATGAGCACATGCGCAAGATCATCGACGGCGACATCGGCCAAGAGATCCTCGACAAGATCACCAACTCCGAATTCAACCTGGTAGCCCTGGCCTGGATGGATGGCGGCTCGCGCAGCATCTATACGAAAAAACCGGTACGCAGCCTGGAAGACCTCAAGGGCATGAAGATCCGCGTGCAGGGCAACCCGTTGTTCATCGACATGATGAACGCCATGGGTGGCAACGGCATCGCCATGGACACCGGCGAGATCTTCAGCGCCCTGCAGACGGGCGTGATCGACGGCGCCGAAAACAACCCGCCGACCCTGCTCGAACACAACCACTTCCAGAGCGCCAAATACTACACCCTTACCGGCCACCTGATTTTGCCGGAGCCGGTGGTGATGTCCAAGACCACCTGGAACAAACTCACCGCCGAACAGCAAACACTGGTGAAGAAGGTCGCGCGTGAGGCGCAGATGGAAGAACGTGCGCTGTGGGACGCCAAGTCCTCCGCCAGCGAAGAGAAGCTCAAGGCTGCAGGTGTCGAGTTCATCACCGTCGACAAGAAACCGTTCTTCGAGGCCACTGCTTCGGTGCGCGAGAAGTACGGCGCGCCGTACGCCGACCTGATGAAGCGTATCGACGCCGTCCAGTAATACCGCCCCTTCCAAGACGACCTCGGCAGTGCGGCGGCCGCCGCACTGCCGCTTTGGTGATGCCTATGAAATCGCTTTTCCTGAGCGTGAACGACACGCTGTACCGCAGTTGCATCTGGATCGCGGGCCTGTCGATCCTGGCCATGACGCTGATCATTCCGTGGGGCATCTTCGCCCGCTACGTGCTGGGCACCGGCTCCAGCTGGCCAGAGCCAGTCTCGATCCTGCTGATGGTGGTGTTCACTTTCGTCGGTGCCGCCGCCAGCTACCGCGCCGGGGCGCATATGGCGGTGGGGATGATCACCGACCGTTTGCCACCGCTGCAGCGCCAGCTGGTCGCGCTGCTGGTGCAACTGCTGATGATCGTGGTGTGCGTGTTCATGACCTACTACGGCACCAGGCTGTGCATCACCACCTGGAACCAGTCGCTGGCCTCGCTGCCCGGTGTGCGGGTGGGCATGACCTACGCGCCGATCCCGATCGGTGGCGTGCTGACGCTGGTGTTCGTGCTGGAAAGACTCCTGCTGGGCGATCAAAGCAACCGCAAGGTGGTGCGCTTTGACCTGGTCGAAGAAAACGAAGGAGCTGCGTAAATGGATGCGTTCATTCTGTTGGGCAGTTTCATCGCGCTGATCCTGATCGGCATGCCGGTGGCCTATGCGCTGGGCCTATCGGCATTGATCGGCGCCTGGTGGATCGACATCCCGCTGCAGGCGATGATGATCCAGGTCGCCAGTGGGGTTAACAAGTTTTCGCTGCTGGCGATTCCGTTCTTCGTGCTGGCCGGCGCGATCATGGCCGAAGGCGGCATGTCACGCCGGCTGGTGGCGTTCGCCGGGGTGCTGGTAGGCTTCGTGCGCGGCGGGCTGTCGCTGGTCAACATCATGGCCTCGACGTTCTTTGGCGCAATCTCTGGCTCTTCCGTAGCCGACACCGCGTCGGTAGGTTCGGTGCTGATCCCGGAAATGGAGCGCAAGGGCTACCCGCGTGAGTTCTCTACCGCAGTGACCGTCAGTGGCTCGGTGCAGGCGCTGCTGACCCCGCCCAGCCACAACTCGGTGCTGTACTCGCTGGCCGCCGGCGGCACGGTGTCGATCGCCTCGCTGTTCATGGCCGGGGTCATGCCCGGGCTGTTGCTGAGCGCAGTGATGATGGGGCTGTGCCTGATCTTCGCGAAGAAACGCAACTACCCCAAAGGCGAAGTGATCCCGCTTCGCCAGGCATTGAAGATCGCCGGTGAGGCGCTGTGGGGGTTGATGGCGATGGTCATCATCCTCGGCGGTATTCTGTCGGGCGTGTTCACCGCGACAGAGTCGGCAGCCGTGGCGGTGGTCTGGTCGTTCTTCGTGACCATGTTCATCTACCGCGACTACAAGTGGCGTGACCTGCCCAAGCTGATGCACCGCACGGTACGCACCATCTCGATCGTGATGATCTTGATCGGCTTTGCCGCAAGCTTTGGCTACGTGATGACGCTGATGCAGATTCCCTCGAAGATCACCACGGCGTTCCTGACCCTGTCGGACAACCGCTATGTGATCCTCATGTGCATCAACTTCATGCTGTTGCTGCTGGGCACGGTGATGGACATGGCGCCGCTGATCCTGATCCTCACCCCGATCCTGCTGCCGGTGATTACCGGCATCGGCGTGGACCCGGTGCACTTCGGCATGATCATGCTGGTGAACCTCGGCATCGGGCTGATCACACCACCGGTGGGTGCGGTGCTGTTCGTGGGGGCGGCCATCGGCAAGGTGAGCATCGAGGCCACGATAAAGGCGCTGCTGCCGTTCTACCTGGCGCTGTTCATGGTGTTGATGGCCGTGACCTACATCCCGGCCATCTCGCTGTGGCTGCCGAGCGTCGTGCTGTAAATGCCAATGGGGCTGCGCTGCAGCCCCGTTCTCTGCAAATGGATCCTGCACATGGCTGTTCCCTCTTCTGTCGCAACCCTCTTTCCGCGCAAGCTGGCAATTGCACTGCTGGCGCTGCTGGCGTGCGCGTTCGCCGCCAACCACATCGCCGCGCGCATCGCGTTCGATGACGGCACCGGCGTGCTGCTGGCGATCCTCTGCCGCTCAGGCATTACCTTCCTGGTCCTGGCTGGCCTGCTGTTGTGGCAGCGCCAGGCACTCGGCATGCCGGCGGGCACACGGCGCTGGCAATTGCTGCTCGGCCTGCTGATTGCCACGCAGAGCCTGTGCCTGTATTCGGCGGTGGCGCGCATTCCGGTGGCACTGGCGCTGCTGGTGGGCAATACCTTCCCGATGTTGCTGGCACTGCTTAGCTGGGCGCTGGGCGGTGCGCGCCCGACCGGCCGTACCGTGCTGTTCATGGGTCTGATCCTTTGTGGCCTGGTGCTGGCGCTGGATGTGCCGGCACGGCTGGCCGACAGTGGCGATGCCAACCCGCACTGGGCCCTGGGTGTCAGCCTGGCATTCTGCGCTGCATGTGTCTTCGCCTGCGCCTTGTGGATCACCGATCACAAACTGGCAGCCGTGCGCGGCCCGGTACGCAGCCTGCTGACCTTGCTGATCGTGTTCTCCAGCATGCTGGTCGCCGGCGTCAGCGGGGTGATGCCTTCGGGGTTGTCGATGCCCGTCAGCGCCAGCGGCTGGGCGGCCTTGGCCAGCCTGGTGGTGCTGTATGGCGTGGCCTTTACCCTGCTGTTCGTCTGTGTGCCACGGCTGAACATGGCGCAGAACGCGCCGGTGATGAATATCGAGCCGATCGCCACCTTGCTGCTGGGCTGGGCGTTGCTCGATCAACGCCTGAGCACCCTGCAGTTGATCGGCGGGGCCGTGGTGGTGTGCGGCATCGTGCTGCTGACCTACCGCCGGGCGAGCTGACCACACACTTTCGAAGGAGCCACTGATGGCTGTGACCGAACTGCACCTGCAAGACCACCTGACCCGATTGAGCCTAACGCCCGACCTGGGCGCCAGCCTGATCAACTGGCAGGTGAAGGCGACCGGGCAGGCGCTACTGCGCCACTCCGACCCCGCCGCGCTGGCCAGCGGTACGCCGCGGCAGCTGGCCTGCTACCCGTTGGCGCCGTGGTCCAACCGGATTGCCGAAGGGGGCTTCGCACGGCCCGAGGGCTGGCTGGCCTTGCCGCCCAACACCGCCCACGACCCTTACCCGATTCATGGCAGCGCCTGGCAGCAGGCCTGGCATGTGGACCACCACAGCGAGCGCCGCGCCCGGCTGTCGCTCGACAGTACGCTGCCATTTGCCTACCGGGCGACGCTGGATGTACACCTGCATGAGGGTTGCCTGAACCTTGACTTGCATGTGACCCACCTGGACGAAGCTGCCACCTGGTACGGACTGGGGCTGCACCCTTACTTCCCCCGCTACCCCGACACCCGGCTACGGGCAGCGGCGCAGCATGTGTGGCTGGCGGAAGACGGCCGGCTGCCGTCACACCTGGCAGAGGTGCCTGCAGACTGGTGCTTCGAGGCGCCGGGCGCGTTGCCAGCGACGGGTGTCGATCATGCGTTTGGGGGTTGGCCTGGCAGTTGCGTGATCGAACAGCCCAGCGCGGGCTATTCGCTGGCCTGCACGGCCAGTGGCTGCGAGCACTTTTTGTTGTTCTGCCCACCGGGCAAGGCGTTCTTCTGCTTTGAACCGGTCAGCCACCCGATCAATGCGCACCACCTGCCCGGGCGACCAGGCTTGCGCTTGCTGCAACAGGGTGAAGAAATGAGCCTGGGCTTCAGGATGCAATACCAGGCCTTGTAACCGGTTTGCCTGCAGCGGGCTGTAACCAATCTGCGTCACCAGGATGCCGAACACCAAGGTGAACACCATGCTCTGCTAGCCCGTGGCCAAGGCAGCACCGGCACTTCCGGCAGAGAAATGGCTAGTTGTACGACCTCAATCCAATCCTTGAGCCCGCAGTTCATGGGCCAGCATGTCGATGAATGCCCTCACCTTGGCCGATCCGTATTTGCTCTCACGGTGCAACACATGAATCGGCCAGGGCGCCTCCTCGTACTCGGCAAGAATCACCTGCAATTGCCCACTCGCCACCTCGTCCGCCACCTGGTAAGACAACAACCGTGCAATCCCCAACCCACCGCTGGCTGCGGCAATCGCCCCGTCATTGCTGGTCACCGTCAGCCGGGGCTTCATGCGCACCAAGGTCGGTTCATCGGTGACGCCGAAGCGCCAACCCGCCCGGGGTGAAAGGTTGGTGGTGCCGATTACCGCATGGTCCGGCAAATCCGAGGGGTGCTGCGGTACGCCGTGGCGCGCCAGGTAGTCGGGCGAGGCGCAGAGCATGCGCCGCACCCTGCCCACCCGCAGTGCCTTCAGCCCCGAGTCTGGTAGCGGGCCGATGCGCACGGCCACGTCCATGCCCTCCTCGACCATGTTGACGATGCGGTCGAGAAAGTAGGCAGATACATCCACTTCGGGGTACTGCTGCAAGTACCGTACGATGCACGGCATGACGAACTTCTTGCCGAACAGGATCGGCGCGGTGACGGCCAGGTCGCCCTTGGGCGTGGCGTTGATGCCAGCGGCCGCCTCGTTGGCTTCGAGGATGCTGGCAAGTATGTGGCGGGTGTCTTCCAAGTAGCGGCCTCCCGCCTCGGTCAGGCGCACGCTGCGCGTGGTGCGCAGCAGCAGCTTGACACCCAACTGCTCTTCCAGTGCACTGACGGCACGCGTCACCGCCGCAGGCGAGATGTCCAGCCGGCGGGCGGCGGCGGCGAAGCTTTCCAGCTCGCCGACCGCGACGAATACCTTCATCAGGTGGATGTGGTCCATGCCAGCTCCTGGGCGTCGGGGGTTGGGGGATTATCGGGTATCAGCAGGTTTTGTGCTGCTGCAAGAGCCCTTGCAGACCGCATCAAAGTTCCAGCACCAGGGCCTGCCCGCCCTCCCCCACGTTGGCAGGCACTGCACAGCAGATCAACACTGTGCCCTCATCAGGCATTTCCGCTGGTGGGTTGGTGTAATGCACCTGGCCGCTCACTACCCGGGTCTTGCAGGTGCCACACGAACCGCCCCGGCAACTGAAGTCCGGCGACAGCCCGCGCGCTTCGGCAAGTTCGAGCAAGGTCCCGCTGCCCGGTGCCCAGCGCGCCTCCTTGGCCGAGCTGGCAAAGTACACCGGCACGGGTGCGCTGGCAGCCGGCGGCTGTTGCAGCACAGGCTGGTCGTCATCGGTGTGCCGCCTGAGCGTCGAGGGCCCGAAGGCTTCGGCATGGATGCGGGCGTCGGGCACGTTCACGGTGCGCAGCCCTTCGTACAGGTCCTGGGTAAAACGGGCGGGGCCGCACAGGTAGAAGTCATAGTCATCCAGCGTCAGCGTAGCCTTCACCTGCTCGATGCCCAACCGGCCAGCATGTTCGTAATCGCGGCCCAGCACAGCCTCTGCTTCAGGCTGGCTGAGGCAGCGGTACAGGCCTAACAGCGCGCCAGCCTGCTGCTGCAGGCTGGCCAGCTCTTGCTGGAACGGTAAATCCGCCAGGCTGCGGGCACCGTGAAACAGGTGAATACGCCGTGCCTGACGCTTGGCCAATTGCTCGCGCAACATGGCGATGAGTGGGGTGATGCCCACGCCCGCGCCGATCAGTACGATCGGCCGTTCGCTTTGCTCATTCAGGGTAAAACTGCCCATGGGCAGCCGCACGTCAAGCAGATCCCCCACGGCGATGCGTTCATGCAGATAGCGCGAGGCCGGGCCCTGGGCCTTGACGCTGATGCGCAGGTAGCCGTCCGACGGCGCGCTGGAGACGCTGTAAGTGCGAACCAGCGGGGCGTCACTGCCCAGCGCGATACGCACAGGGATATGCTGCCCCGGCGCAAACTGCACGGGTGCATCTGCCGCCAGGTAGAAGGAGCGTATATCCCGGCTCTCCTGCTCCAGGCGCACCACGCGCCACGCCAGCCACTGGCGCTGGCGCTCGCGCTGCTGCAGGCGCGCGTCGGCCTCTGCCCAGGTACCGGTCATCAGACTGGTCGGCGCGTATTCCTGGAACGCCCAGCGCAACGACACCGCTGCCGGGCGCCACACCACCTGCTCGACCTCCAGGGTCCACAGCCGCTCAGCCCCCTCGAAGGCGGTGATGGCAGGGCTGTCCAGTATCACCTCGGCACGCCCGGACAACTGCAGTACATTGCCCGTGGCAAAGTCGATGAACAGCAAGCCAGCCATGGGGTTGACCAGCAAGTTGCCCAGCGTGTTGAAATGCAGGTTGCCAGCGTAGTCGGGAATGCTCAGGCGGTTGCCTTCGACCTTGACGAACCCTGGCCGGCCGCCGCGGTGGGACACGTCCACCGAACGCTGGCCGTCTTCGTGGTCCACGTAGCTTGCGACGAAGAAGGTATCGGCCAGCTCGATCATGGCAACGGCGCGGGCATCGAGTGCTGTCGCATCGAAGCGACCTTGTGCGGGCTCATCGATACGGGTGTAGTCGCGCCGTTGAATGTACTGCGGGCAGTTGCCGAACGACTGCTCCACGGTTACTTGCAGCTGGCCGTTGGTTGCCTGGCTGATCATGCCGTTGATGCGGTTGCGCCGGCGGGTATGCAGTTCGATGCCCAGCAGCCCGATCGCCTGCCCGCCCGCCAGGCCTTGTGTGGCAGGGTCATCTGCGTTCAGGTACGCATCGATCATCAGCTGCCGCGGGTGGGACGAGCTGACGAAGCCTTCCGGGCCTTCGAGCAGCGTCGCCCACGGTTTGCCATAGGCATCCACGCTGCCCGCCACCATGAACGGCAGTTGCTGATAGAACGCGCGATGCTGATCGGGCATGTGGTCGCGGATTACCTTCTGCCCGAACACCTCCATGCGCTCCGACACACCGACCTTTTCCTGCAGGGTCTTCTCACCGCTGTGCCAAGGTGACGAGCGATGGCCTGGTAGCTGATGCATGGTGGCATTCCTCGGAAGGGTTGGGGCTTAAACGGTGGCTTGCAGGCCCGCCGCAGTGCGTGGCATCGGCACGAAACCTGGCAACGCCTCGACCCGCGCCAGCCAACTGCGCACGTTGGCGTAAGGCTCCAGCGAGACATTGCCTTCCGGTGCGTGGGCGATATAGGAATAGTTGGCGACGTCGGCGATGGTGGGCGTGCTGCCAGCCAGGAAGGGGGACTTGGCCAGTTCGGCGTCAATCACCTTGAGCAGGGTATGGGCACGACCGATGACTTCATCGGTGTTGAACGAAGCACCGAACACGGTGACCAGGCGAGCGGCGGCCGGGCCGAACGCCAAGGGCCCTGCTGCAACCGATAACCAGTGTTGCACGCGGGCTGCGGCTGCGGGTTCCTCGGGCAACCAGGTGCCGTTGTCGTACTGCTTGGCCAGGTACACCAGGATGGCATTCGAGTCGGCGACGACCGTGCCGTTGTCATCGATGACGGGGACTTGGCCGAACGGGTTGAGGGCAAGGAACTCGGGCTGCTTATGCGCACCCTTGGCCAGGTCGACGAAGACCAGCTCGGTGGGCAGGTTCAGCAGCGAGAGCATCAGCTCAATGCGGTGGGCGTGGCCGGACTTGGGGAAGTTGTAGAGTTTGATTGGGCTCGACATGGGCTTGGCTCCTGGACAGCACCGGAATGGGCTGATGGAGGCCATGTTGAACTGATTCGACAGGCAACAGAATTAGCGCGGGAGGGAAACGATAATTTCGATCAGCGAAACAATCGGGGTAGAAGCGACATCAGGCCGCTTCTACAGGGGATGCGGTCGCTTCAATGACGCTGACGATGGAAACGGTACAACGCGCGTGCCGCGTCGATTACATGGGGGACACAGGCTTGAATGTCGTCCTCGCTCATTTGGTCGAGCAACTCGAAATTGTCTTCCAGGCCGTGCAGCGAGATCGCTTTGAGCAGGGGATCCTGCTCCGCAGGCAACTCGCTCCAGCCTGCGACCTGGGTGCCGCGCATGTAACCGAAGCACCACTCCTCCATGATGATCACTCCGTCTTCACCTTCTTCGAATACCGGCTCGAAGTGATCGACGTTGTCAGCGAGCTCTTCCGCCACCTGGCTGGCATAACGCAACATCAGCGCCGTGTAGGCCTCTTCGTGCGCAGGCTTCTTGAAGTTTGGCACCTTGCCACCTGCAACGGCAGGTAACCATTGTTCGGGGTGGACAGTGACCGGCGAGCTGGCAAGGGCGGTGAAAAAGCCATTGAGCTCGGCCAGGTTGATCACCGAATAATCGTTGCCGTAAGTGATCAGCAGGTCTTCAAGGCGGTGGAGTTCTTTTTCGCTGAGGGCGCGGAGCATCGAGATTACCTGTTAAGCAAAAGTGCAAGCACCCTAGCACAGCAAGCACCGGAAGACTGCCCACAGCTATGCTGCTGCGGGCAGTTTCTCTACTGATTAAGCCAGGTATGTAACAGTGACTGTCTCCCCGTGCCGATCAGTAACCAAAGCAGAATTCGACACTTGCGCGGGCAAAGCTGCCCCGCCATGTGCACGCCCTGTTTCTGCAGGTCAATCTCGGCGCCGACAAACCCATAGGTCGCCCGCGCCGTAGGGCCACTGCCTGTGCGGCTAGCAACTATGATCGGCATGCTCGGCAGCAGTTGCTCCAGCATCTCGGACCAGTTGCCAGAGACGTGCCCTGCACCAAAGCCGGCAATGACCAAACCTTCGTAGCCCAGCATCGGCAGGGCCTGCAAAAGGGCAGTATCCGCATCCAGGCAGGCCTCCAACAGTACAACGCGATGCTCTAGACGATGGGGGAGTGGCAATACGAAGCGTGGCGGAGGCTGTTGATGATAGAACGCAACCCCCTCGACCACTTCACCAAGGGGACCCCTGCCGGGTGACTCAAAAGCAGCCATCGCCAAGCTGGCAGTCTTGCGAACGCTCGCCGCGCTGTGGATCTGGTCGTTGATCACGACCAGCACGCCGCGCCTATGGCTGGCAGGGGCTAACGCCACCTGTGCTGCTGCCAGTATGTTCGCCGGCCCATCACTTCCCGGCTGGCTTGCCGAGCGCATCGCACCGGTCAGCACCAAAGGTGTATCCAATGGCCAAAGCAGGTCGAAGAAATAAGCCGTCTCCTCCAGCGTATCCGTTCCCTGGGTGAGAATCACGGCCTGTGCACCCCGCTCCACCTGATCGCGCGCCCATGCCAGTACTTCAAGAAGCATCATGAACCCAAGTGAAGCGCTGGGTACCATACCCAGCGTCGCCACTTCGAGAAGCGCCATCTCCCTCAACTCCGGCAGCATTGACAATTGCTTCTCACAATCGAGCGTTGGCGTTACACCACATTCCACCGCACCAGTCTGCATGCTCACTGTGCCACCCAGGCTGGCGATCGCCAGCCGAGGCAGTCGTGTAGTAGCCTCAGTCATACCCCACCTTCTGCAATGAGTCCTACCAACGGCACTATTGCCAACGTGCTGATGGCCATGGACAGGACATTACCGATATAGCCATGCACATGGCTCGGCAGCCGCTCACTGATGGCCGTCGCCAACGGCGGGGAGAGCAGCGCCCCCAGCACTGCGCTGATCACTACAACCTGCCAGTCACCGCCGTGAGTCAGTACGGCAACAGGAACGATCGAGACAATGGGTATGTATGTGGGATACCAGCCACGCGCTTGCCATTGACGACGCCACACCAACACACCCACCAATGACGCCAGAGCTTGCCCTGCCACCATCTGCACGACCATTTGCGAGCCGTAGGCAGGTGCAGCGGGGGCAATCACGTAAGCCAACAGCAGGCCCAGCAACAAGCCGAGACTGGCAAGCTCATTACCGAAAAAAGGGGCTTCGCTGAAATCAGCCAAGACGCGTCGAAGGACCCAGACCACACCGTAGTCAGGCTGAATGCAGACTGCCTGCAATCCATTAGGCCTTTGCCCCTGCTTCACCCATGACGGGAAACGCTTGCACATCATGAAGGCCGCAACGCTTGCCGCAGCCATGCCGCTAACGTTACCGATGAGCACCGGCAACCCCAGGGGGACACATACATAGTTGACCAGCAGTAGGCTTGCAGGCGTAACCAACAGCGCTCCGAGCACCGCACCGCTAATTGTCACCTGCCAGCCGCCGCCAAACAGCAGGACCATGGCAGCCGGCAACGACACGAAGGCAACGAAGGTCGGTTGCCAGTCTCCCCCGGCCAGGGTCCACCCCCACAACAGGTGGCTGAGCAACAGACTCAACAGGGAGCTTGTGAAAACCCACGGCCACAGACCATTGCCATAGCAAATGGCAAAGCCTTGCCAGCGGTAGCCACGAACATAGGCCCAATGCGCCAGACAGGCACCCAGAAGTAAGCCCAGCGCCGGCAACTCGTGCTTATAGAAAGCGACTTCGCTGATGTCGCCGACGATCCAGCGTAACCGGCTTAGCGGCTGATCAAGAGTGGCGGTCATTTGCGTGTAGTCCGGCCATTGCCCGAATAACAGGCTACCGATCAGCAGCGCCGCCAGACACACCAGCATCAACAGCGATGGCCATTGCCTAATAGGGAATCTTAGATCTTTCATGTCCAAGTCCTCAGCGCGGCATCGGAGCATGCAGCCGATAACCGAGGGTTGGGTCATAGAGGTCGGTACGACGGTCTCGTGGGAGATCATTGAGACTGTTCCAAATAGGGGCAGAACGCGCCGCACTGAGATCGACATCGGCATAGATGACGCTCTCCTCTTCTGCACTTGCAATCTCACCGATCGGCCAACCGTTGGTGCCCGCAATGAGTGAACAGCCCAAAAAGCGCCCACCACGCTCACTGCCAATACGGTTGGCAGCGGCGATAAAAACGTTATTGACGTGTGCTGCGGTCATGGTCAGGTAGGTCGCCATACAGCGCCCGGCCTCATCGAATAGCGGCGGCGGCGTCCACACCCAGTTGTTAAGGCTGCAGAGAATGTCGGCGCCTTGCGCAGCCATCAAACGAGGGACTTCAGGAAACCAAATATCCCAGCAGATGAGCAAGCCGATACGGCCGATAGGCGTTTCGAAAACAGGGAAACCGAGGTCGCCTGGGGTGAACCACAGCTTTTCCTGATTCCATAGGTGCGCTTTGCGATAGTGCCCAAGCATACCTTCAGGGCCGAAGAGGACTGCGCTGTCATAGAGCTTCATACCGTCTCGCTCAGCGAATCCAGCAGCCAAGTAAACGTTATGGTCCCGCGCAAAGCCCGCCCAGGCTTGAAGACTGCGGCCTTCCTGCAGGTTCTCCGCATGGGCATAGGCCTCGTGCCGCGATTGAAACGTATAACCGGTGTTGGCAAGTTCCGGTAGCACAATCAGATTGGCACCCTCTCGCGCAGCCCGGCGGGCCAATGCCAACCCCCTGCTCAAGTTACTATCACAGTGGTCGATCCCCACCTGAGGGTCGCACTGGATAACTGCGATTCGTACCGGACTAACAGGGACGCGATATTCAGACATGGCGGCTTCCTTTTCTGTTGTTGTGGAAGGGCGCCAGTAAAGCGGGGTTCAGCTTGGGAATGATAGCCAGGTCACTCCCATACACTCGTAGGGAAAAAGAGCACACATTGAAGGAAAGTTCCTACTTACGGACTACCCGTGCCCGCATTACCGCACTTGATAATGGGGATAATGCTCCAGGGTGAAGCCACCATTGAACGTTGCTGCCGTGCGATCGCAGAGGTTGATAACGGTATCGACCGCCGTACGCAGGCATGGCTCGGTCCAACCTGCGTCAACAGAGAAGGACTCTCCCGCCAGGTAAAGGCCAGAAGCAGCACTCAGATCGCGGTTGTACTTCATCAGCCTAACCGCATCGTAATATGTGCCAGCTCTATACAGCTTTGCACAGCCGAGGGCATTTCTATCTGTCATCCAACGCTGTATGCAGATATTTCGAGTATCTATATAAGGGGATATTGCCTCCCCCATGTTGGAGCAGCGCAGGAGAATTCGGTCGAGTTCCTTGATGCATTTGTGGGCCAATTCCCCGTCAGATAATGCACCCAATTTGGTTGCATCATCTTCCCATGTGTAACTGAGCAAGATGCAGTCATCGGGGTAGCTTTCGTTGTAGCGATAAGCATAAACATCATGAACGAAGCTGTCAGTGACCAGTATCTGCGGGAGCGTCAAATTGGAGTCGAGGAAGCTTTTCTTCAGTGGGGCGTAGACCTTGCAACTCGTTTCCCAATGGGCCTGCTTCCAAGCATCAATGATCGGTTGTGGCAGAATCTCCCTATTGAAACCACTGATTTGTATCTGGGTTTCAATTAGCCAGGAAGGCGTGGTAAGAATCACGCTGTCGAATTCATCATCCAAGCGCTGGCTGTGTTCCGGATTACTTTGCTGCCAGTGATATTCGACCCGGATACGGCCATCAGGTAGCTTGTGCAACCCGCAGACTGAACTATTAGTCAGCAGGCCATTGGGTCGTTGAATTAAGTGGTCATACAGCGATGTGCCTTGTATGCCGACCTCCATGAACAGAAGACAGTCATCCATCGATGCCAGACCGAGATAGGATGGCCCCTGAAACATGAGCCCTTTGCTATCAGGTAGACGGCCGGCCCCTAAATAAGGTGCTGCGTACGGTATGCCGCTTTCATCAAC
Source organism: Pseudomonas sp. SWRI77 (assembly GCF_014269105.1). Lineage (NCBI taxonomy): Bacteria > Pseudomonadati > Pseudomonadota > Gammaproteobacteria > Pseudomonadales > Pseudomonadaceae > Pseudomonas > Pseudomonas sp. SWRI77. The sequence continues at coordinate 3,101 of NZ_JABWRV010000014.1, read as the reverse complement.
CCGCCCGTGTACCAATTGCAAATGGCTGCTGAAACCAAAGATCGCGGTACGAAGCGGATACAAGCAACAAACGTCGTAAAATGCTCCCCAACTGCCATCACCGATGCCGATCGCGTAGAAAATTGCCGACTCGTCGCTGTTCATGCCTAACCCGCCGAAGTCTTCCGGACGTTCAGGACTCCAGTTTTCCAGGGCAGGCAATTGCACCAGATCACGAAATGACAGGCGGTGATAGCGTTCCACGATGGCAGACCACATCGACTCCCATTCCCGGGTGCCATAGTGAGCAGCGACCTGAGCGGCGAACTGCTCAGCAAAGCGCCGCCATTTGTTATAGACCCTCTGCAGCGTGAGCGTGGGCGGTGGCGTCAGCCCCTCTGGGTTACGCCATAACAACAACGTGGGCTCACCCTTCCCATCCAATTGCCCCTCTCGGAGATAGATTCCGGTGGCATTCACCCAAGGTGTACCGGGATTGGGAAAGTCGGAAAGGCGCAACTCGAACAAACTGGCGTAGTAGGCCATGAGCGAGCATCCGTCCTTGGGCGCCTCTCCTGTCCTGTTGAAGAACGGCATGCGCATGGCCCCCATCTCGAATGGGGTAGTAGGATGTTTGTGATCTCCAAGCGTGTTGACCACTGTCAAATGACGCCCGCCTATACGCTGCGACTGCTCAATCAAGGTGATATGGGTAAAACCGCAGCGCAACAGCTCCCGTGCCACAGTCAAACCAGTAACACCGGCGCCGATAATGCATATCCGATGATCCGGTTGGGTGGCACGGGCTATACCTCCCGCTTGACTGATCAAACGGCGGTAATCAAAACAAAGGTCCGGTGGATTGGGATAACGTGCAGCCCATGGCTGGGACGGGGCTGAAGGCTCGATGGCCAAGTGAGCGGGGTGGTTGTGCGTTGATCCAATAGTCATGTTCTCATGTTCGCCAAGGGGTTGGGGAACATGAGAATGGCGGAGCTTACGTAGGCAAGAGCGGTGTTTATTTAATACCACTCGATGCTGACCCAACGTATTCACGGGGCAAGTCGGAATGATGCTCCGACTTGCCTCGCAAAGGGGTTAGGCCTTACACCGCCAGCGCGCGCTCACGCAGCTCGCTGTTGAGGATGCGGTCGTTCTCGCTGTAGTCGACCGGGCAGTCGATCACGTGCACACCTGGGGTCTTGATGCAGTGCTCGAGCAGCGGCAGCAAGCCTTCGGCGCTATCCACGCGGTGGCCATTGGCACCGTAGGCTTCGGCGTATTTGACGAAGTCCGGGTTACCGTAGTCCAGGCCGAAATCGGTGAAGCCCATGTTCGCCTGCTTCCAGCGGATCATGCCGTAGCCGTCGTCACGCAGAATCACCACGGTAACGTGCATGCCCAGACGGACTGCAGTTTCCAGCTCCTGGCTGTTCATCATGAAGCCGCCGTCGCCGCACACCGAGATCACCGGGCGGTCCGGGTACACCAGATGCGCTGCCATGGCCGACGGCAGGCCAGCGCCCATGGTCGCCAGGGCGTTGTCGAGCAGCACGGTGTTGGGCTTGTGCGCCTTGTAGTTGCGGGCGAACCAGATTTTGTAGATGCCGTTGTCCAAAGCCACGATGCCTTCAGAAGGCAGTACGCGACGGATGTCGGCCACCAGGCGCTGCGGGTAGATCGGGAAGCGGTCGTCGTCGCCGCCTTCGGCGATTTGGGCTTCGTTGGCTTCACGGATGGCCATCAGGCGGGTGAAGTCCCAGTGCGAGGTGTCGCCCAGGCCTTCGGCGATCTGCCAGACGGCGTTGGCGATGTCGCCGATCACTTCAACCTGTGGGAAGTACACGGCATCGACTTCGGCGGAGCGGAAGCTGATGTGAATGACTTCAGTGCCGCCACGGACCATGAAGAACGGCGGCTTTTCGATCACATCGTGGCCGATGTTGATGATCAGGTCGGCGGCTTCGATCGCACGGTGCACGAAGTCACCGGACGACAGCGCAGCGTTACCCAGGAAGCGCGGGCTGCGCTCGTCAACCACGCCCTTGCCCAGCTGAGTGGTGACGAATGGGATACCGGTCTTGTCGATCAATTGCTTGAGGACCTTGGCGGTCATCTTGCGGTTGGCACCGGCGCCGATCACCAGGATCGGGCTGCGCGCGGTGCGCAGTTTCTCGATGGCGGCTTCGATGGCCACATGTTCGGCCAGCGGACGACGGTGCAGGCTGCGCGGGATCGGCATGGCATCGGTCTGCTCGGCAGCGATGTCTTCCGGCAGCTCCAGGTGCACGGCACCGGGCTTTTCCTCTTCGGCCAGGCGGAACGCTTCACGCATGCGCGAAGGGATGTTGTCGGCCGAGGCGAACTGGTGGGTGTACTTGGTGATGGGGTCCATCATGCCGCACACGTCGATGATCTGGAAGCGGCCCTGTTTGGACTTCTTGATCGGCTTCTGGCCGGTAATCATCATCATCGGCATGCCGCCGAGGTAGGCGTAGGCACTGGCGGTGACCAGGTTGGTCGCGCCGGGGCCGAGGGTCGACAGGCTGACGCCGGTCTTGCCGGTCAGGCGGCCATAGGTAGCGGCCATGAAGCCCGCGGATTGCTCGTGACGGGTCAGTACCAGCTTGATCTTCGACTTGCGCAGGGATTCCAGCAGGTCGAGGTTCTCCTCACCGGGAATGCCGAACACATACTCGACACCTTCGTTTTCCAGGCATTGCACAACGACATCGGCGGCCTTGGCCATCTTGCTCTCTACCTCAAGTGATAGGACGGTGAAAGTCCATAAATGCGCAGCACGGCACGCTGGCATCGCTCTATCCGGGCGCGAGGTTGCCCCGAACCTAAGTCTTGACGCAGGCTAGGCAGGGCAAAGTCACGTGTACGAACAGGATTAATTGTCGCACCCTTGAGCGCAGTTGAAGAGGTACAGGACGGACAAAACATCTTTGCCGGGGGACAGGGCTAGAGCTATAAAAACGCCAGAAAGACAAAACCCCTACCTGCTTGCGCAGATAGGGGTTTTGCGAAATGAATCTTGACGATGACCTACTCTCACATGGGGAGACCCCACACTACCATCGGCGATGCATCGTTTCACTACTGAGTTCGGGATGGGA